>DASXAW010000001.1:0-12970 GCA_036406535.1 Gaiella sp.
TCACGCCGCCCACCCGAGAGTCGCACGGCACGACCCCCGAGGACGTCGATCGCGGGAATGATCTCGAAATTACGTGTTAGCACGTTAGCATGCTAACATGCTGACAATGGCACGATCGAGCGCTCCGACGACCGCTGCACAGCCCGTCGAGCCCCTCCCCGGGCTTCCCGACCTTGCGGACGCAGTCGCGTCGCTCCGGACACGTGACGAGGCACAGCGGTTCCTTCGCGACCTCTGCACGCTCCCTGAGCTCGAGGCGCTCTCGCACCGTTGGCAGACCGCGCTTCTGCTCGAGCAGGGTCTTCCCTACGTCGAGATCGCCGAGCGCGTGCCCACGTCGACCGCGACCGTGACGCGCGTCGCACAGTGGCTCCGCCACGGGACGGGCGGGTACCGGATCGCGCTCGACCGCGCACGCCGCAGAAGGGCTTCCCGGTGAGCGCGGGGTTCACCCGCGCCGGCGAGAACGGCCGGCTGACGCTCGCAGTGCCCGCGAAGGGCCGGATGGCCGAGCCGTCGCTCCGGCTCTGCGCCGACGCGGGCCTTGCGTTCGAGGTGACCGAGCGGTCGCTCGTCGTTCCGTGCGCGAACGCGCCCGTCGATCTTCTGCTCGTCCGGCCGAGCGACATCCCCGAGTACGCGCAGGACGGCGTCGTCGACCTGGGCATCACCGGCGCGAACCTCGTCGCGGAGGCAGGCGTCGAGGTCGAGACGATCGCGGAGCTCGGCTTCGCGCGGTGCACGCTCGACGCCGCCGTCCCGGTCGACGCCCCGCAGAGCGAGCTCGCGGACCTCGACGGCCTGCGCGTCGCGACCGCCTACCCCCTCTCCACCAAGCGCCTCCTGGAAGAACGGGGCGTGAGCTGCGAGCTCGTGCACGTGTCGGGCTCCGTGGAGGCGACGCCGCGACTCGGGCTCGCCGACGCGATCGTCGACCTCGTCTCGACCGGCTCGACCATGGACGCGAACGGCCTGCGGCCGATCGGCACCCTCCTCGCCTCGCAGGCGGTGCTCGTCGGCAGTCGCGCAGCGATCGAAGAGCGGCGCGACCTCGTCGAGCGCCTCGAGCTGATGCTCTCCGGCGTCGTCGCGGCGCGCCGGCGGCGCTACGTGATGCTGAACGCGCGTGTCGAGGATCTTCCGGCGATCCGCTCCGTGCTGCCGGGGATGGGAGCGCCGTCCGTCCTCCAGCTCGCCGACGAGGGACAGATCGCCGTCCACGCTGCGGTCGACGCCGGCGAGATCTGGTCGCTGCTCCCTCGCCTCAAGGATGCGGGCGGGACGTCGATCCTCGTGCTACCGGTCGAGAGGCTCGTCCCGTGAGGGGCGCGCTGCTCGACGAGGCGCTGGAGACCGTCGCTCCGATCGTCGCCGACGTGCGATCCCGAGGTGACGAGGCGCTCGTCGAATGGACCGAGCGGCTCGACGGCCCGCGTCCCGACGGGCTCCGCGTCTCGGCGGAGGCGATCGCCGAGGCGACGGTCGACGACGAGGTGCTCGTCGCGCTGCGCAGGATGGTCGACGCCGTTCGCGCGTTCAGCGCGGCGCAGCGCCCTGCCGACACTGCGGTCGAGGCGGCGCCCGGGATCGTCTCCGAACGCCGCTGGCTGCCGCTCGACGCCGTCGGCCTCTGCGTGCCGAGCGGCCGCTCGCCGCTGCCCTCCTCGCTCGTGATGACGGCGGTTCCGGCGCTCGTCGCAGGCGTGCGCCGGGTCGCGGTGGTTACGCCGAGCCCGTCCACCGCGATCCTCGTCGCCGCGCGCGAGCTCGGGATCGACGAGCTGTACGCGGTCGGCGGCGCGCAGGCGGTCGCCGCGCTCGCGTACGGCACCGAGTCGGTCCCCGCCGTCGACGCGGTGATCGGACCCGGCAGCGCGTACGTCACCGCCGCCAAGCTCCTCGTCTCGAGCCGCGTCAGGATCGACCTCCCCGCCGGCCCGAGCGAGGTGGTCTCGATCGCGGACGCGAGCGCGGATCCAGCGCGGGTTGCCTCGGGCCTGCTCGCGCAGGCGGAGCACGGCGACGACAGCGAGGCGCTCCTGCTGACCGACGACGACGCGCTCGCCGCGCGGGTCGAGACGCTCGTGTCGAATCACAGGAATATCCGGGTCGAGCGGGTCCTCTCGCTCGACGAGGCGGTCCGACGTGCCGAGGAGTACGCGCCGGAGCATCTCGAGCTGCACGTCGCCGCACCCGACGACGTCGTCGGTCGGATCCGGAACGCGGGCACCGTGTTCGTCGGGTGCTCGTCGGTCGTCGGCGACTACGCCGCCGGGGCGACGCACGTCCTGCCGACCGGCGGGCTCGCGCGCTCGACGGGCGGTCTCGGGCTCGAGGCGTACATGAAGCCCGTCCAGGTGGTCACGGCGACAGCCGAGGGTGCACGGCGCGCAGCCGAGGTCGTCGTGCCGCTCGCGCGGGCCGAGGGCCTGCCTCGGCACGCGGAGGCGGCGGCATGAGCACCGCCCGGGCGAGCGTGCGATCGCTCGCGCGGCCCGTCGCCGACGGCTTCGCGCCCTACCGCTGGGCCGCGTCGATCGACGAGGTCGCCGCGCGGCACGGCGTCGAGCGGGAGGCAGTGCTGAAGTTCGACCAGAACACGCCGCCGCTCCCGGGCGTTCCGCAGGTGCCGCTCGCCGAGAGCATGGGGCGGCTCAACGACTACCCCGACGGGACGTACCGCGCGCTCCGAGAGGCGGCCGCGTCGTACGCCGGCCGCGCCCCGGAGAACGTCGTCGTCGGCGCGGGCGCCGACGACCTGATCCTCCTCGTCGCACGGGTCTTCCTCGGGCTGGGGGCGCGAGCGGCGATCGACCCGCCGACGTATGCGCTCTACCGGATCGCGACGACGCTCGCCGGCGCCGAGGTGGTCGGCCCGGACGAGGAGGCGACGGTCCGGTGGGTCTGCAACCCGAACAACCCGACCGGAGAGACGACGGCGCCCGAGGAGATCGTCGAGCTGGCGCATCGCGCGCCGGAGACCATCGTGGTCGTCGACGAGGCGTACGTCGAATACGGCGGGACGTCGTGCGCCCCATGGGTGGAGAAGCTGCCGAACCTCGTCGTGCTGCGCACGCTGTCGAAGGCCTTCGGCCTCGCGTCGCTCCGCGTCGGCTTCGCGCTCGCGCATCCGGAGACCGCCGCGCTGCTGGACGAGCGACGAGCCCCCGCGCCGATCTCCGGGCCAGCCGCTGCGATCGCCGCCGCCGCGTTGCGGAAGCCCCGTCTCGGCGACGTCGAGACCACCCTCGAGGAACGTGAGCGGCTGCGCATCGCGCTCCTCGCCGCCGGGTACGACTGCCCGGCGACCGCGACGAACTTCGTCTTCGTCCGCACCGACGAGCCGCTCGCCGAACGTCTCGAGGCGCAGGGGATCGTCGTGCGCGCGTTCCCCGAGGGGATCCGCGTCTCGGTCCGCCGCCCGTCGGAGAACGACGTGCTCCTGCGTGCGCTCGGCGCGGAGCCCGGGCCTGCGCCGGGCCGCGAGGCGACGGTCCTCCGGACCACGACGGAGACGGCGCTGCGCCTGACGCTCGATCTCGACGGAAGCGGCCGCACGAGGGTCGAGACGGGGCTCGGCTTCCTCGACCACCTCTTGACGCTGCTGGCGTTCCATGCGTCGTTCGACCTGGAGCTCGCGGCCGGCGGCGATCTCGCCGTGGACGAGCACCACACGGTCGAGGACGTGCTCGCCGCCTTCGGCACCGCGCTCTCGCAGGCGCTCGGCACGCGGGAAGGCGTCGCGCGCTACGGCTCGGCGATCGTTCCCATGGACGAGGCGCGCGCGTCGGCGGCGGTCGACCTCGTCCGCAGGGCGCACGCCGAGATCGCGCTGAGCTTCACGGGCGAGCGCGTCGGCGCGCTCGCCGTGTCGCTCCTCGGCCACGCGCTGGAGCGCTTCGCGATCGAGGCCGGCTGCACGGTGCACGTCGAGTCGAGCGGCGCCGACGACCACCACGTCGCCGAGGCTGGGTTCAAGGCTCTCGGGCAGGCGCTCCGCCAGGCCGTCGCCCCGGGCGGCGCGGGGATCCGCTCGACGAAGGGCGTCGCGTGAAGGTCGTGCTCGCCGACTACGGCGCGGGAAACCTCCGCTCGCTCTCGTCCGCGCTCACGCGCGCGGGCGCCGACCCGGTCGTGACGACGGACCGCGCGCTCGTGGCGGGCGCGCCGCTCGCGCTGATCGCGGGCGTCGGACACGTCGGGAGCGCGGCTGCCGGGCTCCGGCGGAACGGACTCGACGACGCGCTCCGCGAGCGGATCGCCGCAGGGCGCCCCGTGGCGGGCGTGTGCGTCGGGATGCAGCTCTTCTTCGGCGAGAGCGAGGAGGGAGGCCGCGGACTCGGGCTCCTCGAGGGCACCGTCCCGCGGCTCCGCGCGAAGGTCGTGCCGCACATGGGCTGGAACACCCTCCGGCCGACGAGGCCGACCGCGCTGCTCGACGGCGTCGCCGGCCGCGACGTCTACTTCGCGCACAGCTTCGCCGTCGACCCCGCCGACGATGCCGTCACCGCAGCGACGGTCGAGCACGACGGCCCCGTCGTCGCGGCGGTCGAGCGAGATGCGCTTGCCGGAGTCCAGTTCCACCCCGAGCGCAGCGGCGCGGCAGGCGCCCGGGTGCTCGAGAACCTCCTGCGATGGTCAAGAAGCGCGTGATCCCGTGCCTCGACGTCGCGCACGGCCGCGTCGTGAAGGGTGTCAACTTCCAGAACCTTCGCGAGATGGGTGACCCCGTCGAGCTGGCCGGCCGCTACTCGGAGCTCGGGGCGGACGAGCTCGTCTTCCTCGACATCACCGCGACGCTCGAGGGGCGCGGCCCGATCCTCGACATGATCGGGCGGGCGGCCGAGGAGCTGACGATCCCGTTCACCGCAGGCGGAGGGGTCACGGGGGTCGACGACGCGCGCGACCTCCTGCTGGCGGGCGCCGACAAAGTGGCGGTCAACCGCGCCGCGTTCGACGAGCCGGAGATCCTCACGTCCCTCGCCGCGGAGTTCGGTGCGCAGGCGGTCGTCTGCGCGATCGACGCCCGCGCCGGCGAGGTCGTCACGCATGCGGGCCGCGAGCCACGGGGGCGCGACGCCGTCGACTGGGCCCGCGAGGCGGTCGAGCGGGGAGCGGGGGAGATCCTGCTCACCTCGATCGACGCCGACGGGACGCGCACGGGATACGACCTCGAGCTCACGGGCGCCGTGGCGGACGCGGTGGAGGTCCCGGTGATCGCGTCGGGCGGCGCCGGTCGCGGCGAGCACCTCGCCGCGGCGTTCGGCGCCGGCGCACAGGCTGCGCTCGTCGCGTCGATCGTCCACGAGCGCCCCGGGCGGCTGCCGGAGCTGAAGGCCGAGCTGGAGGAGGCGGGATGGCCGATGCGGCGCTGACGCCGGTGATCGTCCAGGACGTCGACACCGGGCGTGTGCTGATGCTCGCGTACGCGGACGAGGAGGCACTCCGTCGAACTCGTGAGACCGGTGAGGCCTGGTTCTGGAGCCGCTCGCGCAAGGAGCTCTGGCACAAGGGCGCCACGTCCGGGAACACCATGGCCGTCGAGGAGATCCGCGACGACTGCGACGGCGACGCGCTGCTCTACCGTGTCCGCCCTCGCGGCCCCGCCTGTCATACCGGGGCCGAGTCGTGCTTCGCGCCGTGGCTCTGGCGTGTCGTGGCCCAGCGGGCCGCGACGCGGCCCGCGGGGTCGTACGTCGCGGGACTCCTCGCCGACGGGCCCGCGGCTGCCGCCCGGAAGGTGGGGGAGGAGGGCGTCGAGACGGCGCTGGCCGCGGTGGGCGAGTCGGACGAGCGGCTCGTCGAAGAGCTCGCGGACCTCTGGTTCCACTCCTACGTGCTGCTCGCCGCTCGCGGGCTCCAGCCCTCGGCGGTCGAGGAGGAGCTCCGGCGCCGCCACGTGGGTGGGTAGCGGGTTCGTGGACGGGGGCAAGGACCCGTCCACCGCGGGGCTGCGTAGCATCTGCGCGGGTGGAGCCACGAGTGCGCACCGGCGGATGTCTCTGCGGGGCGGTCCGCTACAGCGTTCGCGGTGAGCCTGTCCAGGTCCGGCGTTGCCACTGCGCGGACTGCAGAAAGGAGTCGGGCAGTGCGTTCACCGTGTATGCGCACTGGCCGTTCGAGGCGTTCGAGATGCGCGGCGAGACCTCGAGCTACGACGGTCGCCACTTCTGCCCCCGCTGCGGGTCGCGGCTCATCGATACGGCGGACCCCGGCGACGCGCTCGTCGAGATTCGGCTCGGAAGCCTGGACGAGGCGCCTTTCGAGCTGAAGCCCGAAGCCGAGATCTGGGTCAAGCGGCGCGAGAGCTGGATACCGCCGGTCGAGGGCACGGCCCAGCACGACGAGAGCTAGCCCCGCCCACCGCCGACAACAGTCGCATGCGGTTAGCCTGCGCCCGTGGCCGAACCGGCGTACACCATCAAGGCTCTCGACAAATCGACCTGGGACGCGTTCGCGGCGCTGGTGGAGCGCAACAACGGCGTCTTCGGCGGCTGCTGGTGCATGGGGTTCCACCCGGAGGGAGTCGGAAAGGGAACGACACCGGCCCTCAACCGCGAACGGAAGCTCGCCCGTGTCCGGGCAGGGACCGCGCACGCAGCGCTTGTCTTCGACGGGGGCGACTGCATGGGGTGGTGTCAGTTCGGCGCACCCGAGGAGGTACCGAAGATCAAGAGCCGCGTTGCGTACGAGAAGGGCGGGTCGGTATTACCGGACTGGCGGATCGCGTGCAACTTCGTCGGCAAGGGGCACCGGCGCCAAGGTGTCGCCACCGCGGCGCTCGGGGGTGCGCTCGACCTCATCGCGGATCTCGGCGGCGGGAGGGTGGAGGGCTACCCGGAGGACGCAGACTCCGTTCCTCCCGGTTTTCTCTTCAACGGCGCCCTGTCGACGTACGAGAGGCTCGGGTTCGTCCGCGACCGCAAGATCGGCAAGCACCGCTGGGTCGTTGCGAAGGTGGTCGAGCCGGCCTCGTAGGCCCGAGCGTGCGGGCACGTCTCGGGCTTGAGCGGCTCACCTTGCCGCGTGGCGCCGGCGACGGACGGCGGCCTCAGCGTGGGCTCTTCAGGCCGACGAGGTTGCCGTCCGGGTCCTCGACGATCGCATAGCGAGGGCCGAAGAAGGCGTCGACCGGTTGTTGTCGCGACGGGTGTCCCGCGCCCGTGAGGTCGGCATGGAGCCGGTCGACCGTCTCGCGATCGGGGACGTCGACGTCGACCGCGTCGCACCTCCGGTGCCGCCGTCGTACCCCTCGTTCCACGTCCGGACGAAGTCGGGCAGATGGAGGGAGATCAGCACTCCGCCTGCATCGGCGATCAGGGCGGAGTCACCCATCGTCCGGAATTTGCCAACCAAAGCGACCGTAGAACGCTCGGCTCCGCTCGAGATCCGATACGACGAGGTTGACCTGCGCGAGCGGATACACGTCGGTCACGTGCGTACCTCCTTTGTCGTCTCCGAAGGCTCGCTCGACGGTACCCACCGGTCTCCGGGGCGGTTCGGGCGAACGGCTTGACCCTTTCTCCGAAGGGTGCACATACTCAGCGCCCCGTCGCGAAGGAGGATCGAGGTGGCGTTCGAGGAGCTGACGACGAGACATGCGCAGGTCTGGGGCTCGGCACCGTTCGAGCGGATCGCCGCGGTCATCACCGAGATGCACGTCGCGCTGGCCGAGCGTCTCGCGCCGCAGCCGGGCGAGCGCTGGCTCGATCTCGCATGCGGCACCGGGGACGTGGCGTTCCACGCCGCCCGGGCGGGTGCGATCGTCACCGGCTCCGATCTCTCGCCGGCGCTGATCGAGACGGCGCAGCGCAGCGCGAGCGAGCTCGGGCTCGATCTGACCCTCGAGGTCGCGGACTGCCAGGCGCTCCCCTACGCCGACGCCTCCTTCGACGTCGTGTCGTCGTCCGTGGGCGTGATCTTTGCGCCCGACCACGCCCGCGTCTCGTCGGAGCTCGCGCGCGTGTGCAGGCCCGGAGGGCGCCTCGGGCTGACCGCATGGCGGCGGGACAGCGGCGTGGGGGACATCTTCGAGGGCATGTCGAAGTTCATGCCGCCCCCGCCGGAGGGTGCCGGCTCCCCGTTCCAGTGGGGCGAGGAGGCCTACGTCGAGGAGATGCTCGGCGACGCGTTCGCGCTCTCCTTCGAGGAGCTCGACACGCGGCACGACGACGACGATCCCGCGGGGATGTGGGAGCTGTTCCGGTCGAGCTACGGTCCGTCACACGTCCTCTGGAACTCGCTCGACGACGAACGGCGCACGGAGTTGGACGAGACGATGACGGCCGTCTTCGAGAAGCACCGCGACGGCGACATGATCAGCATGGAGCGCCGCTACATCCTGGTGACGGGCGTCCGGAAGAGGTAGGCGAGTCAGCCGACCTTCTCGAGGAAGGAGAGGACGCGCTCCTTGAGCTTCGTCGCCGCCGCCTCGTCGTAGTCCGGGAGGCTCGGGTCCGCGAACAGGTGGCGGTCGCCCGGGTAGAGGAACAGCTCACCCCGGTCCGCGTTCTCGACCAGCTCTCGGGCGGCAGGCAGGTCCTCGTCCACCCATTCGTCGTCTTCCATCATGTGGATCTGCACCGGAAGCTCCTGTGGCCACCCGTCGCCGAACTCGGATGCGGGCAGCGCCGCGCTGAAGAACAACGCGCCCTTCGCGCCTCGACGCGTCTGCGCGAGCTCCTGCGCAGGCATGACGCCGAGCGAGAAGCCTGCGTAGACCAGCTCGTTCGGAAACTCCGCGGCGGCGAGCCTGCCGCGCTCGGCGATCGTGTCGAAGCCGACCTGCTTCGCGTAGCCGATGCCCTGCTCGAGATCGTCGAAGGTCTTCCCGTCGTACAGCTCGGGTGTATGGACGACGTGCCCCGCGTCCCGGAGGTCGTCCGCGAACGCGAGCACGCCGGGTGTGCGGCCCTGCGCGTGGTGGAAGAGAAGGATCTCGGTCATACGGGATACCTACCACGGTCGGGCGGACTCGAACCGCGTAGCATCGAATCAGCGGGGGTCGCGACCAGGCCCCAACGGCCCCCAGGGGCACCCCAGGTGTCCCTGAGTTCAGGCTATCGCTCGGTCGACGACGGGAGTGTGCCACCTTCGCGCCGGCTTCGTCACGGCCGCGCGGCTCTTGCGGGGCCAATGGCGGCGCGCCCTCCCGCGCTGCAGGCCCTCACCGGAGCGCGCCGATACCCGGGCCGATTATCGTCGCGTCCATCGTCGTCGCGGGCGGTATCTCCACCGACGAGCTCCGTGAGAGAGGGGAGCGCCTGCGCGCGCTCGTCGCCGACCACAACCCGTCCGGATTCGTGGTCTTCGACCAGAGCTATGTCCAGTACCTCACGCGGTTCTCGTTCCTGGCCACCGAGCGTCCCGTGGCCTACATCGAGAGCGCCGGTGGCGAGACCGCGGCGTTCGTGCCCGAGTTCGAGGTCGCGCGTGTCGAGGAGGAAGCCGCCTTCACACACGTCGCCTCCTACCCCGAGTACCCCGGTGAGGAGCACCCGATGCGGATCCTCGCGCGTGTGCTCGCAGAGATGGGCATCGCCGGCACGATCGCCGCGGACCAGGACGGCTATCCCGGCATCCTCGGGTACGCGGGCCCCGCGCTGTCGACCGTCACGGGCGCCACGATCGTCCCGTTGGCGGGCCCGCTCGAGGAGCTGATGGCGCGCAAGAGCGAGGCCGAGCTCGAGCTGATCCGCGAGAGCGGGCGCTGGTGTGCGCATGCCCACCATCTGCTCCAGACGTACACGCGCCCCGGCGTGACGGAGGCGCAGGCGGGGCTCCGCGCCGGCTACGAGGCGAGCCTCGCGATGCTCGACGCGCTCGGACCCGACTACGACGGTCAGCTCTCCTCGACGGACGCCGCGAGCGCCGGCTACAGAGGCCAGATCGGCGTGCGGAGCGCGTGGGCGCACGCGGTTTCGCACAACATCGAGTTCACCGCGGGCGACGTGCTCGTCAGCGAGACGAGCGCGCCGGTGTGGGGATACAACGCGGAGCTCGAGCGCGCGATGGTCGTCGGCCCCTCGACCGACGAGATGCGCCGGCACTTCGAGCACATGCGCGCCGCCCAGCAGGTGGCCTTCGACATGCTGCGGCCCGGCGTCACGTGCGCAGCGGTCGACCGGGCCGTGCTCTCGTACTTCGAGGAACGGGGCATCCTCGACACCTGGAGCCAGCACACGGGCCATGCGATCGGTCTTCGCAACCACGAGGCACCGTTCCTCGACGTCGGGGACGAGACCGTGGTCGAGCCCGGGATGGTGTTCACGATCGAGCCGGGTGTCTACGTCGCCGGGCTCGGCGGCTTCCGCCACTCCGACACCGTCGCCGTCACCGCGGATGGCATCGAGGTCCTGACGGACTACCCGAGCGAGATCGAGAGCCTCACGCTCCCGGTCTGAGCTGCGTCACCGGCTCACACGTCCCACTCGCCGGCGAGCAGCCGGGGAAGGACGTCGTCGAAGAGACGCAGCGTCATGCCCCAGAGGACGTGTCCCTCGACGTCGATCCCGTCGACGAGGAGCGGCGTCGTGAAGCGCCGCGAGGTGAAGGGCAGGGTGGCGCGCGAGGCCGGATCCGCAAGAGCGCGCACGGACGGCGTCAGCACGCCGACGACCTCCGCCTCCTGCAGCCGCCACGTCGTGTCGGGCGAGATGCGGCCGAGGAAGGGATGCACGCGCCACCCGGTCGCGCGCGTGTCGAACGGCGGCAGGGCGGCGAGCAGCTCGATGTCGTCCGGGGCGAGGCCGACCTCTTCCTCGGCCTCGCGGAGCGCGGTCGCGAGGAGGTCGGCGTCTCCCGGCTCGGGCTTCCCGCCCGGAAGGCCGAGCTGGCCGCCGTGGAGCCCGCCGTCGTCGGCGCGCACGACGATCGCGACCCGCAGCTCGCCGTCCGCATCGCGGAAGACCGGGACGAGGACGGCCGCGTCGCGGAGGGGCGCGTCGGTCACGCTTCGAGGCCGAGCAGGTCGTCGACCGTCTCGCGGCGCCGGATCAGCCTCGCCTCGCCGTCCGCCACGAGGACGGCCGCGGGCCGGCCGACGCCGTTGTAGTTCGAGGCCATCGCGAGCGTGTACGCCCCGGTGGCCGGGACCGCGAGGAGATCGCCTCGGCGCGGCGACGGCAGGGCCACGTCGTCGATCAGCACGTCGCCCGACTCGCAGTGCATCCCAGCGACGCTGACGACCTCGTCGACCGCCTCGTCGGCGCGCGCGGCCGAGAGCGCTGTGTAGCGGGCGCCGTAGAGCTGCGGCCGGGGGTTGTCGGACATGCCGCCGTCGATCGCGACCCACGTGCGACCGGGCAGCCGTTTCACGCTCCCGACGCGATAGAGCGTCACGCCAGCCCGCCCGACCAGACAGCGTCCCGGCTCGAGCCAGATCTCGGGCTGCGGCAACCCGGCCTCGACGAAGGCGATCCGCGCGGTCCTCGCCGCGCTCTCGGCGAGCTCCGCCGCGTCGGGCACCTCGTCCGCCGGGTGGTGGCGGATCCCGAAGCCGCCTCCGAGGTCGGCCACCTGCGCGGTCCACCCGAGCTCGTCGCGGCAGCCGGCGGCGAACGAGGCGAGCCGGGCGATCGTCTCCGCCTGCGCGTCGAAGTCCTCGAGCTGCGAGCCGACGTGGACGTGCACGCCGATCGCCTCGAGCCCGAGCTCGAGCGCCTCCGCGACGACCGCACGGGCCTGGTCGGGTGGAAGACCGAACTTCGAGCCGTGGTGGCCCGTCCTGATCGCCTCGTGCGTGTCGGCGTCCACCCCGAGCGTCACGCGGACGAGCACCTGGACGACGCCTGCAGCGGCCGCGAGCCTGGCCTCGTCCGGCGCGTCGAGCACGACCGGCGCTCCGGCCCGCGCCGCCGCCTCGAGGAAGGCCGCGTCCTTGTTGTTCCCGTGCACCACAAGCTGCCCCCCGGTCAGCCCGGCCGCGCCGGCAAAGGCGAGCTCGCCCGCCGACGCGACGTCGGCCCCGATCCCCTCCTCGTGCAGAAGGCGCAGGAGCGAGACGTTCGGGAACGCCTTCGTGCCGAAGAAGACCCTGCCGTCGCCGACCGCCTCGCGCAGCGTCCGGGCGGTCGAGCGAACGGTGTCCTCGCAGAGCATCACGAGCGGCGTCCCGTACTGCTCGGCAAGGGACGCCGCCTCGATCCCGCCGACCACGAGCCGAGTGCCGCGGAGGGCTGCGGAGTCAGGGAAGAGCGTCAGCACGGCCCGATCGTGCCTGTTAGCATTCGACACGTGGAGCAGCTTCTCACGTAGTCCAGGGAGGAAACGCGGCAGCGCCGCGCCGACTCCCCCTGAGCCTCTCGATCGAGAGGCTTTTTCATATCCGGGAGCGAGCGAAGGGCCGATGGATCAGTCAGAGCACGAGCGGTACGACCCGAGCGCGGTCGAGGAGAAATGGCAGGCGGCGTGGGCGGCCGAGCAGGCGTTCACGGTTCCGAACCCCGATCCGGCGAATGCGGCCGACACGGCCTCGACGTACGTGCTCGAGATGCTGCCGTACCCCTCGGGCGAGCTGCACATGGGGCACGTCTTCAACTACACGATGGGCGACGTCCTCACCCACATCCGGCGCCGTCAGGGGATGACGGTGCTGCGGCCGATGGGCTACGACGCCTTCGGGCTGCCGGCGGAGAACGCCGCGATCCGCGAGGGCGGTCACCCGCGCGAGATCACGGACCGCAACATCGAGTCGATCCGGCGCCAGATGAAGCGCATGGGCTGGGCGATCGACTGGTCGCGAGAGGTCTCGACCGCCGAGCCGGAGTACTACCGGTGGACGCAGTGGCTCTTCCTCCGCTTCTTCGAGAAGGGCCTGGCGTACCGCCGCGAGGCGCCGGTGAAGTGGTGCCCGAAGGACCAGACCGTGCTCGCGAACGAGCAGGTGATCGACGGGCGCTGCGAGCGCTGCGGCACCGAGGTCGAGTCCCGGAACCTGACGCAGTGGTTCTTCAAGATCACGGAGTACGCC
>DASXAW010000002.1:0-6977 GCA_036406535.1 Gaiella sp.
CCGGAGCGTGTCGAGAGTGGGCCGGTTCGTCCTCAGTTGAACCGGGCTTGCGCGGCGTCGAGACCGTCGTGCGCTATCGACTCGACCGCGTCCGTCGCACGCGCGATCAGCGCGTCGGCGTCGACCTCGTCCTGGAACGGCGACAGCACGTAGTCGGCCACCGGCCGGCGATCTCCGCGCCCGGGCCTCCCCACACCGATCCGCAGGCGCAGGAAATCCTGCGTCCCGAGCGCCTGCGCGATCGAGCGCAGGCCGTTGTGCCCGGCGAGCCCGCCGCCGAGGCGTGCCTGGAGGCGGGCGGTCTCGAAGTCGACGTCGTCGTGTACGACCAACACCTGCCCCGGCCGCAGCTTGTAGAAGGCAGCCGCGGACTGGATCGAGGCGCCGGACTCGTTCATGTACGTCTCGGGCTTCAGGAGCGCGAGCTTCGCCTCGCCGAGCCGCACGTCGGCGAGCCGGCCGCGGAACTTCCCCTTGAACGAGCCACCGTGGCGCCGCGCCAGCTCGTCGACGACCATCCAGCCGACGTTGTGACGGTCACGCGCATGCTCCGGGCCGGGGTTGCCCAGGCCCGCCACCAGCAGATCCACAGACGCACCGACCTCTTCCCGGCGGAAGAGGCGCACGGATCACTCCGTGCCGCTCTCCGAGCCCTCGTCGCCGGAGGCCTCGGCGCTCGGCTCGCCCTCGGCGCCCTCGACTCCCTCCTCGCCTTCCTCGCCCTCGGCGGCCTCTTCCTCCTCGAGCTCGGCGATGCCGCGGGGCATCGAGCAGTTCGCGAGCACCGTCTCGGGATCGTCCAGGAACGCGACGCCCTCGATCGCCTCGAGATCGGCGACGCGCAGCGTCGCACCGACCTCGAGCGACGACATGTCGGCCTCGATGTGCTCGGGGATCGCGGTCGGCAGGGCTTCGACGCGGATCTCGCGCGTGACCTGCTGGACGACGCCGCCCTGCTTCGCGCCGGGCGATTCCCCGACGAGCTGGATCGTGACCGTCGCCTGGATGGGCTGGTCGAGCCGCACCTCGTGGAAGTCGACGTGGGTGAGCGTGCCCCGGATCGGATGCTGCTGGTACTGCTTGAGAACCGCGTGGTGCGGGGTCTTCTGGCCCTCGATCACGACGTCGAGGATCGCGTGCAGCCCCGACGGGCCGGTCAGCGCCGCGCGAAGCTCTCGCTCGCCGACGACGATCGCACGTGAGTGCCCCTTCCCGTAGAGGACGCCCGGGACCATGCCCTCCTTCCGGAGGCGCCGGACGCGCCGTGAGCCGACCTGGTCGGCCCCGCGCTCGGTGACCTGAAGCGTGACGCGCTCGCTCGACATCGGCGCACCATGGTAGCGGAGGCCCGTCGTCCAGTACGCTCGCGCCGTGCCGGAGGGCACCTTCACCGTCGACGGGCCCGACGGGCGACGCCTCGAAGGCTGGGCCGCAGGAGACGCCGGTGCGCCGACCGTGTTGCTCCACGGCGGAACACCGTCGGCCGCGACGCCCTTCGCGCCGCTCGTCGACGCCACCATCGCGCGCGGCTGTCGCTTCGTCACGTATTCGCGGCCCGGCTACGCGGGCTCGACGAGGCTTGCGGGCCGATCGGTGGCGGACTGCGCCGCGGACGTCGACGCTTTGCTCGGCGCGCTCTCGCTCGACCGCGTCCGCACGATCGGCTGGTCCGGCGGAGGCCCGCACGCGCTGGCCAGCGCCGCGCTGCTGCCCGGCCGCGTGGAAGCTGCGGGCACGCTCGCGGGCGTCGCTCCATGGGACGCCGAGGGCCTCGCGTGGCTCGACGGCATGGCCGAGGAGAACCTCGACGAGTTCGGCGCGGCCGCGGAAGGCCCGGAAGTGTTGCTCCGATTCCTCGAACCGCTGGTCGCGGACAGGGTCGACGTGACCGCCGAGACGCTCGCGACCGGCCTCGGCGGTCTGCTGACGGACGTCGACCGCGATGCCCTCACCGGGGAGTTCGCGGAGTTCCTCGCCGAGACGAACCGCGCGGCGACCTCCACCGGGCCGTGGGGCTGGCTCGACGACGATCTCGCTTTCGCCCGCGACTGGGGCTTCGCGCTCGACGGGATCACCGTGCCGGTGACCGTGTGGCACGGCCGCCACGACGCCATGGTTCCGACGACGCACGGCGAGTGGCTCGCGGGCCATGTGCCCGGAGCGCGGGCGAGGATCCTCGCCGACGAGGGCCACCTGTCGCTCGTGCTCCGCTTCGGCACGATCCTGGACGACCTCCTCGGCGTCTCGCCGTAGGCCTCAGAGCGGGCGCGGCTCGGGTCTCTCGGAGAGGTCGCGTCCCCACCTGCGTGCGATCCAGCGCGCCAACGGCGGCGCGGCGAGGAGCATCACGAAGGTCCTGATCAGCTGCACCGAGAGAATGAAGGTCGTGTTCGTGCGGCTGCCCACCGACAGCGCGAGCACGGCCGACAGGCCGCCGGGCGTCGTCGCGAGGTAGCCGTCGAGTCGGCTGACGTTCGCAATCGACGCGAGCACGATCCCCAGCGCGGCACACGCCGCGAGCAGGGCGAGGATCATCGCGACCGCCGCGGGGAGCAGCGCGCCCGCCTGCCTCAGGCTCGCGGGAGTGAAGCGTAGGCCGACCTCGAGCCCGACGAGGGCGAACGCCACGAGCACCACCGGCTCGGACGCCCCCAGGGTCAGCGACGTGCCGGAGAGCGCGAACACGGCCGCGACGAGCATCGGCCCCAGCAGACCGCCGGCCGGCAGCCGCACGAGCCGCGCCAGCGGCAGACCGATCGCCGTGCACAGCGCCACGAGCCCGATGCCCGTGAGCCAGCCCGTGCCTCCCCCGGCGGGCGAGTGAGGCGACGACTCGATACCGAAGCCGACCGTCGCGACAAGCGGGGTGAGCGCGACGATGATCAGGACGCGCGTGTACTGGAGGACGGCGACGAGGCGCTCGTCGGCGCCGAGCTCGCGGCTGATCGAGATGATCCCCGCCGCGCCTCCCGCGATCATCCCGAACGACGAGGTGGCCTGGTCGACGGGCCTCAGCTTCGACAGGAGCAGCCCGAAGACCACGCTGAGCGCGAGGGTCGTCACGCAGACGAGGAGCACGGCGACGCCGTTCGACGCGACCTCGCTCAGCGTCGACGAGTGGAGGTAGCCGCCCACGGTGACGCCGATCACCGCCTGCGAGAGCACCGTCGCCGGTCGCGGGAGGTCGAGGTGCCACCTCGCGATCAGCGCGAACGCGATGCCCGCGGCGAAGCCGGCGAAGAGCGGCGGTGTCGGCGCACCGACCCGGTCGAGCACGACCGTCAGCGCCACGACCCCGGCCGAGACGGCGGACCAGCGGACGAGCGCCTGACTCACGAACCGAAAGCGTCGTGACCTGCGATCGGATCAGCGTATGCGCCGAGTCCGGGACGGGTCCCGTCGATCGCGCCGTTCGTTCTCGTCCTCGGCCTCTTTGCGCGCGTGCGTCGTGCGGGGTCGCTGCTTCCATACGCCGAACTTCCCGGCGATCCAACGTCGGCCGATGGCATCCCCCGACCGCCGCACCACCGCACCGTGGCCATCGCCCGCGGGGCTCCAGGGCGAGACGCTCGTGCGAGGGAGCCGCCCGGCTGCAACAACCCACCGCGGCCATTGGATTTCGGTTCGCAACGGCGTACTCTCCCCGGCAAGGAGACGGCATGGGGGGCTTGGGGGCCGCTCCTGGGGGTGCCGAGGCCGCCCGAGGAGAGCGGCCTCGGTGCGGGAGCACCAGAGGCGTGTCCGGAAGAGCTGGTTCGTCGCACGTCCGGCGAATACCGCTGACCGAAGGGTCATCGCTCGTCCGAGGGATTGCATCCCCCTACCGGGTTACTACGCTGCCATGCAGAGAGGGGGAGCGGTCATGTCATCCACATCGCACCATCTTGGAAGTCAGGACAGCGAAGGATCCGTGGCGAGCGAGGAAGTCGCGCCCGAGAACGACGAGCTGAGCCACAACGTTCTGGGGCTCATCGGCGCGTATCGGATGGGGGCCGCGCTCGACACCCAGGATCTCTTGCCCAACGGGAACAAGCGCGCGGGCTCCGTCGACCCCGCGCCGGCAACTGTCATAGCGGCATAGGACGCGCGGGCTCGAGCCGCGCAGCCGGCAGGACCAGAGTTGTCGGACGGGGCTGCCGACCAGAGCGGCCTGACCCTACCCTGGCCGGCAGGCCCCGCCACTCTCCTTCGACGACGAATCGAGCGATGAGCTAGGCGGGCCTTGGGCCTCGCAGTCTGCGGCAAACCGGACGCTCTAAAGACTTGACTTCGCCCCAAAGAGGCGTAGATTTCGGCGCCACCGAGACTGGGTCCGTTGGGGGGCTGAGGGTCGCTCGGTAAGGCACCGGAGCCGCCGGGGGGAGGCGGGCGTCGGTGCGCCCGCAGAGGAGTCCCAACGGGGTCGCGACGGTGCCGATCGCGGTGCTGCTCGGCGGAGTTGCAACTCGCGGCGGTAGCTCGCGCTCCGGGCGGCGGTGGAAGGTCGGGGAGCGAAACGGCGTGGGCTCGTGCCCGCGCCCCTCTTCAGAAGAGCTGGTTCTCGCCGCCGAAGATCGCCGAGACCGAGTCGTCGGAGAAGACGTTCATGATCGTCTCCGCGAGTAGCGACGAGACGGTCAGCACGGTCAGGTTCTCCGGCGCCTCGCGCGGATCGATCGGCACCGTGTCCGTGACCACGATCCCGGTGATGTCCTCCGCGGCGGCGAGGTGCTCGAGCCCTTCGCGGCTGAGAAGCGCGTGCGTGACGTAGACCCAGACCTCGCGCGCGCCGTGCTCGCGAAGCGCCCGCGCGCCGGCGATCAGCGTTCCGCCCGTGGTGGTCACGTCGTCGCCGACGATGCAGACCCGGTCGCGAACCCGGCCGGTCACCTCGGTCACCGCCGACTGCTCGTGTGCGGGCCGCGTCTTGTGCATGACCGCGAACTCGGCGTCGAGCATCTCCGCGAAGCGCACAGCCACCTTCGCCCGCCCGGCGTCGGGGGCGACCGAGACGACGCCTTCGCCGTGGAACCCGAGGTCGCGGAAGTGCCGCGCGAACAGCTGCTGGGCCGTCATGTGGTCGACGGGAATCGTGAAGAACCCCTGGATCTGACCTGCGTGGAGATCCATGGTCAGCAGGCGGTCGACCCCGGCGAGCTGGAGCATGTCGGCGACGAGCCGGCCGGAGATCGGCTCGCGGGGCTTCGCCTTGCGGTCCTGGCGCGAGTACGGGAACCACGGGATCACCGCGGTGATCCGCTTCGCCGACGCGAGCCTGGCCGCCTGGATCATCAGCAGCAGCTCCATCAGGTGCTGGTCGACGGGGGGACTCCCGGTCTGGACGAGGAAGACATCCGCGCCGCGGATCGACTCGCAGTAGCGGCAGTAGGTCTCGCCGTTCGCGAAGGTCTTCAGCTCGATCTCGCCGAGGTCGACGCCGAGCCGCTCCGCGATCCGCTCGGCGAGCGCCGGGTGGGACCGGCCCGAGAAGACCATCAGCCGCTTCTGCGGCGTCAGCGGGATCGCGTGGCCGGGCTTCAACGACGGCTCCACGGAGGCATGATCGAGGCCGGGTAGCGCCTGCTCAATCGTCCCTGCGTCCACCGCGCCCCTCCTTCACGACCTGCCTGGGCGGGAACCCCACGAGGGCGTTCTCGGGGACGTCGTCCGTTACGACCGTGCCTGCGGCCGTCCACGCGTCGTCTCCGAGAGTGACCGGTGCAACGAGGACAGTGTCCACACCGACCCTGACGTCACGCCCGATCTCCGTCCGCTGCTTCGGCCCTCCGCCGTGGGGAAGGTTGACGGTGATCGAGCCTGCACCGACGTTCGTCCGGTCCCCGATCTCGGCGTCACCCATGTACGAGAGGTGCGGCACCTTCGTGCCCTCGCCGAGCGACGTGTTCTTCAGCTCGACGAACGTGCCTGCCTTGGAGGATGCGCCGAGCACAGTGCCGGGGCGAAGGTAACAGAACGGTCCGACGAGCGCGCCGGGCCCGATCGCCGCGTCGACGGCGACGACGTGGGGGCCGATCTCGGCGCCCGTCGAGACGGCCGTGTCGCCCCGGAGGACGGTGAACGGGTGGACGATCGCGTCGGGCTCGAGCGTCACGGTGGGCTCGATCCAGGTCGCCGTGGGGTCGACGATCGTGACGCCGGCGAGCATGTGTGCCGTGTTGATGCGGTCGCGGAGAATCGCGGTGGCGGCGGCGAGCTCGACGCGCGTGTTGACCCCCTCCGTCTCGGCCGGGTCCGGTGCGAGGTGGACGGCGAGTGTCGCTCCCGAGTCGCCGATCCCTCGCACCGCATCGGTGAGGTACAGCTCGCCCTGCGCGTTCTGGGCCGTGAGCCGCTCGAGAGCCGGCCAGAGCGCCTCGCCGCGGAACACGTAGATCGACGAGTTGACCTCGTCGAGCGCGAGCTGCTCGGGCGTCGCGTCGGCCGCCTCGACGATCGACACCAGACGCCCGTCTGCGTCGCGCACGATGCGGCCGTAGCTGCGCGGATCCTCCGGCACGAACGAGAGGACGGTCGCCGCCGCGTCCGCCGCCCGATGGGCGTCCAGGAGCCCGGCGAGGCAGTCGGAGGTGAGGAGCGGCGTGTCCCCGGAAAGGACGAGGACCGACTCCGCGTCGCCCACTGCGTCGCGTGCGGCACGCACGGCGTCCCCGGTGCCGAGCGGCTGCGGCTGGATCGCCACCCGCCGCCCGTCGAACGCGTCCGCCGTCTCGGCGGAGGCCACGACGACGAGGGGGTCGGGCGCGAGCGGCGCGGCCGCTGCGAGCACCCAGTCGACCATCCGGCGCCCGAGCAGCGGGTGCAGGTGTTTCGCGAGGTCGGAGCGCATGCGCGTTCCGAGCCCTCCGGCCATCACGACTGCAGCGAGACTCGTCGGCATCACGGGTTGACGATGGCTGGGGCGCCAGGATTCGAACCTGGGATCACGGGACCAAAACCCGT
This sequence comes from Gaiella sp., assembly GCA_036406535.1. Taxonomy (GTDB): domain Bacteria; phylum Actinomycetota; class Thermoleophilia; order Gaiellales; family Gaiellaceae; genus Gaiella. Next base: position 6,940 of record DASXAW010000002.1, read on the forward strand.
TGCCTTACCGCTTGGCCACGCCCCATCAAGGGACCGGG
>DASXAW010000003.1:0-8600 GCA_036406535.1 Gaiella sp.
CAGGATCTGCACGGTCTCGTCGATCGAGGGCTCCTCGACGCGCACCTGCTGGAAGCGGCGCTCGAGCGCGGCGTCGCGCTCGAGGTACTTGCGGTACTCGTCGAGCGTCGTCGCGCCGATCGTCTGCAGCTCCCCGCGCGCGAGGGCCGGCTTGAGGATCGAGGCGGCGTCGATCGCGCCCTCTGCGGCGCCCGCGCCGACGAGATTGTGGAGCTCGTCGATGAACAGGATGATGTCGCCGCGCTGGGTGATCTCCTTCATCACCTTCTTCAGGCGCTCCTCGAACTCACCGCGGTACTTCGAGCCGGCGACGAGCGCCGCGAGGTCGAGCGTGTAGATCTGCTTGTTCTTCAGGAGCTCGGGCACCTGGTTCGACGCGATCCGGGCAGCGAGGCCCTCGACGACCGCCGTCTTCCCGACGCCCGGCTCGCCGATCAGCACCGGGTTGTTCTTCTGGCGGCGCGAGAGGATCTGCATCACGCGCTCGATCTCGAGCTGTCGGCCGACGACCGGGTCGAGCTTGCCCTCGGTCGCCTGCTTGGTGAGGTTGCGCCCGAACTGGTCGAGGAGCTTCGAGTTCTTCGCCTTCTCGCCCTGGCCGGCGGCGCCCGCCTGACCGGACTGGCGGCGGCCGGGGCCGGACAGCATCCGGATGATCTCGTTGCGGATCTTCTCCGCGTCGGCGTCGAAGTCGAGCAGGATCCGTGCGGCGACGCCCTCGTTCTCGCGGACGAGCCCGAGCAGGATGTGCTCGGTGCCGATGTAGTTGTGCCCCAGCGAGAGCGCCTCGCGCAGCGCGAGCTCGAGCACCTTCTTCGCGCGCGGCGTGAACGGGATCTGACCGGTCGTGACCTCGTCGCCCTGGCCGACGATGTGCGCGACCTGCGCGCGCACCTCTTCCACCGTGATGTCGAGCTGCTCGAGGACGCGCGCCGCGAGACCCTCCTCCTCGCGGAGCAGGCCGAGCAGGATGTGCTCGGTGCCGATGTAGTTGTGCTTCAGCGCACGTGCTTCGTCCTGGGCGAGAACGACGACCTGCCTGGCCCGCTCTGTGAAGCGCTCGAACACGGTTGCCTCGACCCCTCCTTTCCCATGAACCGGAGCCAACGGTGCCGCGGGCTCCGGGTCGAAGGCATTACTGATCGTACCGCACGCTTCCGTCGTCGCTGCAGGCCGGTCCGAACGCGCTGTACGCTGCCCGCTCGTGGCCGGGAAAGCCCTCGTCACCGGCGGCGCCGGGTTCATCGGCTCGCACCTCTGCGAGCTCCTGCTCGACGAAGGGAGCGAGGTCTGGGCCCTCGACGACCTGTCGACCGGCTCGGCCGACAACGTCGCCCACCTCCGCGACCGGCCGGAGTTCCATCTCGTCGTCGACACGATGCTCTCCCCCACGGTCGTCAACGAGCTCGTGAACAAGGTGGACGTCGTGTACCACCTCGCTGCCGCGGTCGGGCCCCGGCTCATCGTCGAGCAGCCCGTCCACACGATCGTCACGAACCTCGAAGGCTCCGAGATCGTCCTCGACCACTGCGCACGCTTCGGCCGGCGGGTGCTCGTCGCCTCGACCTCCGAGGTCTACGGCGACCACCGGAGCGCCGATCCGCTCCACGAGGACGCGCGGCGCGTCTACGGCCCGACGACGCAGAAGCGATGGCTCTACGCGGACTCGAAGGCGATGGACGAGTACCTTGCGCTCGCCTACCGGCAGGAACGCGACCTCGACTTCGTCGTCGCGCGGCTCTTCAACACGGTCGGGCCGCGGCAGAGCGGCCGTTACGGGATGGTCGTGGCCCGCTTCGTCCAGGCGGCGGTCACGGGCGCGCCCCTCGAGATCCACGGCGACGGCACGCAGACACGCACGTTCTGCCACGTGCAGGACACGATCCGCGCCCTCGCGAGCCTGATGGACTCGCCGGCGACCACCGGCGAGATCTACAACGTCGGCTCGCGCAACTGGATCTCGATCGCCGAGCTCGCCGCGCGCGTCCTCGAGCTCACCGGGTCGAGCTCCGAGCTCCACCACGTCCCGTACGACCAGGTCTACGGCACGGGGATCGACGACATGCTCCACCGCGTTCCGGCGATCGACAAGATCGAGGCGGCGATCGGCTGGGCGCCGACACGCACCCTGGACGAGATCCTGGAGGACGTGATCGCCTACGAGCGCGGCGTCGTGCCCGGCGAGCCGCTCACCTGAAGTCGAAGACCTGCTCGCGCGGCGGCGCGGAGACCGCGACCGGCACGTCGTAGGCGCGGAAGGTCATGGTCATCGAACTCGTCGCGCGGGCACCCTGCTGGACGAACGGGAACGCGACGCCGACGCGTCTGATCCGTCCGTCGCCGCCGACCCAGACGTCCTCCGTCATGCGCGGCAGACGGACGCCCGCACGCTCGATCGTGCGGAGCTGCTTCGCGAAGGCGGGGACCGCCTTCGCTGCCCGCTTGGTGTCGATCACGACCTTGTACCGCGTCGTCGGTTTGCCCGCGACCGCGGCCGTCCCGACCCTGGTCGTCGAGACGATGCCGTGCTCGAGCGGGCCGAGGGTCCGGGACGTCTCGATCAGCTCCGAGTAGTCGAGGCCGAGCTGCGCAGCCGCGCGGTCGAGATCGAGCCGCATCCACGTCTTGCCCGCGGGAAGCGAGGCGCCGAATGCCGGGGAGCGCATGTACATCACGATGCGGCCGGCCTCGCGCAGCATCAGCATGTCGAATGCGACGGTCGTGCCCGCGCCGCTGGTGCGCATCGTCAGCTTGGCGGTGTCCTGGCCCCGCATCGCGCCGCTTCCGGTGATGGCGACGGTCGCGCCGGCGGCCTCGACCTTCATCTGCATGTCGAACACCGAGCTGCGCGCCTCCGCGGTGCGCTTCGCCGCCGCGACGACGGGGTTCGCCGCCTCGGCGGTGGTCGCCCCGACGAGCACGGCGAGGGCGGCGACGAGTGTGAGGACGACGCGGCGCACGAGAATCATCGTATGCACGCTCGTCGGATTGTCCATGACCCGACGGGTGAGCCGCTCCAGGGCCGTCGGGCCGCGGCGCGTCGACCGCTGCAACTAGCTCTGCGCGGACCGCAGAGCCGGGAAGAGCACGACGTCCCGGATCGACTCCGTGCCGGTGAGGAGCATCACCAACCGGTCGATCCCGAGGCCGATGCCGCCGGTCGGCGGCATGCCGTAGGAGAGCGCGTCGACGTAGTCCGGGTCACCACGCTCGCCCTCCACCTGCTCCGACTGCTGGTCGAACCGCTCCTGCTGCGTCGCCGCGTCGTTGATCTCCGTGAACGCGTTGCCGAGCTCCATCCCGCCCGCGAAGTACTCGAACCGCTCGGTCAGCGTCGGGTCGCCCTCGGTCGGTCTGGCGAACGGCGAGAGCTCGACCGGATAGTCGTGGACGATGGTCGGCTGGATCAGGCCCGGCTCGACGTAGTGCGAGAACGCGTGGTCGACGAGCTGCGTCCAGTCCTTGTCGGCCTCGGTGTCGACCCCACGCTCGGTGAGGAGCGCGCGGAGCTCGTCGGCGTCGCGGGTCCACAGCTCGTGCGCCCGGAGCGACTCCACGAACGTGAGCCGCCGCCACGGCCCCGCGAGGTCGATCTCGTGGCCCCGGAAGCTCACCGTGGCCGTCCCGCGCACCTCGACTGCCACGCGCTCGAGGAGCTGCTCGATCCGCTCCATCACGTCGCGGTAGTCGGCGTATGCCTCGTACCACTCGAGCATGGTGAATTCGGGGTTGTGCTTGAACGAGACCCCCTCGTTCCGAAAGTCCTTGCCGACCTCGTAGACGCGCTCGAGCCCGCCGACGATGAGCCGCTTGAGGTAGAGCTCCGTCGCGATCCGCAGGTAGAGGTCGGCGTCGAGCTCGTTGTGATGCGTGACGAACGGACGCGCGAATGCGCCGCCGTACCGCGGCTGGAGGACGGGCGTCTCGACCTCGACGAAGCCCCACTCGTCGAGGGCGCGGCGGATCGCCGAGATCACGCGTGCGCGCGTGACGAACACCTCGCGCGTCTCCTCGTTCATCAGGAGGTCGAGGTAGCGCTTCCGGTAGCGCAGCTCGACGTCCGTCAGCCCGTGGAACGTGTCCGGGAGCGGTTGCGTGTTCCGCGACAGGACCTCGACGCTCTCCGCGAGCACCGACGGCTCGCCGCGACGGGACTTCGCCGGCGTGCCTGCGACGCCCACCACGTCACCCAGGTGCACGTCGACGTCGCCCGTGACGGCCGTGTCGCAGATCGCCTGGATGCGACCGGACAGGTCGACGACGTCGAGGAAGACGAGCTTGCCCATCTCGCGTCGCGCCATCGCACGGCCGGCGATCCGGCGCGTCGTGCCGGTCGAGCCACCGCTCTCGAGCGGCTCTGCCTCCGCCCGGACCGCGGCGATCTCGTCCCGGTCGGGAAAGCGCTTCGGAGCCGTCATGCCGGACGAGTCTACGGCCGCGGATCAGACTCGGGGTGGAGCGCCGGGCGGTGCCCGCCGCCGGGAGCGTCAGGCCGCCTTGATCTCCATGATCTTGAACTTCACGACCGAGCCGCGGGGCGTCGTCACCTCGACGGTCTCGCCCTTCTTGCGCCCGATGATCGCCTTGCCGACCGGCGACTCGTTCGAGAGCTTCTGCTCGGCCGGGTTCGCCTCCGCGGAGCCGACGATGTGGTACTCGACGGTCTGCTTCGCGTCGACGTCGCGAAGCCGGACCACGGAGCCGACCGAGACCACGCTCGTGTCGACGTCGTCGGTGTCGATCACGCGGGCGTGGGCGAGCCGATCCTCGAGCTGGGCGATCTTGTGCTCGAGCATCGCCTGCTCGTTCTTCGCGTCGTCGTACTCGGCGTTCTCCGCGATGTCGCCGAACTCGCGCGCGGTGCGAATGCGATCGGCGATCTCACGCCGCCGCTCCGTGCGCAGCGTGTCCAGCTCGCCTTTGAGGGCCTCGTAGCCCTCGGGTGTGAGGAGCACGTCCTTCAGTGGAAGGCCTCCAGGATCGTCGCCAATAAAGAAGAACGAGGCGCTCGATGCGCCACGCGGACGCGCATGGTAGCTCCGGGGTGCGGGGTTGCGCAACCCCCGGACCGTTGCCACGAGGAGCGGCGTCTACGATCTGCTGACGACGATGGTCGACCTTCGGCAGCCCTGGTCGATCGGGCCGGTCGAGATCCCGACACGGCTCGTCCTCGCGCCGATGGCGGGCGTCAGCGTGCAGGCGTTCCGGCGTCAGGGACGCCGGTTCGGCGCCGGGCTCGTGTGCTCGGAGATGGTCTCGAGCGCAGGGATCGAGCACGGCAACGAGCGTACGCTCGGCTACCTGCGAGTCGCCACGGACGAGCATCCGCTCGCGATCCAGCTGTTCGGCTCGAACCCGGAGGCGATGGCGGAGTCGGCCCGCATGGTCGAGGCGGCCGGCGCCGACCTCGTCGACCTGAACTTCGGCTGTCCCGTCCGCAAGGTGACGAAGACGGGCGCCGGCGCGACGTTGCTCGACGACCCCGAGCGCGCCACGCGGATCGTCTCCGCGATCGCAGACGCCGTCGACGTCCCCGTGACGGTCAAGCTCCGCCGCGGGATGCGAGACGGCTCGCGGGAGTGCCTCGCGGTGGGGCCGCGGCTCGTGGAAGCCGGCGCCGCCGCGCTCACGCTGCACCCGCGTTCCGCGCAGCAGATGTACACCGGCACGGCGGACCACGCCCTCACGGCGGAGCTCGTGTCGCTCGTCGACGTGCCGGTGATCGCGTCGGGCGACATCGTCTCGCGCGCCGTCGCGGAAGAGGTGCTCGAGCGCACGGGCGCGGCGGCGGTGATGGTCGGGCGTGCTGCGCAAGGAAATCCCTGGGCGCTCGAGGAGATTGTCGACGGCGAGTCACGCGAACCGTCGCGCGAGGAGGTCGTCGCGGAGCTCGTGGTGTTCCTCCGCGAGGCCGTGCGCGAGCTCGGCGAGCGCCGGGCGAGCGGCTTCCTGAAGAAGTTCTACGGCTGGTACCTCGGCCACGGCCGGTTCCCGCGCGAGTTCAAGCAGCAGCTGGTCGTCCTCGACTCGACCGACGAGGTCGAGGCCCGGCTTTTCGCCGCCGCCCCCGGTGCGAGCGACCTCGTCGAGCGGCTCGAGGCCGAGATCCCGCCCGGCGACGCCGTGACGCTCGCGTTGCCGATCTCGATCTACGGAGGCGGGTAGAACGTGGGGGAACCCATGGTTCCCCCACGAGCCCCCTCCTTCACCGTAGTTGCCCGCCGCGCCAACCTGGCCTACCGGTCGGCAACGCCGGCCTCCGGCCGCCCAGGCGAGTGGGTTCGGCGGAACGCTTCCCGGAGGACGTGGCAGTCAGCTGTTGCGACCGGCGGTCGCGGCGAGCGCTCCCAGGCCGAGGAAGATCGTCCCCGACACGTATCGCTGCACCCGCAGGAACGTGCGGCTGCGGCGCAGCACGCCGCCCGCCGTGCCGGCCACGAGCGCCCAGACGAGGTCGCTCGCGAGCGCGATCAGCACGAACGTCAGCCCGAGGATCGCGAGCTGTGCCCGAGTCGAGCCGTCGGGGTCGACGAACTGCGGGAGGAAAGCGAGGAAGAAGAGAGCGGTCTTCGGGTTGAGCACGTTCACGACGACGCCGCGCCGGTACGTGCGCCCGAGCGTCGTCTCGACGCGCCGCCCGCCGATCCGCTCGTCACGGCTCAGGAGCGTTCGGACGCCGAGCCAGACGAGGTACGCGGCGCCGAGGAGCTTCACCGCCGTGAACGCCTCCGCGGAGGCGGCGAGCAGGGCGGACAGGCCGATCACCGCCGCGCAGACGTGGAACAGACCGCCGGTCGACACGCCGAGCGCCGAGACGACCCCCGCGCGCCGGCCGCCCGGAACGCTCTGCGCCACGATGTAGAGCACGGCGGGGCCGGGCACGACGGCGAGCGCGAGCGCCGCGGCGGCGAAGACCGCGTAGGTGCCGGCATCGGGGATCACGCGTTCAGCTCCCAGACCATCCGCAGGCCGTCGAGGGTGAGAAACGGGTCGACCTGGCCGATCGTCGACGAGCGCGTCGCCACGAGCTCAGCGAGGCCGCCCGTCGCTACGACCGGCGCCCCGGGCGACTCCAGCTCGCCTCGGATCGCCGCGACGATCCCGTCGACCTGACCCGCGAAGCCGTACACGAGGCCGGACTGCAGGCCCGCGACCGTCGTCTTCCCGACGACGGCCGGCGGCTCGACGTACTCGACCCGCACGAGGCGCGCGGCGCGCGCGAAGAGCGCGTCCATCGACGTCTCGATCCCCGGTGCGAGCACGCCGCCGACGTACTCGCCCGCCGGCGAGACGACGTCGAAGTTCGTCGAGGTGCCGAAGTCCACGACGATCACCGGCGCGCCGAGCTTCGCCTTGGCCGCCACCGAGTTGACGATCCGGTCGGGACCCACCTCGCGCGGGTCGTCGTAGCGGATCGGGATCCCGGTGCGGACCCCGGGGCCGACGGCGAGCAGCGATGCGTGCGCCCAGCGCTCCGCGAGGCGCTCCCATTCGCGCAGGAGCATCGGCACGGTCGTCGAGAGGCAGATCGCGTCGACGGCGTCCGGGTCGAGGAGACCGCCGAGCAGCACGGTCAGCTCGTCGCCCGTGCGCGTCCGATCTGTCGCGAGCCGCCAGTGGTCCGTGAGCCGCTCGCCCTCGTAGAGCCCGAGGACGGTCTGCGTGTTGCCGACGTCGACTGCGAGGAGCACCGCGCTAGTGAATCAGAGCGCGAGACGATCGCCGAGGTTCGGCTCCCGCCGAACCCCCGTCCGGCGAGCCGGCTTCAGTAGGAGTCGTCGTCCTCGGTACGGCGCGACTCGCCGAGCCGCTCCGCGAGCGCCTCGGCCGTGAGCCGCGGCTCGTCGTCTTCGCCGCGCAGCTCCTCGATCGTGACGTCGCCGGACGTGTAGACCTCAGCGCGCGGGATGATCCGCGTCGGCCGGTTCTTGTCCCAGACCCAGACGTCCTCCATCTGGGCGTGGAAGAACGGGTAGCTCGCCTGTGGCACGACCTTGAGGTCGAGCGTGTTGCAGAGGTACGTCGCGTCCTGCGTGAGCACGCAGTAGCGGAACAGCGGAAAGACCGCCGTGTACTCGCGCTTCAGCTGTAGCTCGAGCTCCGCCTCGAACTCGTCGAGCTCGTCGAGATGGCTCATGCCGAGAGTGTAGACCCAAGGGGCGTGGCTTCAGCCTCGTCCCTCGGGTGTCAGAGCCGCGAGCAGATCCGAGACGCGCCCGCGACCCGGTACGACCGCGTCGGGCGCGAGCTCGGCGAGCGGCTCGAGCACGAAACGCCGCTCGTGGAGGCGCGGATGCGGCACGACCAGCTCTGGCTCCTCGAGCACCAGCTCGCCGTACAGCAGGAGATCGAGGTCGACCGTGCGAGGGCCCCAACGCTCACCCCGGACCCGCCCGAGCGTCTCCTCGATCCCGAGGAGGACGTAGAGGAACGCGCCCGGGGCGAGCGTGGTGTCGACCGCAGCGGCCGCGTTCAGGAACGGGCCCTGCTCGACCGGCCCCCACGGCTCGGTCTCGCGGATCGCCGAGACGGCGACGACCGAGACGTCCGGATGGGCATCGAGGAGCTCCACGGCGCGCTCGATGGCCGCTCTCCGGTCA
>DASXAW010000004.1:0-14639 GCA_036406535.1 Gaiella sp.
CGCTCCGCACGGGCACTTGCCAAGTGGGGCTCGGTGGCATAAAGTGGGGCAGCGTGGAGATCACGACCGCGATCGGCCACGGCCCAGGGCGATGTTCATCGGCACCTACGAGCACACGATCGACGAGAAGAGCCGCCTCACGCTGCCGGCGCGCTTCCGCGAGGCGCTGGGCGACGGCGTCGTGCTCGCGCGCGGCATCGACGGCAACGTCGCCGTCTACCCGCGGGAGACGTGGAAGGTGACCGTCGAGGGGCGTATCTCCGTGCTCGACCCGCTCTCGCGCGAGGCGCGCGACCTGCGCCGCTTCTTCTTCTCCGGGGCGGGGGAATCCGACATCGACGGCTCGGGGCGCGTGCTCGTGCCGGCGCCGCTCGTCCGGCACGCCGGCCTCGAGCGCGAGGTCGTCGTCGCGGGCAACTACGACCACCTGGAGCTCTGGAACCCAACCGCGTGGGAGAAGCACCTGACCGCCGTCGAAGGGAGCGTCGAGCATGCTGCCGAACGTCTTGCCGCACACGGAAGCTGACCACGTCCCCGTCCTCGCCGATCGCGTGCGCGAGCTGCTCGCGGTGCGTCCGGGCGAGACGGTCGTCGACGCGACGTTCGGCGCCGGCGGCCACTCGCGGCTCCTCGCCGAGGACCTCGCCGGGCAGGGGAAGCTCGTCGCGATCGACCGTGACCCGACCGCGAAGTCGTTCTTCGACCGCTTCCGGGCACGCGCGGGCGTCGACGTGCGCTTCCTGCGCGGTGACTTCGCGGTCGTGCTCACGCAGCTCGCCGCGAACGACGTCAAGGCCGACGCGATCCTGCTCGACCTCGGGATCTCCTCGATGCAGGTCGACCGTCCGGAGCGCGGCTTCTCGTACGCGACGGACGCGTCGCTCGACATGCGGATGGACCCGTCGTCGGAGCCGACCGCCGCGGCGATCGTGAACACGTGGGACGAGCGCGAGCTCGTCTCCATCTTCCGCCGCTACGGCGAGGAGCGCTACGCCGCGCCGATCGCGCGCGCGATCGCGCGGCGGCGCGAGGACGTGCCGTTCACGCGGACCGCCGAGCTCGTCGACGTGATCAAGCTCGCGATCCCGACCCCGGCGCGGTTCGGCGAGGGCCACCCCGCGAAGCGCGTCTTCCAGGCGCTCCGCATCGCCGTCAACGACGAGCTCGCCTCGCTCGAGGCGGCGCTTCCCGCGGCGCTCGAGATGCTGCGTCCGGGCGGCCGGCTCGCGGTGATCTCGTTCCACTCCCTCGAGGACCGCATCGTCAAGCGCTTCGTCGCGGAGCAGGCGAAGGGCTGCACGTGCCCGCCGGACTTTCCGGTGTGCGTCTGCGGGAAGGAGCCGACGCTCCGGCCGCTCACGCGAAAGCCGGTGCGGCCCGACCGCGCCGAGCTCGAGGCGAACCCGCGGGCAGGCTCTGCCCGTCTGCGCGTCGCGGTGAGGACGTGAGCGCCTGATGTCGACGATCGTCCAGCCCTCGCTGCGTCGGGCGCACGTCGCGCGAAGCGCATTCGGCGGCGGCGTCCTCTGGATCGTCGTGATCGGCGCGCTGCTCGCGGGCGTCGTGGCGGTGAACGTGCTCGTGCTCCGCCTCAACGTGCAGCTCGACGGCCTGCGGCACACCCGCGCCGAGCTGAAGGCGGAGATCGCGACCTCGCGCGCGCAGCTCTCGAGCGCGTCGTCCAACGCCCGGATCGAGAGCGAGGCGGCGTCGAGGCTCGGCCTCGTCCCCGCGGACCCGAACACGACGACATACCTGCGCCTGGAGCCGAAGGGCCGGTGACGGACAAGCGCACGAACGTCCGCATCCGGCTGCTGCTGGTCGGGTTCGGCCTCCTCTTCGTGGTCACGTTCGCGCGGGCGGCGTGGATCCAGGTCGTCCGCGCGCCGAGCTTCGAGGCGATGGCGTCGCGTCAGCACCGCCAGACGATCGAGATCCCCGCGGGGCGCGGGACGATCTTCGACCGGACGGGCGAGCCGCTCGCGATCGGCGAGCAGGCGATCACCGTGTACGCCGATCCGCGGAACGTCGTCGCGCCGAAGAAGGCGGCCGTGAAGGCCGCGGAGGCGCTCGACCTCAGCGCGGACGAGCTCTACCCGAAGCTGCGCGACCGCTCGAAGCAGTTCGTCTACATCGACCGCAAGGCCGACGCGCTGAGGGCCGGCGACCTCGAGAAGCAGCACGTGGCCGGCCTCGGCTTCTACCCGGAGGAGCGTCGCGCGTACCCGCAGGGTCGCGTCGCGTCGAACCTGCTCGGCTTCGCAGGCACCGACAACTTCGGCCTCGACGGGCTCGAGAAGTCGCTCGACCGGACGCTCGCCGGGCGTCCCGGGTACGAGATCGTCGTCCGCGACCCGGCCGGCCAGGCGATCGACGTCGTGAAGTCGCGCCGCGAGCGGCCGGGCAAGAACGTCGTCCTCACGATCGACCATCAGATCCAGGCGAACGCCGAGCAGCTGCTCTCGGCCGCCGTGGCGCGCTACGGCGCGAAGGGCGGCACCGCGATCGTGATGGACCCTCGCACGGGCGGCATCCTCGCGATGGCGAACGCGCCGACGTTCGACGCGAACGACTTCGCCTCGGCCCCGGCCGACCTGCGCCGGAACCGCGCGGTGACGGACGTCTACGAGCCGGGCTCGACGTTCAAGATCGTGACGATCGCCGGCGCGCTCGAGGACAACGTCGTCACACCGGACACGTCGTTCTGGCTCCAGCCGACGATCCACGTCGCCGACCGAGTGATCCACGACTCCCACTACCGGCCCGCGGAGCGGATGACCGTCCGCCAGATCCTCGCCGAGTCGTCGAACGTGGGCACCGTGACGATCGCGAAGGAGCGGCTCGGCGGACACGAGCTCGCCCGCTGGATCGACCGCTTCGGCTTCGGCAAGCCGACGGGAAGCGAGCTCCCGGGCGAGAGCCCGGGCATGGTGCTGCCGTACGACGACTGGTCGGGCTCCACGATCGGCACGGTGCCGATCGGACAGGGCATCGCCGTGACCCCTCTCCAGATGATCGGCGCCTACGCTGCGATCGGGAACGGCGGCGTCATGCCGAGGCCGCACGTGATCGACAAGATCGGAGGCAAGCGCGTCTCCCACGGGCCGGGGCGCCGCGTCGTCTCGCGTCACACCGCCGACCGGATGATCGCGATGTTCCGCGACGTCGTCCTCGAGGGCACGGGGACCGAGGCCGCGATCCCCGGCTACACCGTCGCGGGCAAGACCGGCACGTCGCGCAAGGCCGACGGGCACGGCGGCTACTCCAGCAACAAGCACTACGCGTCGTTCATCGGTTTCGCGCCCGCGGAAGCGCCGCGCGTCGCGACGATCGTCGTGCTCGAGGGCACCGGGACGGAGGCTGCGATCCCCGGCTACACCGTCGCGGGCAAGACCGGCACCGCGAACAAGGCCGAGAACGGCCACTACGTGTCGAAGTACGTCGCATCCTTCGTCGGTCTCGTGCCTGCGCGGAAGCCTCGCCTCGCGATCCTCGTGATGATCGACGAGCCGCACGGCCAGATCTACGGCGGCACCGTGGCCGCACCGGTGTTCCGGGACATCGCCCGGTTCGCGCTCCAGTACCTCGAGGTCCCGCCGGACGCGCCGGAGACGAAGCGCTCGTCCTCGCTCGTCGCGTCGTTCGCGACGCCGTAGGGGTGAGGCGTCCCTCGACCGCCGTCTCGCGGACGGGGGAAGCCTCATCCCTACAATCGCCCCGATGGAGCTCGACGCGCTGATCCGCGCGCTCGCGCCGAGCGACGTGATCGGCCGGCGGGACGTCGAGATCCTCGACCTCGCCTACGACACGCGCACGGTCCGGGACGGCGCGCTCTACTTCTGCGTGCCCGGGTCGACGCGCGACGGGCACGACCTCGCGGCCGACGCCGTGCGGGAGGGCGCGGTCGCGCTCGTCGTCGAGCGCCCGCTGGAGGTCTCGGTTCCGCAGCTCCTCGTCGAGTCGTCCCGTGCGTCGATGGCGGTCGCGGCCGACGCGTTCTTCGGCATGCCCACCGAGCGGCTCACGGTCGCGGGCGTGACGGGGACGACGGGGAAGACGACGACGACCTACCTGCTGCGGTCGATCCTCGAGGCAAACGGCTGCTCGACCGGAATGGTCGGAACGGTCGAGTGGATCGTGGGCGGAACGTCACGTGAGGCGCCGCACACGACGCCGGAGGCGATCGACCTCCAGCGCCTCTTCCGCGAGATGCTCGACGCAGGCGACGAGGCGGTCGCGCTCGAGGCGTCCTCGCACGGCTCGCACTACCGCCGCCTCGACCGCGTGCGGTTCGACGCGCTCTGCTTCACGAACCTCGGCCAGGACCACCTCGATCTCCACGGCGACATGGAGGAGTACTTCCAGGCGAAGCGCCGCCTCTTCACAGGCCTCACTCCGCCGCCCGCCGCCGTCAACGTGGGCGATCCGCACGGACGCCGGCTCGCGGACGAGCTGACGGGCGCGCATCGCGCGCCCATCGTCACGTTCGGTCTCCGGCCCGAGGCGGAGGTGCGGGCCGACGGGCTCGAGCTCGGCCCCCGCGGGTCGTCGTTCACCGCGGCGGGGATCGCGATCGAGACACCGCTCCTCGGGATCTTCAACGTCGAGAACGTGCTCGCCGCCGTGGCCGCGGCGACGCTGCTCGACGTGGACGACGACGCGATCGCCGAGGGCATCCGCGCGGTCGTCGGCGTCCCGGGTCGCTTCGAGGCGGTCGACGAGGGCCAGGACTTCGCGGTCGTCGTGGACTACTCGCACAAGCCCGAGGCCCTCGGAGCTGCGCTCGGGGCCGCACGACAGCTCGGCCCCGGGCGGCTCACGGTCGTCTTCGGCGCGGGCGGGGACCGCGACCGGACGAAGCGTGCGGAGATGGGGCGGATCGCACACGAGCTCGCCGATCGGGTGATCGTCACGAACGACAACCCGCGCTCCGAGGAGCCGATCGCGATCGTCGAGGAGATCCTCCAGGGGGCGGGCACCGACGTCGAGATCGACCTCGACCGGCGCTCGGCGATCGCGGCTGCGATCACGGAGGCGCGCGCCGGCGACGTGGTGCTGATCGCCGGGAAGGGGCACGAGCAGGGCCAGGAGATCGCAGGCGAGATCCATCCCTTCGACGATCGCGACGTCGCCCGGACGGCCCTCAGGCGGCACCTGGGCGTCGCGTCGTGAGGGCGCCTGTCACAGGGTGCAACCTCCGCTCCTCGCCCACCAGGGCCGTGGCGCCGTGATCCCGCTCGCGTGGCGCGAAATCGAGCCGCTCGCGCTCGGGGAGCTCGCGGACGCGCCTGCCGACGGCGTCGTCCGGCGGGTCCACGACGACTCGCGCGATGCGCGTCCGGGCGATCTCTTCGTGGCCCTGAACACCGGCGTCCGCTTCGTCGACGACGCGCGCGCGGCGGGCGCCGCGACCCTCGTGCCGCATGACCAGGAGGCCGCGCTCGCGGCCCTCGCGTCACTCGTCCGCGGCCGCTCCGACGCGCAGGTCGTCGCCGTCGTCGGCTCGGTCGGGAAGACGACGACGAAGGACGTGCTCGCAGCGCTGTGCGCCGCGGTGACGCCGACCGTCGCCGCGGACGCGAGCCGGAACAACGAGCTCGGCCTACCCCTCACGGTGCTCGCGCTGGAGCCCGAGACACGCGTCCTCGTGACGGAGATGGGGATGCGCGGGCTCGGGCAGATCGCCGAGCTCTGCGCGATCGCGCGCCCCACTCTCGCGCTCGTCACGTCGATCGGGCCAGAGCACCTCGAGCTCGTCGGGAGCGTCGAGGACGTCGCCCGCGCGAACGCCGAGGCGATCGAGGCGCTGCCGGCGGGCGGCACGGCGGTCGTCCCGGCCGGCGAGGCGCTCCTCGAGCCGTATCTCCGCGACGACGTCCTCGTCCGCCGGTTCGACCCAGGCTCCGTGGAGCGGGAGGGAGACGTCTGGCGGTTCGCAGTCGGCGGCCAGGAGGTCCGCCTCCCGTTGCCGTTCGCGCAGCGTCACCTCGCGGAGAACGCCCTCGCCGCGCTGACCGCGTACGACGCGCTCGGCCTTCCCCTCGAGCGGGCGGCCGAGGGCGCGCAGGCGATACGGCTGAGCCGCTGGCGAGGGGAGGTGCGCGAGCTGCCGGGTGGCGGGCTCGTCGTCAACGACGCGTACAACGCGAACCCGATCTCGATGCGCGCCGCGCTGCTCGACCTCGTCGAGCGCGCCGGCGACAGGCGCCGCGTCGCGGTCCTCGGCGAGATGGCGGAACTGGGTGAGGAGAGCGCGCGGTACCACGCAGAGATCGCGGCGCTCCTCCGGGACCTCGGGATCGAGGTCGTCGTCGCGGTCGGCGAGCCCGCCCGTACCTACCTGGACGGCGTGCCGGCGGGCGCGGTCGTCGCGGACGCCGCATCGTTCGCCGAGGCGCTCGAGCTGCTTCGTCCGGGCGACGCGATCCTCGTGAAGGCCTCGCGGGCCGTCGGACTCGAAGGCATCCCCGCTCTGATCGAGAAACACTCCGAGGCATGGCACGAGTCCTGATCGCGGGGCTCATCGCGATGGTGATCGCCGTCGCGGTGGGGCCCCAGTTCATCGCATGGCTCAAGCGCCAGTCGATCGGCCAGCAGATCCGTGAGGAGGGTCCCGCGGGGCATGTCGTGAAGGCCGGGACGCCGACGATGGGCGGCCTGCTGATCCTCGTCGCTGCGCTCGTGCCGGCGCTCATCGTGTCGCTGTACACCGTGCCCGGCCTGACGATCATCCTCGCGACGCTCGGCTGCGGGCTGATCGGCTTCGCCGACGACTACCTCAAGGTCCGGCGGAGACGCTCGCTCGGGCTCAGCGGCCGCTGGAAGCTCGCGGGCCTGGTGCTGATCACCGCCGGCGTGGGGTGGGCGACGACGCAGATCGGCTACATGGACACCGAGATCTACTTCCCGCTCGTCGACATCAACATCGACCTGCACTGGCTGTACTTCCCCTTCCTCTTCCTCGTGATCGCGGGGACGTCGAACGGCGTGAACCTCACCGACGGCCTCGACGGGCTCGCCGCCGGGACGTGCGCGATCTCGCTGATCACGCTTCTGGCGATCGCTCTGATCGACTGGATCCGCTCGGCGGACACCGTCGCCGATCGAAGCCACGAGTACCTCGACCTCGCGATCGTCGCCGCGGCCCTGATCGGCGGCGTGATCGGCTTCCTCTGGTTCAACGCCTTCCCGGCGGAGGTGTTCATGGGCGACACGGGCTCCATGGCGCTCGGCGGGGCGATCGCGACGCTGGCGATCCTCACCGAGACCGAGGTCCTGCTCGTGTTCATCGGCGGCGTCTACCTCGTCGAGATCCTCTCCGTGATGATCCAGGTGGCGAGCTTCAAACGCACCGGGCGGCGTGTGTTCCTGATGGCGCCGATCCACCACCACTTCGAGATGAAGGCGTGGTCGGAGACGAAGATCATGGTGCGCTTCTGGATCGTCGGCGCGATCCTCTGCGCGATCGGCTTCGCGCTCTACTACCGGTACTACCTGCGCTTCCAGCTCTGAAGACGTGGGGGAACCCATGGTTCCCCACGGACCCCCTCCTTCGGGTCTGTGCACGGGTTGACCTCGCGTCGCCTCCCGGCCGGCGAAGCCGGCCTCGGGCGGCAAGCCGCAGTTCACAGCTCGGTGCGTCTACGGCCCGAGCTATCCCAATAGGTTGCACGGCATGGAAACGCCCGAGGTGGACAGCGCCGTCGGTCGCTCGGCATCGTGGGTCACGGCGCCGGTGGTCGTCTCCGTCGTCTGCATGGTGATCTGGGGGGCGAGCCCGGTCGCGACGCGCCTCGCAACGGACGATCTCGAGCCGCTCGTCGTCGCGGTCCTGCGCACGGTGCTCGCAGGGCTCGTCGCGGTGCCACTGGTCATCGTCAGCGGGCTGCGCCCGCCCACCGACCGGCACTCGCGGCTGCTCCTGGGCGTGTCCGCCGCCTCGGCATTCGTGATCTTCCCTGTCGTCTACACGTTTGGGCAGGAGCGCACATCAGCCATGCACGGCGTGGCGATCCTCGCCGGGTTGCCCATCTTCACGGGGCTCTGGGCGGCGCTCGTGATTCGGCGGATGCCCGGCGCGTGGTGGCTCTCCGGGTGTGCGATCGCCCTCGCGGGCGAGGCTGTCATCATCGCCGTCCGCTCGAGCGGCGACGACGGGACCGCGACGCTCGGCGGCGACCTGATCGTGCTCGCCGCGGCGCTGGCCGTCTCGTCCGGCTACGTCGCCGGCGCGCTGCTCGTGCCGCGCGGCGTCTCGAGCGCGACGACGACGTACTGGGGCGTGATCCTCGGTGCGCTCGTCCTCGCGCCGCTCGGCGTGGGCCTTCTCGCGGGCGGCCACGTGCCGCACGGCGACGGATCGTCGTGGGGTGCGGTGCTCTACCTCGCCGTGATGACGTCGATCGTCGGCTACGTCGGCTGGTACTGGGCGCTCGCGCGTGGCGGGATCGTTCGCATGGCGCCCCTGATGTTCCTGCAGCCGATCTCGGGTCTCGTGCTCGCCGCCCTCGTCCTCGACGAGCAGCTCACCCCCGCCTTCGGCATCGGCTCGGCGGCGATCCTCGCGGGCGTTGCGATCGCGCGACGCTGAGTCGCCCGTCGGGGCCGCGGCGACGCGGATTACGCTTGCCGCGTGAGCGATCTGCCGGGTCGCGTCCTCGTCCTCGGGCTGGCGCGCTCGGGACGGGCAGCCGTCGCCGCGCTCGCCGCGCGGGGCGTCGCGGTCGTCGCCCACGACGCGTCGGAGTCGGTCGACACGGCGGGCCTCGAGGGCGACGTGCGGCTGGGCGCGTGGGACGACGCCCTGCTCGACGGCGTCGGGCTCGTCGTCAAGAGCCCGGGCGTCCCGGACAGCGTGCCGCCCGTCCGGGCGGCACGCGGGCGCGATATCGAGGTCGTCTCGGAGATCGAGCTCGGCGCGCGCCTCCTCGCGAACCCGATCGTCGGCGTCACGGGAACGAACGGCAAGACGACCACGACGGCGCTCCTCGGCGCGGTCTTCGAGGAGGCGGGCTGGCCCGTCGAGGTCGCGGGCAACATCGGTCGCCCGCTGACCTCGCTCGTCGGCGAGGTCGACGACGGAGCGTGGATCGTCTGCGAGCTCTCCTCGTTCCAGCTCGAGGACGTCGAGACACTCCGACCCCGAGTCGCCGTGCTCACGAACCTCGAGCCGGACCACATCGACCGGCACGGCTCGTTCGACGCCTACGCGGCAGCGAAGCTGCGGGCCTTCGAGCGGCAGGGCCCCGGCGACGTCGCCGTCGTCCCGCGCGGCTTCGGGCGCGTCCCTGGGGACGCGCGGCGCGTCGAGTTCTCCGTGAACGACCCGCTGCCCGCCGAGCCGCGCATCCGGGGGGCGCACAACCGCGAGAACGCCGCCGCCGCCACGGCGGCCGCGCTGGCCCTCGGGATCCCCGACGAGGCGGTCGCGCGCGCGCTCGAGAGGTTCCCCGGCGTCGAGCACCGGATCGAGGAGGTCGCGACCGTCGACGGCGTCCTCTACGTGAACGACTCGAAGGCGACGAACGCCGCCGCGGCGCTCCGCGCGCTCGCGTCGTTCCCGGGACGGCGGAAGCACGTGATTCTCGGAGGTCGCGGGAAGGACGAGCCCTACGACGCGCTCGCAGGCGCGTTCGCCGCCGGCGATCGCGCCTACCTGATCGGCGAAGCCGCGGCGAAGCTCGCCGCGGCCCTCTCCGACGCGGGCGTCGCGTACGAGATGTCGGGGACGATGGAGCGAGCGCTCGGTTCGGCGACGGCAGCCGCCGCCCCCGGGGATCTGGTGCTCCTCTCGCCGGCGTGCGCGTCCTTCGACCAGTTCGAGCGATTCGAGCAGCGCGGGGAGGAGTTCCGCAGCCTCGTGCAGAAGCTCCCGGGGTGGGGACCAGACGACGTGCGGACCGAGGCCAGGTCGAGCAGCGACTCCTGATCCTCGTCACCCTCGGGCTCGTCGCATTCGGGCTCGTGATGGTGTTCAGCGCAACGTCGGCGTCGGCCACGCTCGGCGAAGGCGACCCGATGCGGTTCCTCGTGAAGCAGGGCATGTACGCCGTCGTCGGCCTCGTGCTGCTCGCCGTCCTCTCGCGGGTCGACTACCACCTGCTGCGCCCGCTCGCTCCCATGCTCCTGATGATCGCCCTCGGGCTCTGCGCCGCCGTGCTCGTCGTCGCGCCTGCGATCAACGGGGCGCACCGGTGGTTCGTCTTCGGGCCCGTCAGCGTCCAGCCCGCCGAGCTCGCGAAGCTCGCCGTGTGCATCTGGGTCTGCGCGGTGCTCGCGCGGCGCCCGGTGCCCCGCGACCTCGGCGAGCTGCTCAAGCCCGTCGGCCTCGTCGTCGCGCTCTTCTGCGCGCTGATCGTCGTCGAGCCCGACCTCGGGACGACGATCGCGCTCGCGGTGATGGTCTCCGGGATCCTGCTCGTATCGGGGATCCCGCTCCGCCTCTACGTCCTCGCGACGACCCTGGCGCTCGGCGCCGGAGCGCTCGCGATCTACATGGAGCCCTACCGCCGCGCCCGTCTGCTCAGCTTCCTCGACCCGTGGAAGGACGCCGAGGGCGCGGGCTTCCAGAACGTGCAGGCGATCATCGGGATGGGGTCCGGCGGGATCACGGGCGAGGGGCTCGGCCAGGGGATCCAGAAGGTGAACTTCCTCCCCGAGGCCCACACCGACATGATCTTCGCCGTCGTCGGCGAGGAGCTCGGGCTGATCGGGTCGACGCTCCTGATCGGCGGCTTCGCGGCCTTCGCGTGGGTCGGCTTTCGCGTCGCGCTCGAGTGTCGCGATCCCTTCGGGAAGCGACTGGCCGCGGGCATCACAACGCTCGTCTGCGGGCAGGCGGCGGTGAACCTCGCGGCCGTGCTCGGGCTCGCGCCGCTCACGGGCATCCCGCTCCCGTTCGTGTCGTACGGCGGCTCGTCGCTCCTGGTGATGCTCTCCGGCGTCGGGGTGCTCCTTAACATCGCGGTGAATGAGCGCGTCGTCCAAGCTCGCGTGCGTGATAGCGGCAGGGGGAACGGCCGGCCACGTGCGTCCGGCGCTCGCGGTCGGGGAGGCGCTGCGCGAACGCGGAGTGACGGTGACGTTCGCCGGCACGCCCGACCGCGTCGAGTCGCGGCTGGTGCCTGAGGGAGGCTTCCCGCTCGACACGTTCCCGGTCACCGGGCTTCCGCGCCGCCCGAGCGCGGCGCAGCTCCGCGCTGCCTGGCTTGCGTCGGCCGCGCCGGCCCACTGCCTCGCGATCCTGCGCAAGCGACGACCCGACGTCGTCCTCGGTGCGGGCGGCTACGTCGCGGGGCCGATGGTGGTCG
Source organism: Gaiella sp. (assembly GCA_036406535.1). Classification (GTDB taxonomy): domain Bacteria; phylum Actinomycetota; class Thermoleophilia; order Gaiellales; family Gaiellaceae; genus Gaiella. The sequence goes on from DASXAW010000004.1 coordinate 11,310, forward strand.
CCGCGCGGCTGCGCCGGATCCCGGCGGCGGTGACGGAGGCGGACGCACATCTCGGCCTCGCCAACCGGCTCGCCGCGCCCTTCGCGCAGCGCCTCCTGCTCGCGTACGACATTCCAGGCCGGACGGGAAGAAAGGTGCGAGTCGTCGGTCGGCCGATTCCCCTCGCACATCGCGGCGCCACGCAGGAGGAGGGGAGGAGACGGTTCGGCTTCGCGCTCGACGCGCCCGTCGTCGCGTTGTTCGGGGCGCTGGCGGGGGCTCGGTCGCTCAACGAGCTCGCGGTCGGCGCGTGGGGCGACGAGGGGCCCGGCGTGCTCCACATCTCGGGCGAGCGCGACTACGAGTCGCTCCGCGACCGGGTCTCGCGGGACGGGTACGTGCTGCTCGCGCAGACGGACCACTTCGGCGAGGCGCTCGCGGCCGCGGACGTCGCCGTCTCGCGCGCGGGTGGAACGGTCTGGGAGCTCGCAGCCGCGGGGATTCCCTCGATCCTCGTGCCGTACCCCCATGCGACCGCCGACCACCAGACGCTCAACGCGAAGCACTTCGAGCGGGGCGGCGGCGCGGTCGTCGTCCCCGACGCGGAGGTCGACCGGATCCCGGCGCTCGTCGACGAGCTACTCGCCGACCGTGCTCGCCTCGGCCGGATGCGCGAGGCGATGCTCGCGCTCGCACGGCCCGACGCGGCGGACGAGGTCGCGGACGAGCTGATCGCGCTCGCGGAGGGCCGGCGCAGGTGAGCGTGTGGTGAGTCACAAGCCGCTCGAGGGCCGCCGGCTGTACTTCGTCGGCATCGCCGGGTCCGGGATGTCGGCCTACGCGAACATCGCGCGGGCGTGGGGCGCGGAGGTCCGCGGCTGGGACGCGCAGGAGACGATCTTCTCGGAGACGCTCGAGGGGATCGAGGTCGACCTGGGCGGGGAGCCTCGTCCGCCCGGGGGCTGGGAGGCGATCGTCTCGACCGCCCACCGGGAGCGCATCGACGGGACGCCGCGGTCGGCGTTCCTCGCCGAGCTCGTCGCCGCCCGCCCCTCCATCGTCGTGACCGGCGCGCACGGCAAGACCACGACCGCGGCGATGATCGCGTTCGTGCTGAAGGAGGCGGGCGACGACCCCGCCTGGATCATCGGCGGCGTCGTCCCCCAGCTGGGCGGGAACGCCGGCACGGGTGCCGGTTGGCTCGTGGTCGAGGGGGACGAGTCCGACCGCTCGGTGCTCGAGCTGCGCCCGCGGCTCGCGGTGCTCACCAACGTCGAGCTCGATCACCATGCGAGCTGGGCGTCGATCGCCGAGCTGCGGGAGGCGCTCGACGCGTGGCTCGCGGAGGCGCCGGAGGTGGTTCGGGGCGACGACCTCGAGCCGGTCCGCTTCCCGCTCGCGGTGCCCGGCGAGCACAACCGGCGGAACGCGGCCACGGCGCTTGCCGCGCTGGTCGCGGCGGGCGTCGCATTCGATCGCGCCGAGGAGGCGCTCGCCAGCTTCTCGGGAGCCGACCGTCGCTTCCAGATCCTCGGTACGCGCGGCGGCGTCACCATCGTCGACGACTACGGCCACAACCCGACGGAGCTCCGCGCCGCGCTCGAGACCGCCCGCGAACGTCGCCCACGGAAGCTCGTCGCCGTCTACGTCCCGCACGTCGTCGAGCGGACCCGCCGGCTCCACCACGAGCTCGGCGAGGCGCTCGGCCTCGCCGACGTCGCGATCGTCACGGACTTCGTCGGGCGGCGTGACGCCCTGCGGGCGGGAGTCTCGCCGCGGCTCGTGCTCAACGGGGTTCCCGACGCGACGCGGCGGATCTGGGCGCCGACGCTCGAGGACGCAACACGCCTGGCACTCGCGGTCGTCCGGCCGGGCGACCTCGTCGTGACGCTGGGCGTGGGCGAGCCGTGGCGCGCGGCGCGGGCGATCCTCGAGACGCTGCCGGCCAAGGACCGGCCGGCGTAGCGCCGATGGAGATCGACACCGGCGTCGCCCTGGCGCGCCTGACGACCATCGGCACCGGCGGTCGGGCGCCGGCCTTCGCTCGACCCGGGTCGGTCGCAGAGCTGGAGGAGGCGATCGCCTGGGCCGCGCAGCGGGGCCTCGCCGTCCGGACGGTCGGGCTCGGCTCGAACGTGCTCGCCGACGACGACGGAGTCGACGCGCTCGTCCTCCGCCTCGCCGGCGAGCTGGCGGACGTCGAGGTCGACGGCGAGCTCCTGCGCGCAGGCGGCGGCGCCTCGAACGCCGTCTGCCTCCACCGCGCGCGCGACGCCGGTCTCGGCGGCCTCGAGTTCGCGTGCGCGATCCCCGGCACCGCCGGCGGCGGCGTCCGGATGAACGCCGGCGCCTACGGGTCCGACTGGAGCGGAATCCTCGTGCGGGCGCTCGTCGTCTCCGCCGACGGGAGCGGGTGGCTGACGCCTGCCGAGCTCGGCCTCGAGTACCGCCACTCGCTCGTCCGCGCCGACCAGGTCGTCGCGAAGGTCGAGTACCGCCTCTCGGCGAGGCCCGTGGAGCAGATCAAGGTGGAGGTGGCCGAGCTGGTCGCCCGGCGGAAGGCGACCCAACCGACGAACAAGCGGACGTTCGGCTCGGTCTTCAAGAACCCGCCCGGGGAACTCGGAGCGGGCCGGATGCTCGAGCTGTGTGGGCTCAAAGGCCACGCGATCGGCGGCGCGGTCGTTTCCCCGCGCCATGCGAACTTCATCGAGAACGCCGGCGGCGCGACGAGTGCGGACTGTCTCGCCCTGATGCGCGAGGCGCGGCGACGCGCGGGGGAGCAGTTCGGCGTCGCGCTCGAGCACGAAGTGGTCTTGCTCGGCTCGCTCGCCCTGTAGCGCCCCGTCCGGCAATGCCCTCCAGGTCCCTGGCCTGCGGCGAGCGGCGCCATGTCGTCCTCGGTCGCCCCGGCACCTGCTGCTATCGGGCTCCCTGCGTCCTAGCCCGGCTTGCTCTCACACGCCAGGACGTGGCCACATCGCTGGACGGGCTCTAGGAGAACCGGCTCAGGCGCCGAAATCGCTCCCGTGGCCACCAGGGGACGAGCGGGACGCGAGCGGCCGCGTGCGCGGACGGCGAGCGTCGTCGTCCCCTTCCCGCGCACGGATCCCGGCGATCGCCTCAAGCTCGCCCGGCTCGTCCCCTCCGGCCGCACGCTGCTGATCGCCTTCGGCGTGCTCGCCGGCCTGCTCGTCGCAATCCTCCTCGCGCGGGAGACGAGCCTCTTCGGCGTCAGCTCGATCGAGGTGAGCGGCGCGAGCCCCCGCGTCGCGCGCCAGGTCGAGCGGGCCCTCGACGAGCGGAGGGGCTCGAGCCTCGTCGGCCTCGACCTCGAGGCGGCCCGCGCCG
>DASXAW010000005.1:0-4521 GCA_036406535.1 Gaiella sp.
CTTCTGCACGACCGCCCGCATGTCGTACGCCTCGCGCGCCGATGCGGGGCCGATCGTGTTCAGCGACTCGTCGCGGGCGTCGGGGTCGTCGTCCGGCGAGAACGCCGGCGGGTCCTCCAGGTTGTTCTGCGGCAGGAACGACAGCAGGTACCGCACCTGGGCCAGGCAGTCCTCCTCGTCCTCAGCCATGAAGTGGGCGACGCCGCTCCGCGCCGCGTGGGTGACGGCGCCGCCGAGCTGCTCGAAGCTGACGTCCTCCCCGGTCACCGCCTTGATCACCTCGGGGCCGGTGATGAACATGTGCGCCGTGTCGCGGACCATGTACACGAAGTCGGTGAGCGCGGGGGAGTAGACGCCGCCGCCCGCGCACGGCCCCATGATCAGCGAGATCTGCGGGACGACGCCGGACGCCTGAACGTTGCGCCAGAAGATCTCCGCATAGCCGGCGAGGGACACGACCCCTTCCTGGATCCGCGCACCGCCCGAGTCGTTGATCCCGACAACCGGGCACCCGACCTTCAAGGCCATGTCCATGACCTTGCAGACCTTCTCCGCGAAGACCTCGGAGAGCGAGCCGCCGAAGACCGTGAAGTCCTGGCTGAACACGCACACCGGACGCCCGAACACCGTGCCGTAGCCGGTCACCACGGCGTCGCCCCACGGGCGGTTGCCGTCCATGCCGAACTCGACCTCGCGATGACGGACGAAGCGGTCGAGCTCGACGAACGAGCCGGGGTCGAGCAGCAGGTCGATGCGCTCGCGCGCGAGGAGCTTGCCCCGCTCGTGCTGGCGCCCGACGGCGTGCTCCGACCCCGCGTGCGCCGCGGCCTCCGCCAGCTCCCGGAGCCACGCGAGCTTCGCCTCGGTCGTGTCGTGCCGGGCCGACATCGGTGCGGAGCCTAACCCCGGCGCTCTGTTCCCGGCCGCCGACATAGGCTGCGACCGTGAAGCGGGTCGTCGGAGACGCATACGAGCTCGACGACGATCGCAGCCGGATCGACCGTGAGGCCGTCCATCGCTACCTGAGCGAGGAGTCCTACTGGGCGAAGGGCCGTCCGCGGGAGACGCAGGATGCGCTGATCGACAACGCCGCCCGCGTCGTGGGGCTCTACCGCGACGGCCGCCAGGTGGGCTTCTCGCGCGCGATCTCGGACGGGCACGTCCAGTCGTACCTCGCGGACGTGTACGTGCTCGAGGAGCACCGCGGGCACAGGCTCGGCGTCGAGCTCGTCCGCTTCAGCGTCGACGAAGGGCCGCTTGCCGAGACGAAGTGGATCCTCCACACGGCCGACGCCCACGGGCTGTACCGCAAGCTCGGGTTCGTCGCGCCGGGCTCGGCGATGCTCGAGCGCCCCCGCCGCCAGTCGTAGGCGCCGAATAGCATCGAACCGTGGATGCGCCGCTCGACCGCTCGGCGACCTGGCCGTACGACGACGGCGAGCCTGGCCGCTTCTCGTACGCGCGTGCCGACCACCCGACCGGGGTCGCCTGCGAGGAGGCCCTGGGCGCGCTCGACGGTGGCCACGCGCTGCTCTTTCCCTCCGGGATGGCAGCGGTCACGTGCGTGCTCCTGACGATGCTCCGGCCGGGCGGGACGGTCGCGCTCGCCGAAGGCGCGTACTACGGCCACCGCACCTTGCTCGACCACCTCGGCCCCTGGGGCGTGAAGGTCGTCGAGTTCGACCAGACCGGTCCACCACCCGAGGGCGTCGACCTGATCCTCGTCGAGGCGCCGGCGAACCCGATCCTGACGCTGCCCGACCTGGAATCGGCCGCCGCGCATCCGGCGCCGGTCCTCTGCGACGCGACGGTTGCGTCGCCGCTCCGGCTGCGGCCGCTCGAGCACGGGTGCGACGTCGCGCTGCATTCGGCGACGAAGATCCTGTCCGGCCACGACGACGTGCTGGCCGGCGTCACCGTCGCGCGTGATCCGGCGCTTCGCGACCAGCTCCACCTCACCCGCCGGCTCGCGGGAATCGTCGCGTCGGCCGACACCGCCTGGCTCGTCCTGCGTGGGCTCGAGACGCTCGCGGCGCGACTCGACCGGCAGGAGGCGACGGCCCGGGTGCTGGTCGAGCGGCTCGAGGCGCATCCAGCCGTCGAGACCGTGCGCTATCCCGGTTTCTCGTTCCTCGTCAGCTTCGACGTCGCCGACGGCGAGGCGGCGGGAAGCGTCGAGCGGGCGGTGCGCACGATCGTCAACGCGACGAGCCTGGGCGGCACCCGCTCCAAGCTCGAGGCGCGCCACCGCTGGGAGGGCGATCGGATCCCGACCGGGCTCCTTCGCCTCTCGGTCGGTCTGGAAGACCCGGAGGTGCTGTGGGGCGATCTCGAGCAGGCGCTCGCGACGGTCTGAGCGGCGCCTCGCCGTCATGTGAGGGACGCCCGGCGCGTATGGTGCCGCTGTACAGGCAGGATAGGAAAGGAACGAAGGCAGGCCACAACACGGCAGGAGCGGCTTGACCGGTGACGGGCGTTCGTTTATTCATACTGCACAGTGCGCGCCTCTAAGGACCCGCGTCCCGTCGTGGGGCTGATCGGTCTCGGAAACATGGGCACCGCGTTCGCAGAGCGCCTTCTCGACGGCGGGTACGACCTCGTCGTGAGCAACCGCACGCCCGGGAGGTCCCAGACGCTCGAGGCACGCGGGGCGCGCACGGCCGGCACACCGGAGGAGCTCGCCGCGCAGGTCGACGTCGTCATCACCTCGCTCGCGGACGACGAAGCGTTCGAGGCCGTTGCGACCCGCACCGTCGACGCGGCGCGCCCGGGGACAGTCCTCGTCGACGCGAGCACCGTCTCGGCGGCCAGCTCTGCACGGGTCGCGGCACGCGCCGACGAGCGGTCGGTGCGCTACCTGCGCGCCCCCGTCAGCGGCAACCCGAGCGTCGTCCGCGCCGGGAACCTCAGCTTCGTCGTCTCGGGCGACCGGGAGACACTGGACGAAATCGAGCCCGTGCTTCTCGCGATCGGGCCGACGATCCACCACGTCGGCGAGGGCGAGCAGGCACGGATCGTGAAGCTCGCGCTCAACCTCATGGTCGCCGTGATCGCACAGGCGATGTCCGAGGCGCTCGTCGTCGGCGAGACGGCGGGTGTGAGCCGAGCCGCGCTGCTCGAGGTGATGGGGAGCTCGGCCGTCGGCGCGCCCTTCGTCAGGTACAAGACCGACGCACTCCTCCGCGACGACTACTCCGCGACGTTCACGACGGCGTTGATGGAGAAGGACATCGACCTCGTCCTCGACGCGGCCGAAGCGGGCGGCGTGGAGCTGCCGCTGGCCCTGGAGATGAAAGAGCAGCTGCACGCTGCGATCGACGCCGGCCACGGCGACGACGACTTCATCGCGCTCTTCCAGCACCTTCGGCGGCGGACGGGCTTCCACACCGGCGTCGGAGCGGCGGACGGGGCGACCAGGCAGCTCGAACAGGAGGTGGTGCCGTGACCATGCGGAGCAGGGCGAACGGCTCCCCCGACGCGACGCGTGCGGTCGACTGGGAGCAGCGCATCGACTTCCCCCGCCTGCGACAGGAGCGCCTCGACCGTGCGAAGGCGGCGCTCGAAGCCTCGGACCTCGGCGCGGTGCTGCTCTTCGACCCGAACAACATCCGGTACGTCACCAGCACGCACATCGGCGAGTGGGCGCGCGACAAGAACGCGCGGTTCGCGCTCCTGCCGCGCGGTGGGGACCCGATCCTGTGGGACTTCGGCTCCGCCGCCCGTCATCACCAACTCTTCGCGCCGTGGCTCCCGCCGGAGAACTTCCGCGCGGGGGTCTCGCCGATGCGCGGCGCGATGCCCGTCGAGACGGGCGTCCCGGACCGGCTCGGCGAGCGGATCGCGACGGAGCTGCGCGAGCGCGGTCTCCAGGGAGAGCCGCTCGGCGTGGACATGGCCGACCTCGTCACGATCGAGGCGCTCCAGCGCGCCGGCGTGCACGTCACCGACGGATCGCGCGTGCTGCTCGCGGCGCGGACGATCAAGACGTCGCAGGAGATCGCGCTCCTCGACCAGTCGGCGGGTCTCGTCGACGCCGTCTACGAGGAGATCTACCGCATGCTCAGGCCGGGCGTGTACGAGCACGAGATCGTCGCGCGCGCCCACCAGCTTCTCTTCGAGATGGGGTCGGAGCAGGTCGAGGCGGTCAACGCCGTCTCCGGCGACCGCTGCAACCCCCACCCCCACGTCTTCTCCGACCGGCTGCTCCGGCCGGGCGACCAGGCGTTCTTCGACATCATCCACTCCTTCATGGGCTACCGGACGTGCTACTACCGCACGTTCAACGTGGGTGGCGTGAGCCACGCCCAGCTCGACGCGTACAAGCAGTGCCGCGAGTGGCTCGACGCCGCGATCGAGCTCGTCCGCCCCGGCATGACCACCGACCGGATCGCCGAGGTCTGGCCGACCGCCGAGGAGCTCGGCTTCCCGGACGAGGAGACCTGCTTCGGCCTCCAGTTCGGGCACGGGATCGGCGTCGGGCTCTACGAGTCGCCGATGATCTCCCGCGTCCACTCGCTCGAC
>DASXAW010000006.1:0-10333 GCA_036406535.1 Gaiella sp.
CGGCGCCTTCGTCGGCCTCGAGCTGCGGCACGACCGGGGGGCGCTCGTGCGGGCCGTTCTCGAGGGCGTCGCGTTCGGCCTCCGCGACTGCCTCGATCTGCTCCGCGCCCTCGGCGTCGACGCCGAAGCCGGGCGCGTCTCGGGCGGCGGTGCGCGGAGCGACCTGTGGCTGCGGATCGTCGCCTCCGTGCTCGACATCCCGCTCGAGGTGACCGCCTCGGAGGAGGGGTCCGCCCTGGGCGCGGCGCTGCTCGGCGGCGTCGCGGGCGGCGTGTTCGCCGACGTCCCCGACGCCGTCGAGCGGTGCGTTCGCGTCTCGCGGGTCGTCGAGCCGGTTCCCGCCTGGCGCGACGCCTATGCCGAGCTCGCGCCGCGGTTCCGCGCCGTGTACCCGGCGCTGCGAGGCGTCGACCGGTGACCAAGCGGTCGAGCGCGGACATCCTGACCGACGCTCCTCCTCCCGATGCGGATGTCCGCGTCGTGTACGGGCCGGGGCCGCTCCAGTTCGGGGACCTGCGCCTGCCGCCGGGCGGCGGCCCGCACCCCGTCGCGATCGTCGTCCACGGCGGCTACTGGCAGTCGATCTACAACCTCGTCCACGCGGGACATCTCTGCGTCGACCTCGCGGCGCGCGGGATCGCCACGTGGAACGTCGAGTACAGGCGCCTCGGCGACCCCGGCGGCGGCTGGCCGGGCACGTTCGAGGACGTCCTCCGGGCGTTCGACCACCTTCCCCGCCTCGCGGCGACGTATCCCCTCGATCTCGATCGAGTCGCCGCTGTCGGCCATTCGGCGGGCGGTCACCTCGCGCTGCTGGCCGCCGGCCGGACGAGCGTCCAGCTCCGCGGCGCCGTCTCGCTCGCCGGGGTCGTCGACCTTCACATGCTCGACGCGATGGGGGCCGATCGCGGCCTCGCACGGCGGCTCCTCGGCGGCGGGCCCGACGACGTGCCCGAGCGCTGGCGCGAGGCCTCGCCGCGCCAGCACCTGCCGTGGCCTCTCCGGACGATCCTCGTCTGCGGCACGGAGGACGTGCACTGGCGTCCGAACGAGGCCGTCGCCGCGGCAGCGCAGGAGGCGGGCGGAGACGTCGAGCTCGTGGCCCTTCCCGGCGCAGGGCATTTCGAGCTCGTCGACCCGGCCGCCGCCGAGTGGGAGATCGTGCGTGCGCAGCTCGAGGCAGTCCTCGCCTGACCCGTCAGGCGGCGGCGGTCGAGAAGACGTCGCGGGCGAGGTCGACCGCCTCTTCGAACGTCAGCGCCCGCCCGCGCGCGACGGCGGCGTCGACGTCGGTCGCTCGCGAGACGCCCTCCAGGGTGTCGGCGTGACGCTGCGCCTCGGCGCGCTGCGGCTCCGTGCCGATCGCCGCGAAGAGCTCGAGGAACGCTCCGCCGAGAACGCCGGCGTCCTCCGCGCGTCCGGTCTCGAGCGCGACCCTTGCCGCGATCCCCAGCGCGTAGGCGAGGACCTCGCGGTACGCGAGCCTGAGTGCCCTGTCGACCGCCCCCAGCGCGTGCGCGGCAGCGCCGGCGACGTCGCCGCGGGCTAGGTCGAACGTCGCGAGATTGAGGCTCGAGATCGCGATCCCGTCCTCGTCGTCGATCGTCTCCGCGACCTCGAGCGCCTCGGTCGTCGCGCGGATCGCGCCGTCGATGTCGCCGAGCCCCTCGTAGACGGAGCCGAGGTTGGCGAGCACGACGCCCATGGCATTCGCGTCGTCCACCTCGGCGAGGAGCGTCCGTGACGTCTCGTAGTACTCGAGCGCGCGCGGCAGGTCCTCTTCGGCGTGCCAGTTCGCGCCGATCTCCATGTTGGCGCGGGCGACCTCCCGCGTGCTGCCGATCCGCTCGAAGAGCGGCAGCGCCTCGAGCCACAGTGCGCGCGACCGCTCGTGATCGGCTGCGGCGAACGCCATCACCCCGGCCTCGCCCAAGGCCCGCGCGTGGAGCTCGTCGTCCACCGTCGGCGCCAGTTCCACGCAGCGCTCCAGGCGGCGTTGGCCCTCCTCGACGTAGCCCCGCACCCGCCAGAAGTACCGCATCGCGGTCGCGAGCCTGAGCTCTCGCTCGGCGTCCCCCACGGCCTCGGCGTGCGCGAACCCCGCGCGGATGTTGTCGTGCTCGAGCTCGACGCGGTCGAGCCACGGCGCATCCATCAGGCGCTGCCAGTAGAGCCCTTCGCCCTCCACGAGCGCGAGGAGCCAGTCGAGGTGCCGGTCGCGGACGTGGCGCTCCTCCCCGGAGGCCGCGAGCAGCTCTACGGCGTACTCGCGCACGGTCTCGAGCATCAGGAACCGGGGCGCCTCCGACGTCGGGAGCCGACCGACGAGCGCTGCGTCGAGCAGGTCTTCCAGGGCGTCGGCGACGTCGACCGCGGCGGCCACCGCTTCGAGCCCGTCGAGCGACGCTCCGCCGCTGAAGGCCCCGAGCGCGGCGAGGAGACGGCGTGGCTCGTCGTCCAGCAGCTGGACGCTCCAGTCGAGCGTCGCGCGGAGCGAGCGCTGCCGCTCGGGCAGGTCTCGGGCGCCCCGCGAGAGGAGCGAGAGCCGCTCGCCGATGCGCTGGGCCGTGCCTTCCGGGCCGAGCGTCCGGACGCGCGCAGCCGCAAGCTCGACGGCGAGGGGAAGTCCGTCGAGCGCGCGGCAGATCCGCGCCACGGACGCGGCGTTCGCGTCGTTGAGCTCGAAGTCGCCGAGCGCCGCGTGCGCCCGCTCGGCGTAGAGCCGGACCGCCGGGACGCGCTCGATCGCCTCGGCGGTCTCGTCACCCGGCGCCGGAACGGAGAGCGGGGGGACGGCGTAGACGTGCTCGGCTGCGACGCGCAACGGCCCGCGGCTCGTGACGAGCACGTCGACCGAGGGGGCGGCCGACACGAGCGCGGCGACGTCCGTCGCCGCGTCGAGGACCTGCTCGAAGTTGTCGAGCACGAGCAGCGTCCGCTCGTCGCCCAGGGCCGCGACGACGGTCTCGAGGTCGTTCTCGCCCGGGGTCTCGCCCGCGCCGAGCGACCGCGCCACCGTCGGCAGGACGAGGCGGGGGTCGACCACCGCCGACAGGTCGACGAACACCGCGTGGTCGGCGTCCTCGGCGGCGGCGACGGCGAGGCGCGTCTTGCCCGTGCCGCCGGGCCCCGTCAGCGTCACGAGCGACGTGTCCGCGCGACCGAGCAGCGCGCGCACCGCTGCGATCTCCAGCTCACGCCCGATCAGGGGAGTCCGCGCCACCGGAAGCGTCTCGCCGCGCGTCTCGCCGCCGGCGGCGACCGCCGCGAGGTCGAGGTCGGGATCCTGCCGGAGGATCCGCTGCTCGAGCGCGCGCAGCTCGGTCGACGGTTCTAGCCCGATCGCGTCGAGCGCCTCCCGCGCGTCGCGGTACGCGGCGAGAGCGTCGGCCTGGCGCCCGGCCCGGTAGAGCGCGAGCATCTGCTGTGCCCGCAGCCGCTCCCGATGCGGGTTGGCGGCGACGAGCGCGTCGAGCTCCGCGACCACGGCGTCGTGGCCGCCCGCCTCGAGCTCTGCCGCGATCCGCGCCTCGGCCGCGGCGAGGCGCGCCTCGTTCAGGCGGGCGGCGTCGGGCCCGGCGAACGGCTCGTCCGCGACGTCGGCGAGCGCGGCGCCGCGCCAGAGCCCGAGCGCCTCGGCGAAGCGGTCCTCGGCGACGAGCCGCTCGAAACGCATGACGTCGAGCTCGTCGGGCTCGACGCGCACGAGGTATCCAGGTGCGCGTGTGACGATCCTGTCTGCCCCGAGCGTCTTCCGCAGAGCGTGCACGTGCACCTGGAGGGCGCCGCGGACGCTCGCCGGAGGATCCTCGCCCCACACGGCGTCGATCAGCCGCTCGGTCGAGACCGCCTCGTTGGGCCGGAGCAGTAGAAGGGCGAGCAGCGCCCGTGGCCTCCTGCCCCCGAGCGGCAGGGCCTCGCCGCTGTCCCCGAGCACCTCGAGCGGCCCGAGCACCCGGAACTCCATGACCCCTGAAACCCCTCCCTTAAGCGTGACTTGAGTCGATCCTAAGCGGTCTGGCCGATGGTGCGCGAGTCCAGTTCACCCGCCCGCAAGGAGCAGAGATGATCACCACCGGCCAGTCCATCACGAACCGCGTCACCGGCGAGACCCTCGTCTTCCGCACGACCTCCGCCGACACGAACGGGGAGCGCGTCGTCGTCGAGACGTTCGTCGAGCCGAACGGCGCCGTCGCCGCGGCCCACGTCCATCCGGCGCAGGAGGAGCGCTTCGAGGTCCTCGCCGGCGAGCTCGAGTTCCGGCTCGGCAAGCGGAAGCTCGTCGCGAAGCCCGGCGACCGCGTGCTCGTCCCCGCCGGGACGCCTCACCGCTTCCGGAACGTCGGCAACGAGACCGCCCATTTCGTCTGCGAGGTCACGCCGGCGCTGGGGTTCGAGCAGCTGATCGAGACGATGTTCTCGCTCGCCGAGGACGGCAAGGTCAACAAGAAGGGCATGCCGAACCCGCTCCGCCTCGCGGTGATCGCGAAGCACCACTTCGGCGACGTCCGCCTGCCGTTCCCGCCGGCCTGGCTGCAGCGGATCGGGCTCGCGCTCGGAGCTCCTCTCGGCCGCGTGCTCGGCTACGCGCCGACGTACGAGCCGAAGGCGCCGACGGCCCCGACCGCGCTCGGCGTCTGATGCGTCGCCGCTCCCGTCGTTCGCTCACCCGTCTGCTCGGCCGGATCGTCCGGCCGAGCAGCACGTGAGAATGGTCGTAGTCCGATAGACACGAGGAGGGATCACGTGACAACCGCCACACCCGAAGCCGTGAGCTTCGAGACCGCTCGCCCCGCCTGGACGAAGCTGCTGCCGCCCCTCGCGGGCATTCTGCTCGTCGTCGGTCTCGTGGTCGCGCTCAACAGCCCGGCCGTCGAGGACGCCGGGGACACGCCCGCCGAGATCGTCGCGACCGCGTCCGATCACAGCACGTGGGTGAACGTCGTCCTGGTACTCGCCCTCGTCTTCGTCGCGCTCGCGGGGGTGTTCGTCGCCGGCCTCCATGCGCGGCTGCGGCGGCTCGTGACCCCGATCGAGTCGTCGCTCGTCCTGATCGGCGGGATCGTCTTCACGGTGTGCTTCCCGCTCGCGCTGTTCATGTTCCAGGCGCCGCTGGTCGACATGCCGGGCGACCACGCGCGCGCGCTCGTCGAGGCCGAGGCGTATCTCACCTACGACGACGCGGCCTGGGTGGCGTTCGCCGCCGCCGGCGTGGGGGCGGCGCTGATGGCGATCCCGGCGTCGCTCGCCGCCATCCGCGGCGGCCTGCCGAAGTGGCTCGGTTGGCTCGGCGTGCTCGCCGGGCTCGCCTCGCTCGCGACGCTCTTCTTCGTCGGCATGTTCGCCTGGATGGCGTGGATCCTCGTCGCCTCGATCGTGCTCCTGGTGGCGCGGGAGGCGTGATGCGAGTCACCGCAGCGAGCTGCGGAGGAAGCGGAGGAGGTTGCCGGCCGTCACGGCGGCGACCTCCTCGTCGCCCCAGCCACGCACGGCCAGGTGCTCGACGAGCGCGGGGTACTGCTCGGGCCCCGTGAGGCCCTCGATTCCCATGCCTGGCGTGACGCCGGGCGGGGCGAGGCCGTCCTTCCAGTCGGGCGGCGGGGGCATCGCCTCCCACAGCCGCCTCGTGAAGTCCCCGCCGAGGCAGACCCGCTCGAGGCCCACGACCGCGGCGGCGTGCTCGAGGTGGTCGACCACGCCGTCGAGGGTCCGTTGCTCCGGACCGATCGCGATGGGGTGGAGCATGAGCCCGAAGAGCCCGCCTGCCTCGGCGAGCGCGCGCAGCTGGTCGTCGTCGAGGTTTCGTGGGGTGTCGTAGACCTCGCGACATGCGCCGTGCGAGTACAGCACCGGCGCACCCGCGACGCGCTCGAGGATCTCCGCGAACGTCCCGCGCGAGGTGTGGGCGAGGTCGAGGATCACCCCCAGAGACACGAGCCGGTCGACCAGCTCCCGCCCGAGCCGGGACAGCCCGCCACCGTCCTCGGCCGCGCCGTCCGCGAATGCGTTCCTGCGGTTCCAGGTCAGCCCCGCCATCCGGACCCCGAGCGCGTGGAACACGTCCGCGGGCCAGATCTCGACGCCGAAGCACTCCACGCCCTCGAGCGAGAGCATCAGCCCGATGCGCTCCCCGGCCTCCACCGCGTCGATGTCCGTCCCACTCGTCACCTGGACGACGCTGTCGGCGCACTCGTGGAGCGCACGGTGGAACGACGCCGCGAGCGAGAGGGCCTCGCGGAGCGCACCCTCCGGCTGCACGACGATGTCGACGTAGATCGGGCAGACCTGCAGCCCGACGCCGCCCTGCTGGAGGAGCGGCAGCCACGTCGACGCGAAGACGTCCGTCTCGTCGAGGCGCCGCTCCCGGTAGGCGACCTCCATGAGGAGGTCGACGTGCGCGTCGGCGATCACGGGGCGACGTTACTCGACCCGGGTTTGCAATTGACATCCCAAAGGGGAACAATTGACGGCGTGCACGATGCGGCCATGGTGCACTGCGTGCAGACGGCACGCGTCCAAGTCGGCCCCTGGCGACCGACACGGCTCTTCACGGGGGTTTTGGCGGTCGTTTCGCTCGCGGTGGCACTGGTCGCGCCCCCGGCCCACGGTACCTCGGCCGATCGCGAGTCACCGGCGACGCACCCTGCCGCGCTGTGGCGTGCCTTTCCGCTGCGAGAGGTGCCCTCCTCGCGGCTTCTGCCACCGACGCTCGGTGGCGACCGGAAGCAGGCCGTTCCCGCGCTTCCGCCGGCGGTCGTGCAGACGGAGGATTCGGCCCCGTGGGGGTTCGCCGCCGTTCTCGCCGTCCTCGTCGCGGGAGCCGTCGGCGCTGTCGTCGCCCTGAGGGGTCCGGCGCGACGCTGGAGTCGAGCGGAGCGAGCGGCGACGTCCTACGGTCGCCTCGAGACCCCGGAGCTGTTCCGGCTGACACCGACGATGCCCGTGCCGCAGTCGTACGTGCTGTACCTGCCGGGTCGCGCGGGTTGGGGCGACCAGCTCGTCGAGCGAGAAGGCGAGCCGCCGCTCCCCGGCGAGATCATCGTCGACGACGAGCTCGGTCGCACGGGACAGAGCTACGCCGTCGACGAGCTCGGAGACTCGCCCCTGCCCGAGGACGACCGCCCATGCGCAACGCTGCGGGCGCTCTGATGCCGACCCGCCCCGTCACCCGTCGCGGAGCGCTCGTCGGGGGCGCGCTCGTCGTGGGCGGCGTGCTCGCGGGCCGGACGGAGTGGGCCGGTGCGGCTGCGCCCTCGCCGACCGACGTCCGCATCCTGAACCTCGCCCTCGAGCTCGAGGAGCTCGAGCGCGGCTTCTACGCCGCGGCGGTTCGGGGCGGAGCGCTCCGGGGCGAGCTGAGCGAGTATGCCCGGGTCGTGCTCGGCCACGAGAGCCAGCATGTCGCGCTGCTCCGCCAGGTCCTCGGCGCGAAAGCCGATCCTGCGCCGCGGATGCGCTTCGGCGCGGCCGCGACGAACGAGAAGGCGTTCGTCGCTGCCGCGATCGCCCTCGAAGACGCCGTCGTCGCCGCATACAACGGCCAGGCGGCCAACCTGAGTCCCGCGGTTCTCGCCGCCGCGGCGAGGATCGTGTCCGTCGAGGCACGCCACGCGGCGTGGATCAGGGCGATCGCGGGCAAGCCGCCCGCGCAGGATCCCACCGATCCGCTCTGGACCGAGCGCCAGGTCGGCGTCGCAATCCAGAAGCTCGGGTTCCTCCGATGAGCGGGATCGACGACATGCAGCTCACGCTCGACGAGCTCGACCGCGACGGAGCGCTCCGCGAGGCCGCGGCGCGGGCCGGAGCCACGCGAGCCGAGCTCCTCCGCGGCGCAGTCGTCGGCGGGGCGGGACTCCTCGCGGCGCTGGCGCTCCCGGCGGGAGGCGAGGCGGCGCCGTCCCTCCGCGACAGGGACATCCTCAACTTTGCCCTCGTGCTCGAGTACCTCCAGTCGGCCTTCTACACGGAGACCGAGCAGGAAGGCGCCTTGCGTGGCAAGGCCAAGCACGCCTCCGCGGTGCTCGGCGCTGTCGAGCGCGCACACGTCGAGGCGCTCCGCGGCGTGCTCGGCTCGTCGGCCGTCGCGCGCCCGTCGTTCAACTTCAAGGGCGTGACCGAGCAACAGACCCCGTTCCTACGCACCGCGGTCGCGTTCGAGGACCTCGCCGTCGCCGCGTACAAGGGGCAGGCGGCTCGAATCCAGGCGAAGCCTCTGCTCGCCGCGGCGGTGTCGATCCACTCGGTCGAGGCCCGCCATGCCGCGTGGATGCGGTACCTGTTCGGCATCACCCCGGCGTCGAAGCCGTTCGACGACGCCCTCGCGCGACCGCAGGTGGAGGAGATCGTCGCGAAGACCCACTTCGTCACGTCCCGCCCGCAGACGACGCAGTCGGGCCGCGCCCCGCGCCTCACGGGATGATGCGCCTCATACTCGCGAGTCTCGGACTCGCAACGGTGACGGCCGTCGCCCTCGTCCTGATCCTCGGGCGCGAAGGCACGCCTCGTGCCGGCGCTCCGGAGCCGCCGCTGCCGCCCGCGCCTGCGCCCGCCTTCGTCGTGTCGGCGCCGCGACCGCTCGTCGAGGAGCATCCGACCGCGCGCTGGTCGCCGATCCTGCGGTCGGTCGCGTTGCGGTCTCGGCCGTCGTCCACCGCGCCGGTGCGCGAGACGCTCGACCCGCGCACCCCGGAGGGCACGCAGAACCTCGTGCTCGTGCGCAGCCGGACTGTCGGCGCAGACGGACGCCTCTGGATCAGCGTCGCCGGCCCCGGCCGGCCCGGCCAGGGAGCCGGCTGGGTCCCCCGGCGCGCCCTGGGCCGCTACCACCCGGTCACGACGAGGCTCGTGGTCGACCGCGCCGCGTTCACGGCCACGCTCTACCGCGGCGGGCGCGTCGTCGCGCGGTTCCCGGTGGGCGTCGGGGTCGCCTCCTCGCCGACGCCGAGCGGTCACTTCTACGTGCGGAACCGGCTGACCCGGTACCGCAACGCCTTCTACGGCCCGGTCGCGTTCGGCACGAGCGTCCGCTCGCCCTACCTGACCGACTGGCCCGACGGTGGATTCGTGGGAATCCACGGCACGGACCGGCCGGACCTCCTGCCCGGACGTGTCTCCCACGGCTGCATCCGGCTGCGGAACGAGGACGTCCTGCGCCTCGCCCGGGTGATGCCCGTCGGCACGCCGATCACGATCCGCTGACGCCCGACCCGGAAACGGCAGCGGCGAGCGCGGCGTGTCCGTCCTCGAGCACCGGGGCCCCGTGCGAGACGAGCACCCGCTCCACCGGAAGGTCGAGGAGCGGCGCGAGCGCGACTCGGAGATCGTCGTGCCCGACTCCCGCCGGGAGCCACGACTCGGGACAGAAGCGGACACCGCCGCCCGCGTCGCCGAGCAGCACGTCGCCGGGCACGACTGCTCCGTGCGCCGGGACCCAGAACACGACCTCGGTCGCACGCCCGCTCGGGAGCGCCTCGACGCCGGCAGGCAGCGCGTCGCCCGGCCGGAAGACGTCGCTCCGCACTCCCGCCCTCCGCTCGATCGGCGCTCGAGCGCGAGACGAGGCGTGCAGGCGCCCGCGGTAGCGGCGGACGACCTCGGCGGCGCTCCGGACGTGCCAGAAGACCGTGACGAGCACGTGGACCGGCGCCCCGGCACGCTCCACGTCCCGGTCGAGCGCACGCCAGAACCGCTCTGCCTCGTCCCGCTCCTCCGGGACGAGCGGGTCGACGAGGACGATCGCGTCCTCTGCCTCCACGTAGACGGAGCCGACCTCGTCCCGCCACTCGCCGTAGTACGTGCTCCAGCGCCAGAGCCCGTCGGCGATCCGCGTCACCTCCATCGCGGCGAGCGTACACGGGCGACGTGGTAGGAATCCCCCGCATGGACCCTCTCCGCGTCGGCCTCCTCTCGACCGCGAACATCAACGCGCAGATCCTCGCCGGCGCGAGCGAGACCGACCGCGTCGAGCTCGTCGCGGTGGGCAGCCGCGACGGCGCGAAGGCGCAGGCGTACGCTGCGGAGCACGGCCTCGAGCGCGCGCACGGGTCGTATGAGGCGCTCCTCGCCGACGACGAGGTCGACGCGGTCTACATCGGCCTCCCGAACGGGATGCACCACGAATGGACGCTGCAGGCGCTCGCGGCCGGCAAGCACGTGCTCGTCGAGAAGCCCTACTCGCGTCGCACGGCCGACGCCGTGGCCGCCTTCGACGCGGCCGATGCGGCGGGGCTCGTGCTGATGGAGGCGTTCATGTACCGCCACCATCCCCAGACGGCCGTCGTCCGGGACCTCGTCGTCGGTGGTGCGATCGGGCGTCTCCAGGCGGTGAAGACGA
>DASXAW010000007.1:0-22147 GCA_036406535.1 Gaiella sp.
GCGTCCGTCCCGTCGAGCCAGTCCTGGCGCGGCGGGCAGAAGATGTCGCAGTCCAGCGTCGGCTCCAGGGCTTCCGCGCTGTGGGGCAGCCACGACGGGATCTGCAGAACCTCGCCGGCGTGCACGTCGACGACCTGCGACTCGTCGTCGCCGAGCCGAAAGCGGAGGCAGCCTTCGAGGATGTACGTGAGCTGCTCGTTCTCGTGCTCGTGGCGCGGGACGATCGCGCCCTCGTCGAGGTAGACGTGCGCGATCATCATGCGGTCGGTGCTCACGAGCCGACGGTCGATGCCCGGCTTGAGCGCCTCTTTCGGCATCTCGTCCCAGCGGTGCAGCGTCGCCTGTTGCCCGTTCACGATCCTCCTCCGGTCGCTACGGCCATCGTCTCATACCCCTCGCCGCCGCTCTCCACGTATGCGGCGAGCGCCTGCGAAACAGCAGGGAGCGCTTCCGGGGCGAGCTCGTACAGGACGTAGTAGCCGTCCCGCCGGCGGCGGACGAGACCGGCCTCGGCGAGCAGGGAAAGGCTCTTCGACGTCCCTGCGGCGCTCAACCCGACGAGGTGCGCGAGCTCCTCGGTCGAGCGTGCCCGCTGGGCGATCGCCCGCAGGAGCTGGAGGCGCGTCGGCTCCGCGAGCGCACGGAACGCGCGCGGGAGGTCGGACGGCACCGGCTCCGCCCGCGCGTCGGCCCGCACGTCCTCCGGCGGGTAGATGACGGCGAGCGGCCAGGGCGCGTCGCAGTTGACGCGCACGTGCGGCCAGACGTACACGCTCGGGACGAACGTCACCGGCCGCCGGCGCGACGGCCGCACCTCGTGGTCGTGCGGCGAGTTGCGGAGGAACCAGCCGCCCTCCGCGTCGACGGCCGTGTCCGCGAAGCGCCCGTCCAGCACGGCGTACACCCCTCGCGTGAGAACGGTGCGCGCGTCGCGCCGCGCGACGCTCTCCAGCCGTGGGCCGAGGCGCCGCCACTCGTCGGCGAACGCCCTCTCCCAGTACTCCTGCAGGAGATCGACGAAGCGCCCTAGGAGCCGCTGGGGGTCGTCCCAGGCGAGGCGGGCGGTCGCGACCGCCGTGGGGCCGTACGCCCCGGCCCGCCGCTCGACGAGCGCGCGGACGTCCTCCCGCTCGAAGGCGCCGGCGCCCGGCTCCGGGTCGAGGACGTAGTGGAACGCAGGGCGTGCGAGCTCGTAGCCCGCGTCCGCGGGCGGGAGCGCGGCGACGCGCGCGAGCTCTTCCTCCCACGTCGCCGCGGTTCGGCGGCCGGGCATCGGGAGGATGCAGTCCGGCACGGCGTAGTCGAGCACGAACGAGAACGCCGTCAGCTCGCGCCGAAGCGATCCCGGGAGGTCGCGCATCGCGCGGATCCAGCCATGCTGAAGTCCGCGCTCGCGGGGAAAGATCAGCGCGTTGAGGCTCATCACGGCCTCGCAGAGCGGGGAGACCGCGAAGCGGACGGCGCGCACGTTTTCGTTGTCGAGCCGGAAGCGGATGGGCATCGGTTCGATCCGATTCTCTCATCGGCGAATCGTTTGCGTCCACCCCGGTCGCCCCCTACCCTCGGGCCCATGACGCGGGCGCGCAGCGCGATGCTCCTCCTCGCGGTCGCGCTGCTGCTTTCGGTCGCAGCCGCCACGTCCGGCGCCGCCGCTCCCGGGACCAGCACCGTCATCGCGAAGGTCGAGGTCGGCGGTCAACCGTGCGGCGTGGTCGGCGCACCGAGCGGCGTCTGGATCGCGGACTACTCCGGGAATCGGCTCGTCCGCATCGACCCGGCGACCGGGACCGTGGCGGGCCAGGTCGCGGGCGTACGCAGCGTCTGCGAGCTCACCTATGCGCGCGGGGCGCTGTGGGCGCCCTCGCGCACGGGCACCCTCTACCGCGTCGACCCCGTCACGCGGAAGATCACGGCGCGCATCTCCGTCGGCGGAGAGCTCGACGACATCGTCGCGGCGGCGGGCTCGGTCTGGGTCGTCTCCTACGGCGGGCGCTCGGTGATCCGCGTGAACCCCCGGTCGAACCGCGTGATGAGGCGTATCGCGCTCCCCCGCGCACGGGGCGGCGGCTCGGGAATCACCGCCGCGGGCGGCGCAGTGTGGGCGGGCCAGACCCAGGGCACGTCGATCTACCGGATCGACCCGCGCAGCAACCGCGTACTCGCGGTGCAGACGGGGAAGCTCGGCCCTGCGTGGTTCTCCTCGTCCGGCGACGCCGTGTGGCTCTCCAACATCTACGACAACTCCGTCCAACGGCTCGACCCGGTGACGCGCAAGGTGACCGCGACGGTCGCCGTGAAGTCCACGCCCGTCAACCTCGAGGTGATCGGCCGTGACGTCTGGGTCCCCAACGACACCTCCAACGCCGTGACCCGCATCGACCGTGAGACCGCCGAGGTCCTCGAGGTGATCGACACCGCGCGCAACCCCGCCGTCGTCGCGGGCTGGAACGGCGACGCGTGGGTCACGATGTTCGACGCGGGCGAGGTCTGGCAGCTCCGGCCGCCGAGCGCGTAGCGCTAGCGATAGTCCGGGTTCGGGTAGTCGAACCTGCAGCCGGCATCCCACAGCGAGCGCTGGTTTCCGTGCGCCGGCACCCCACCGGCGTCCTTCAGCAGACGCGCGAGGTGGAGCAGGTTCCACGTCATGAACGTGGTGTTCCGGTTCGTGAAGTCGTTCTCGGGGCCGCCGGAGCCGGGATCGAGGTACGACGGTCCCGGTCCTGCCTCCCCGATCCACCCTGCGTCCGCCTGCGGCGGGATGGTGTAGCCGAGATGTTGGAGCGAGTAGAGGACGTTCATCGAGCAGTGCTTGATCCCGTCCTCGTTCCCGGTCACGAGGCACCCGCCGACCTTCCCGTAGTACGCGTACTGACCGTGCCGGTTCAGCTGCGAGGAGTTGCCGTAGAGGCGCTCGATCAACCGGGTGCACACGGACGACTTCTCGCCGAGCCAGATCGGCGTCGCCACCACGAGGACGTCGGCCGCCTGGACGCGCTCGTACAGCTCGGGCCACGCGTCGCTCCCCGCGCCGTGGTCCCGCATGTCCGGGTAGACGCCGGGCGCGAGATCGTGGTCGACCGCGCGGAACTGGTCGACGGCAACCCCGTTCGCCTCCATGATCGCGACCGACACGTCGACGAGGCCCTGGGTGTGCGAGAGCTCGGGCGACGGCTTCAGCGTGCAGTTGACGAAGAGGACGCGCAGGTCGGTGAAGTCGAACGGGCTCGACTCGCAGAGCTCGCGCTGGAAGTCCGTGAGAGGCATGTGCGCTCCTTCGTTCGGGCTGGACGACCGTACAGGGCCGCCGGCGCGATCACACATTCGCCGCGGCCCGGAGCGCGGCCAGCAGGCCGCGCGGGTCGTACAGCGCCTTCATCCCGTCGTGCACCACGCGCCGGGTGCCGGGATCGACAGGCGACGCGGCGGCCCACGACGGCCGCCCGATCCCTACCTCGACCTCGAGCCCGGACGGAAGCCGGATCCTCCGCTCGACGAGGGCGCCCCAGTCGGCGGTGCGGACGCCCTCGCTGCCGGGCGCGAGCGCCTCGACCCAGTCGTCTCGCTCGACGTACGCGGGCGGGTCGTCGGTGAGGACGACGAGGTCGACGTCCGACTCGGGCCGCTCGGCGCCGCGCGCCCATGAGCCGACGAGCGCGACGGCGACGATGTCCTCGCGGGCTGCTGCCCATGTCGCGGCTCGCTCGCGGAGCGACTCCACCTCGCGCCGCCTCTCGGGAGACACCTCGGCCGGTGTCAGCCGACGACGCGGAGCGACAGGATGCGCGCGCGCGCCGTGCCGGCGCGGTCGACGACGCGGACGCTGAGCCGGAACGTGCCGTCCTTCGCCGGGACGCCCGACAGCCGGCCGTTGGCCGCGAGACGCAGCCCCGGCGCGAGCCGGCCGGCCGTGCGCGTCCAGCGGTACGGCGCCTTCCCACCGACGGCGCGCAGGCGGGCCGCGTACGTCCGGCCCGCGTGCGCGGCCGGGAGCGTGCGGGAGGCGATCGAGAGCGCGCGTGGCGCAGGAGGCGGCGGGGGCGCCGGCGGAGCGACGCCGAGCTGGACGAGCTCGCTCTCGATCAGGCCTGCCATGCCCTCTGCGCCGGTCGGCGTCAGGTGGATTCCGTCCGGCTGCAGCCAGTCGGGCTCGTTCCGGGAGGCACCGTCCCAGTCGAGGACGCTGATCTCGGGGTACTTCTTGGCGGCCGCGCGAATCATGTCGTTCATGTTCGCGTAGCTCTGCCGGCTTTCCCGCAGAGTCGCCCAGAGGACGTGCTGCACGCCCGCCTTGCGGAACGCCGCCATGGCGCCGTCGATGTTCTCGGTGTAGTTCGCCTCGTAGTCGTTGTAGCCCACCGCGACGACGACCACGGGGCCTAGCTCGGTGCCGAGCGCGCTCGCGCGGTCGATCACGTTCGGCGGGCGGACCCCGTCGTACGGGCAGCTCGTGTCGCCGAGGCGCCGACACGGCGCGAGCTCGAGGTGGAGGTCGATGCCCCGCGAGAGGGTCCGCTTCGCCGAGGGGTCGTACTGCATGGCGGTCGCGGCCGAGTCGCCGAACACGGTGACTCGCACGTCGGCGGCCGAATGCCCGGCGGCACCGCCGGCGAAAATCAGCGACACCAGCGCAAACGTCGCCACGAGGGCTGCTCGACGAACCGCCATCCAGCCCCCGAGGGTAGCGCCCGGAGCGCCCGCGAGGGCGCTCCGCACGCAATCGCAACCGGCTAGGCGGGAACTGCCTCCTCGACGCCGGCGTTCCAGTCGCCGGCGGCGGCGAGGGCGTTCATGCGCGCGCGGTGCAGGTACGCCGCCTGCCCGGCATCCAGGTTCCCGGCCTCGCCTCCCCAGGCCGAGAGCGCCGATGCCTGGAGCGCGCGCCCGTAGGAGAAGGACAGCGGCCAGGGCCCGCCGACCTGGTTGATCGCGTTGAGGTTCGCGGTCGCCTCGACCTCGGACTGCCCGCCCGAGAGGAAGACGATTCCGGGAACCATCGCGGGCACGCGGCGAAGGAAGCAGTCGATCGTCTGCTCCGCGACCTGCTCGGCGGTCGCCTGGGTCGGGCACTGCTTCCCCGCGATCACCATGTTCGGCTTGAGGAGCATCCCCTCGAGCGCCACGCCCTGGCGGTCGAGCTCTTCGAAGACGAGGTGCAGCGTCCGCGACGTCACCTCGTGGCAGCGCTCGATGGTGTTGTCCGCGTCCATCAGCACCTCGGGCTCGACGATGGGCACGATGCCGGCTTCCTGGGAGAGCGCCGCGTAGCGCGCGAGCGCGTGCGCGTTGACGTGCAGGCAGGCGTCGGTCGGGATCCCGTCGCCGATCGTGATCACCGCGCGCCACTTGCTGAACCGGGCGCCGAGCTGGTGGTACTCGGCGAAGCGCGCGCGCAGACCGTCGAGACCCTCCGTCACCTTCTCGCCCGGGTGTCCGGCGAGATCCTGCGCGCCGGTGTCGACCTTGATTCCGGGCACGACCCCCTTCGAGGCGAGCAGCCGCGCGAACGGCGTCCCGTCGTCCGAGGACTGCCGGATCGTCTCGTCGTAGAGGATCACCCCGCCGATGTAGTCCTCGAAACCGTGCGCGGTGAACAGGAGGTTCCGATACGCCCGCCTCGTCTCCTCGGTCGACTCGACCCCGATGGAGTCGAATCGCTTCTTGATCGTGCCCGTCGACTCGTCCGCGGCGAGCACGCCCCTGTGATCGGCGACGATCGAGCGTGCGATCGCGTTGAGCTCCTGCACGTCCATCAACGGTCTCCTTCCGTTCGCAATCTCTTCACCTTGCCCGAAGGATGACGCGCGGAGATCGTCCGCACGGTGCCGGAGCGCGAGCGCATGACGATCGACTCGGTCTCGACCGCCGCCTCGCCCACGCGGACGCCTCGCAGCAGTGCGCCGCCGGTGACGCCGGTCGCGGCGACGAAGAGGTCGTCGCCCCGCACGAGATCGTCCTGTGTGAGCACCTTGTCGACCTCGAAGCCCGCCTCGAGAAGCGCCGTCCGCTCGGCGTCGTCGCGCGGCCAGAGGCGTCCCTGGAGCGCGCCTCCGAGGCACTTGATCGCCGCGGCCGAGATCACGCCCTCCGGCGTGCCGCCGATCCCCATCAGCATGTCGACGCCCGTCCCTGGCTGGGCGGCGGCGATCGAAGGAGCCACGTCGCCGTCGCGGATCAGGTTCACGCGCGCGCCGGCCTGACGCAGCTCCTCGATCAGGTCGTCGTGCCGCTCCCGCTCGAGCACGACGACGGTGACGTCGTTGACCGCCCTGCCGGTCGCCTCGGCGACCCTCGCGACGTTCTCGGTGGGCGTGGCGTCGATGTCGATCGCGTCGGCGGCGTGCGGCCCTACCGCGATCTTGTCCATGTAGACCGCCGCGCCCGGGAAGAACATCGTGCCGCGCTCCGCGACGGCGATCACCGAGATTGCGCCGGGGATCCCGAGCGCCGTGAGCCGAGTCCCCTCGAGCGGGTCGACGGCGACGTCGACCTCGGAGCCCGAGCCGTCGCCGATCTCCTCGCCGTTGAAGAGCATCGGCGCCTCGTCCTTTTCGCCCTCGCCGATCACGACGACGCCGCGCATGGAGACGGTGTTGACCATGAGGCGCATCAGGTCGACCGCCGCCTGGTCGGCGGCGTTCTTGTCGCCGCGCCCGATCCAGCGTGAGGCACCCATTGCCGCCGCCTCCGTCACCCGCACCAGCTCGAGCGCGAGGTTCCGATCGGGCGGCAGGCTGGCGGGATCGGCGCTCATCGGGGTGGAGCGATCCTACCCCGGCGCCGAGGAGCCCATTACATGCGGTCGGGCGCCTCGATCCCGAGCAGGTCGAGGCAGGTGGCCACGACGTCGCGCGTCGCGGTGCAGAGCGCGAGGCGGAAGGCCTCCTGCTCCGTCTCGAGCACGCGATGGTGGTGGTAGAAGCGATGGAAGTCGTCGGCGACGCGGATCGCGTACGCGGGGATGGCGTGCGGCGCCCGGCGGTCGGTTGCCTCCCGGGCGACCTGCGGGAACTCGAGAAGCCGCTTCACGAGGTCGCGCTCCTCCGGCGCGAGCGGACCGACCGGGGTCGCCTCGGCGGCCCGGGCCTCGGCGTTCCGCAGGATTCCCGCGATCCGCGCATGCGCGTACTGGACGTAGTAGACGGGGTTCTTCTGGCTGCGCTCGGCCGCGAGGTCGACGTCGATCTCGATCGTCTGATCGTGACCGCGCGAGAGGAGGTACCAGCGAGCTGCGTCGACCCCGATCTCGTCCAGGAAGTCGTCGAGGAACACGACGTCGCCGCGCCGCTTCGACATCTTCGCGCTCTCGCCGCCCTGCGAGAGGTGGACGAGCTGGTAGACGAGTACCTCGACCGACTCGCGCGCGCGTCCGAGCATCTCGGCGAGCGCGGCAAGGCGGGCGACGTAGCCGTGGTGGTCGGCGCCGAGGACGTAGACGAGACGGTCGAAGCCACGCGCGAACTTTCGCCTGATGTATGCCGCGTCGGCCGCGAAGTACGTGGTGGTGCCGTCGGAGCGGACGACGACGCGGTCCTTGTCGTCGCCGTGCGCGCTCGTACGCGCCCACGTCGCCCCGTCCGCGTCGTACGTGTCCAGCTCGGCCAGCGCGGCCGGGATCTCCGCCTCGACGGCGCTCTCCTTCTCGAAGGTGTCGCAGTGGATGCGGAACCGGGCGAGGGTCGCCTCGATCCGCTCGAGCATCCGCGGCACGGGGTCGCCGTCCTCGCGGGCGAGCTCCGCCACGTAGGCCCCGCGGTAGCCGTCCTCCGGCGGCTCCTCGCCGCGCCTGAGCGCCTCGACCGAGGCACGGAAGCGGTCCATCTGCGCGCCGGCGTCGTTGTAGTAGTACTCGCGCTCGACGTCGTCCCCGGCGAACTCGAGCAGACGCGCGACCGCGTCCCCGTACGCGCCGTTGCGGCCGTGGGCGACGTGCAGCGGCCCCGTCGGATTCGCGGAGACGAGCTCGACCTGGACGCGCTCCCGCGGCGCCGCCGAGCCGCCGCCGAAGGCTCGTCCCGCCGCGAGGACGCCCTCGAGCGCCGCGGCGAGCCACGTGTCCGCGACCGTGAGGTTGAGGAAGCCGGGCCCTGCGACCTCCACCCCCGCGACGCCCGCGATGCCGTCGATCTGCTCCGCGAGCTCGCCCGCGACGTCGCGCGGCGCGGCGCGGCGGCCGCCGGCGAGCCTCAGCGCGACGTTCGTCGCGTAGTCGCCGTGCGCCGAGTCGGACGGGCGCTCGAGCTCGACCGGCACGCCCGCGATCTCCGCGAGCGCGGTCGTGAGCGCGCCGACGGGGTCGCGTTCCGGCATCCCGGCATCGTACGGCCGACCGCGAGAGCGGCCGCCGGCGAGTCGCTACTCGGTCTCGAGCGCCGCGGCCGGCCGGGTCGCCGTCGCCGTGCGCGCAGTGATCCCGTCGCGGGCCAGCGCGGCCGCGACCTCTTCCCGGGCCTTGTAGATCCGCCACTTCACCGTGGCGAGGGTGATCTCGAGCGCGTCCGCGATCTCGGTGTAGGAGAGCCCGACGACGTCGCGCAGGAGAAGCGCCATCTTGAGGTCGACGTTGAGGCCCTCGACCGCACGCCACACGGCGTCGATCGTCTCCGTGCGCTCGAAGGGCTGGTCGACCACCTCGAGCGGCGGGATGTCGTCGAGCGCCACGACCGCGCGCGGCCGCCGCTCGAGCGCGCGGAGCTCGTCGAGCACGCGGTTCTTCGTCACCTGGAAGAGCCACGTCGTGAAGCGCGAGCGGTCGGAGAACGACTTGAGCCCCTGGAAGACCCGGAGGAACACCTCCTGCGTCAGGTCCTCGGCGAGGTTCCGGTCGCCGACCAGACGCAGGACGTAGTTGTAGACGGGCTGCTCGTACGCCCTGACGATCAGTGAGAAAGCCCGCTCATCGCCGCGCTTCGCTTTGCGAAGAACACCCGGGTCAGGCTGGGTCAGCGCCACGGCTTCGCGAGCATACAAACAGCTGAGGTCAATTCACGAACTATTTACGACTGGTGAAGTGTCACCGATGAGACGCGACCAGGCTCGAGCCGCTCATGGCGACCGGCTTGGACATTCCGAGCAGGTCGAGCACGGTCGGCGCCAGGTCGGAGAGCTCCCCGGCGTCACGGAGCGAGGACGCCTCGCGCGTGAGCACGAGCGGCACCGGATTCGTCGTGTGAGCCGTGTGCGGGCTCGTGCCGTCGGCCTCGAGCATCGTCTCGGCATTGCCGTGGTCCGCGGTGACGAGGCAGACGCCGCCCGCCCGGTGAACGGCCTCGACGACCTGCCCGAGGCAGGCGTCCGCAGCTTCGACGGCCCGGACGACCGCCGGGATCATGCCCGTGTGTCCGACCATGTCCGGGTT
This sequence comes from Gaiella sp., assembly GCA_036406535.1. GTDB lineage: Bacteria > Actinomycetota > Thermoleophilia > Gaiellales > Gaiellaceae > Gaiella. Next base: position 9,356 of record DASXAW010000007.1, read on the forward strand.
GGCGAAGTTCACGACGCAGAACCCGTACTCGTCGCGAAGCTCGGTCGCCACCCGGGCGGCGAGGCGCGGCGCGGACATCTCGGGCCTGTGGTCGTAGCTCGGCACGTCGCGCGGTGAGGGGACGAGGATCCGCTCCTCCCCCGGCCACGGCGCCTCGACGCCGCCGTTGAAGAAGTACGTGACGTGCGCGTACTTCTCCGTCTCGGCTGCGTGCAGCTGACGGATGCCGACCGTGGAGAGTGTCTCCGCGAGCGTGTCGGGCACGTCTTGCTCCTCGAACGCGACGGGGCACATGAAGTCGTCGCGGTAGCGCGTCATCGTGACGACGTCGACACCCGCCCCGAGGAGTCGCTCCGTCAGCTGGCGGACGCGGTCGGGCCGGAAGTTGAAGACGATCGCGGAGTCGTCCGCGATGTCGAGACGCGGTCGGTCGACGAGCACGACGGGTTCGACGAACTCGTCCGTCACGCCGGCGGCGTAGCTCGCCTGCACCGCCGCGACGGGATCGCTCGCCTCCCTCCCCGTCCCGCCGACGATCGCGTCGAACGCGCGGTCGGTTCGCTCCCAGCGCCCGTCGCGGTCCATCGCGTAGTACCGGCCCACGACCGTCGCGACGCGCTCGCCCGGGAGACGCGCGAGGTCGTCGACGGCGGCGTACGGCGAGACGTCGCGGCCGTCCGTGAACGCGTGCACCCACGTCCGCTCCTCGAGCCCCGCGCGCTTCGCGAGCTCGAGCAGCGCGAGGAGGTGATTCAAGTGGGAGTGCACGCCGCCCGTCGAGACGAGGCCGAGGAGGTGCACGTCGGCGTCGCGCTCCTTCGCGCGGCGGAACGCGCCGAGCAGCGCCTCGTTCGAGAGGAGCGACCCGTCCTCCACCGCCCCGCTCACGCGCACGAGGTCCTGCAGGAGGACGCGGCCCGACCCGATCGTCAGATGGCCGACCTCGGAGTTGCCCATCTGCCCCTCGGGGAGGCCGACGGCGGGGCCCGAAGCGCGGAGCTCGGTCGTCGGATAGTGGGCGGCGAGCGCGTCGAAGACGGGCGTGTGGGCGAGCGCGACGGCGTTCCCGGGCCCGGGCGGGGCGATTCCCCAGCCGTCGAGGATCACGAGCGCGACGAGCGGCGCGCCGTCGCTCACGGCACGGCGGCGCGGCAGATCGCGGCGAACGAGGCCGAGTCCAGCGACGCGCCTCCGACGAGCGCGCCGTCGACCGCGGGCTGCGCCATCAGCTCCGGGGCGTTCTCCGGCTTGACCGAGCCGCCGTACAGCACCTGCGTGTCATGCAGGGCCTTGATCGTCTCGTGCGCCTGCTCGGCAAGCTCGGGCGTGGCCGTCTTCCCCGTGCCGATCGCCCAGACCGGCTCGTACGCGATCACGAGCGCGTCGTGGCGCGGGATCGCCGCCACCTGGCGGCCGAGGACGGCCTCGGTCTCCCCCGCCTCCCGCTCGGCCTCGGTCTCGCCGACGCATGCGATGACGCGAAGCCCGGCCGCGAGCGCGGCCTCGCAGCGCTGTCTCACCGTCTGGTCGGTCTCGCCGAAGAGCTGCCGCCGCTCCGAGTGGCCCACGATCGCGCCCTCGACGCCCAGCTCGAGCAACATCCCCGCCGAGACCTCGCCGGTGAACGCGCCCTCGGGAGCCCAGTGGACGTTCTGCGCGTACACCGGGATCCCGCGGCCGACTGCGGCGGAGAGCGACGTGAACGGCGGGCAGACGACGACGTCGACCCCCTCCGGCGGCTCGACCGCGTCGAGGAACGCAACCGTCTCGGCAGGGCCCTTGAACATCTTCCAGTTGCCCGCGACGAGCACGAGGGAGGATCTTATGTGCAGGGATCGCTCATGGCCGCAGCCGAGATCCAGTACACGAAGAGCGGCGAGTACCACATCGCCTACCGCGTCGAAGGTGACGGCTCGGGCGGGATGGACGTCCTCTGGCTCGGCGCGTACGTCTTCAGCCTCGCGCTCCGGCATCCGCCGTCGGTGCTGGTCCTCCGGCAGGCGCTCGGGGCGCTCGGCCGCCTGATCTCGTTCGACGGCCGCGGCATGGGCCTCTCCGACCGCCTGCGCGACCACCGCCTGCCCACGCTCGAGGAGCGCATGGACGACGCGCGCGCGGTGCTCGAGGCCGCCGGCTCGGAGCGTGCGCTGCTCACCGCGGGCGCCGACGGCGGACCGCTCGCGTGCCTCTTTGCCGCGACGTACCCCGAGCGGACGCACGGCATGGTGCTGATGAACACCGCGCCGAGGATCGCCTGGGCCCCGGACTATCCCTGGGGCATGCGGCGGGAGGAGCTCGAGCAGATCCTGACCGAGATGGAGCAGGGCTGGGGCACGCGCGCGTACGCCGAGCGCGAGGCCCCGTGGCCCATGCCGGGGATGACGCGGGAGGAGGCGGTCGAGTGGAACCTCGAGTGGATGCACCTCTCGGCCTCTCGCGGCGACGCGATCGCGCTGACGCGCATGTTCTACGAGTCGGACGTGCGCGACGTGCTCGGCACGATCCGCGTTCCGACCCTCGTGCTCAGCCGCGGGGGCGGCGCGAAGGAGGAGGAGGCGCGGGCCTTCGCGGCGCTCATTCCCGGCGCGCGGAGGGGCACGGTGGCCGGCACGCAGCCGACGGTGATGCAGGAGCACGTCGAGGCCTACGCGGAGGCGACGGAGGCATTCGCGCGCGAGCTCCGCGACGAGGAGGCACAGCTCGACGGGCTGCTCGCGACGGTGCTGTTCACCGACATCGTCGGGTCGACCGCACGGCAGGCCGAGCTCGGCGACCGGCGCTGGGCCGAGCTCGTCATGGAGCATCACGCTCTCGTCCGCGGGTGTCTCGCCCGCTATCGGGGCCGCGAGCTCGACACTGCGGGCGACGGATTCTTCGCGGCGTTCGACGGGCCCGCGAGAGGCATTCGCTGCGCGCAAGCGATCGTCGAGGGCGTGCGCGCGCTCGGGCTGGAGGTGCGCGCCGGGCTCCACACCGGCGAGTGCCGGATCCTGGACGACAAGATCGGCGGCCTCGCCGTGGCGATCGGCGCGCGCGTGAGCGCGCTCGCCCAGCCCTCGGAGGTGCTCGTCTCGCAGACCGTGCGCGACCTCGTCGCGGGATCGGGGCTCGACCTGCGTGACCGCGGCGAGCACGAGCTGAAGGGCGTGCCGGGATCCTGGCGGGTCTACGCCGTCGCGTAGCGACTATCCCGAGGGGATCGCGGCCACGCCCGGGAGCTCCTTCCCCTCGAGCAGCTCGAGCGAGGCCCCTCCGCCCGTCGACACCCACGAGACCTCGTCGGCGAGACCGAGCTCGGAGATCGCGCGGACCGAGTCGCCGCCGCCAACCACCGTGTAGCCGTCGACCGCGGCCACCGCCTGCGCGACTGCCTTCGTGCCCTCGGCGAAGCGCTCCCATTCGAAGACGCCCATCGGGCCGTTCCAGAACACCGTGCGCGCGTCGCGGACGAGCTTGCCGAACCGTGCCCGCGTCTCGGGGCCGACGTCCAGGCCGAGCCACCCCTCGGGAAGGGCGTCGTACGGCGCGACCCGGGTCTTGGCGTCCGCGTCGAACGCCTCCGCCGCGACCACGTCGGTGGGGAGCTCGACCGGGAACGGAAGCGCCGCGCCGTCACGCAGCTCCTCGGCCATCTTGCCGCCGACGACCACCGTGTCCGCGCGCCCGCCGAGGTGCCGGAGCACGCCGAGCTTGTCCTCGACCTTGGCGCCCCCCGCAACGAGCACGAACGGCCGCTCCACCTCGTCGAGGAGCCGGCCGAGGTGCTCGAGCTCTTCCAGCAGCAGCAGCCCGGCGTAGGCAGGCAGGAGGTGCGCGACGCCCTCCGTCGAGGCATGGGCCCGGTGCGCGGAGCCGAACGCGTCGTTCACGTACAGGTCCATGCCCTCGGCGAGCCTGCGCGCGGTGTCGGGCTCGTTGGCCGTCTCGCCCGGATCGAACCGCGTGTTCTCGAGCACCCGCACGCGCTCGTCCGCGACGAGCTGCTTCAGGCGGTCGGCGACCGGCTCGATCGCGAAGGCCGCGTCGTGGCCCTTCGGCCGCCCGAGGTGAGAGCAGACCGCGACGCCTGCGACGCCGCGGTCGAGCAGGAGTCGAAGTGTCGGCACGGCTGCACGGATGCGGGTGTCGTCCGCGACACGACCGTCCTCGAGCGGGACGTTGAGGTCGGCGCGGACGAGGACGCGAGCGCCGGCGACGTCGGCCGTCTCGACCGATCGCGGCAGCCTCATACCAGAGCGTCGGGCAGGCGCCTCACGCCGCGAGCTTCCCGATGACGTCCACGAGGCGACACGAGTAGCCCCACTCGTTGTCGTACCAGCCGAACACCTTCACCGTCGTGCCGTGGGCCATCGTCAGGGGGCTGTCGAAGATGCAGGAGTGACTGTTCCCGACGATGTCGGTCGACACGAGCGGGGCGTCGCTGTACTCGAGGTACCGCTCGAGCGGACCGCTCGACGCAGCCTCCGCGAACGCCCCGTTGATCTCGTCCTTCGTCACCTCTCGCCCGACCCTCACGACGAGATCCGTCAGCGAGCCAGTCGGGACCGGGGCGCGGACGGAGATGCCGTCGACCTTGCCCTGGAGGTGCGGGAGCACGAGCCCGATCGCCTTCGCCGCCCCGGTGGACGTCGGGACGAGGTTGATCGCGGCGGCCCGGGCTCGCCTCAGGTCCTTGTGCGGCGCGTCCTGGAGCATCTGGTCCTGCGTGTACGCGTGGATCGTCGTCATGAAGCCGGACTCGATCCCGGCGAGGTCGTCCACGACCTTCGCGAGCGGTGCGACGCAGTTCGTCGTGCACGAGGCGTTCGAGACGATGTGGTGCTGCTCGGGGTCGTAGTCGCCGTCGTTCACCCCGAGCACCACGGTGATGTCCGGGTCGGTCGCCGGGGCGGAGATCAGGACCTTCTTCGCGCCTGCGTCGAGATGCTTCTGGGCCCCCGCGCGGTCGGTGAAGAAGCCGGTCGACTCGAGCACGACGTCGACGCCGAGGTCGCTCCACGGCAGCTCGGCGGGGTCCCGCACCGAGAGCAGCTTCAGCTCCTCGCCCGCCGCTCGCAACACACCGTCCCCGAGCTCCACGTCGCCGTTGAACGGGCCGAGAGTGGAGTCGTAGCGCAGCAGGTGCGCCATCGTCGTCGCGTCGCCGAGGTCGTTCGCGGCGACGATCTCGATGTCCGCACCGAGCTGCTGCTGCGCGCGGAAGAAGTTGCGGCCGATCCGGCCGAAGCCGTTGATGCCGACGCGGATTGCCATTCGCTCCCTGCCCTCCGTGGTCTCGGTTTCGGCCGAGTCTAGTGAGACTCGCCGTGCGCTCGGGTAGGCTCGGCGCGATGGCAGGCTTCACGAAGCGGAACCTCCGCACCGAGGTCGACGACCAGGCGCAGGCGTTCGGGTTCTCCCCGAACCTCGAGTTTCGCGTCGCGCGGGATGCGCTCGAGACGACGGAGTCCGCGGTGAGCTTCATGCGCCTCGCACCCGGCTTCCGGCTGCCGTTCGGGCACCATCACGAGCTGCAGGAAGAGGTCTACGTGATCGTCCGCGGAACCGCGAAGCTCAAGCTCGACGAGGAGATCCTCGAGCTCGAGTCCTGGGACGCCGTACGCATCGCGCCCGGCGTCGTCAGGGACATCGAAGGCGGCGCCGACGGCGCGGAGCTGATCCTCTTCGGCGCTCCGCGCGTGCCCCCGGGCGATGCGGTGACCGAGCAGGACTGGTGGACCGACTAGACCGTTCTCTGCTCTCTCGAGTCGTCGAATCCACCGGCCTCCGGCCCGGCGCTGGGAGCGCGTCGGGAGGGGGAACAGTGCTCGAGCACGGGCCCCCGACCAGAGCGGTTCCAGCGGCGGGAGGCGGGCGGAGCCGGGCTTCGCCGGCGGGCCCGCCGCCCGGTGGCCGGTGGTGGGCTGAGGGAGGAGCTCCGAGGAGACCCCCTCCCTCACGAGCGCGCTCCGGCACCGGGCGGTGGACGGGGTCTGGTTCCGCCACCCGGGAGCGCGAACCCACCGGGTGGAGTATGGGGTCTGCGGCGCCGCCGCTCAACCCGCACGCGTGCCCGAAGGCGACGTCTCGCCCGCGAGCGAGACGAGGCGAGCGAGCCGGGCCGCCATCGCCGCCTTCGTGACGGGAGGCTCCGCGCGCGCGGCGAGCTCGCGAGACGACAGCGACGGATGTCTCCTGCGCAGCTCCGCCGCCGACTGCAGCGCCGGAGCGAGCCCGTCGAGCAGGCCTTCGTCCTCGAGCATCCGCACCGCCTCGAGCTGGGATCGCGCCGAGCGGCTCTGGCGGACGAGGTTCGCGTGGTCGGCGTTCGCAAGCCGGTTGGCCTCCGCGCGGAGCTCTGCGACGAGCGCGCGCTCCTCCAGCGCGAGCACGGTCTCCGACGCGCCCGACACGGAGAGATAGGCCTCGATCCCCTCCCAGCCCTTCGCGTAGGCGATCGAATGTGAGTCGCGGTCGGCGACGCGGAGCCTCACGCCGGCCGCGGTCGCGACGCTGCGAACGAACGCAGCGCCGCCACGGAGCGGGGTTCGAATCTCGAGATGCGGCGAGGGGGAGCCGCTCAACGATCCAGCGCCGAGAAACGCCCCGCGGAGGTACGCCGACCGACAGCAGGACCGCGCGACGACCTTCCCCGGGGGACGGTCGAGCGGCCGCCCCCCGTCGCCGAGCACCCCGGCCTGCGTGAGGATCTCCATCGCGTGCGCCGAGCCGGCGACGAGAAGCTGCGTACGGGCGGCCCGGTCGAACGACCGTCGGTTGTACGTGCGGATCTCGGAGACGACGCGCAGCTCCTTGAGGATCGAGTAGGCGCGCCGCGCGACGGCCGACTCGGCGAGGTCGAGATGGAACGACACTTCGCCCCGACCGAGCAGGTGCACGGCTCCCGCGGTGTGGAAGAGCGCAGAGATCTCGGCGAGCCGGTCGCAGCGGCGCTCGGGGACGAGCGCGGCGAGCTCCGCGCGGGCGTCCGCCGACAGCGTGCGGCTGCTCACAGGACGGTCCCCTCGAGCGCGAGCAGGCGCCGCTTCAGGCCGACGCCGGACGGACCGTACGCGCCGATCGCGTACGGCTCTCCGTGGCCGGCCGCAACGACGCGGTGGCAGGGGACGACGAGCGAGAGTCGGTTGCGTGCGCAGAAAGTCCCCGCCGCCCGGGCGGCCCGCGGACGGCCTGCGAGCGCGGCGAGGCCGCCGTACGTGACGACGTCGCCCCATCCCACCGTCCGCACGGCCGCGAGCAACTCCCGCTGGAAGCCGCTGAGCTGCGAGTCGTCCACGGGGACGTCGCGGTACCCGACGGCGCTCCCGTCGAGGTGCGCGGCGAACCGCCGGCACAGATCCGGCACGAACCCGTCACCCACCTGCGACGCCGACGCGGCTAGCGTGACCTCAGGGGTGCTCGTGCCCCCTTGGAGGCCCCCCACGCCGGAGGAGAGCGTGCGGCGCCGCGACGGCAGCACGTGGGCGACCAGGATGCCGTCCCGTACGAGGAGCTCGCCGACGCCCCAGCCGGCGACCGCGTAGCGGTGCCGCGTCACCTCCACCCCGCCGACTCTACAATCGGCCACGTGAGCGCTCCCGGGATCTTCCGGCCGCCGGCGGCGGCGAACGAGCCTATCCGGTCGTACGCGCCCGGCTCGCCGGAGCGCGCCGAGCTGCAGCGGAGGCTCGCCGAGATGTCCGGAGAGCGGATCGCCGTCCCGCTCGTGATCGGCGGCGAGCGCGTCGAGACGCGCGAAACGTTCGACGCGGTGATGCCGCACGACCGGGACCACGTGCTCGCCGACGTCGCGAAGGGCGACGCGTCGCACATGGAGCGCGCGATCGCAGCGGCGCGTGAAGCGCATGAGGGCTGGTCCTCGACGCCCTGGCACGAGCGTGTTGCGGTCTTCCTTCGCGCAGCGGAGCTGCTCGCCGGCCCGTGGCGGTCGACGCTCAATGCGGCGACGATGCTCAACCAGTCGAAGACGGCCCATCAGGCGGAGATCGACGCCGCGTGCGAGACCATCGACTTCCTGCGCTTCAACGTCGAGTACCTCGTCCGAATCTACGAGGAGCAGCCGATCTCGTCGCCCGGCGTCTGGAACCGGCTCGAGTACCGCCCCCTCGAGGGCTTCGTGCTCGCGATCAGCCCGTTCAACTTCACCGCGATCGGCGCGAACCTCACGACCTCCCCCGCCCTGATGGGCAACAGCGTCGTCTGGAAGCCTGCCTCGACGCAGGCGCTCTCGGCGTGGTACACGCTCCGCCTCCTCGAGGAAGCGGGCCTGCCGCCCGGTGTGATCAACCTCGTCTTCGGCCCCGGCGCAACTCTCGGCGACGCCGCGCTCCAGAGCCCCGAGCTGGCCGGTGTTCACTTCACCGGTTCGACCGGCGTGTTCCAGTCGATCTGGCGGACGATCGGCGGTGGCATCGACCGCTACCACAACTACCCGCGGATCGTGGGCGAGACGGGCGGCAAGGACTTCATCCTCGCGCACCCTTCCGCCGATCCCGCCGCCGTCGCCACCGCGATCGTGCGCGGCTCCTTCGAGTACCAGGGGCAGAAGTGCTCGGCGTCCTCGCGCGTGTACATCCCCTCGAATCTCTGGCCGGAGATCCGAGCCGGCCTGGAGCGCGACGTGTCGTCGATCGGCATGGGCGACGTCCGCGACTTCTCGAACTTCATGGGCGCCGTGATCGACGGAAACTCGTTCGCCACCCAGGCGGCGGCGATCACCGAGGCGCGTGACGCGGGCGCCGAGATCGTCACCGGCGGCACGACCGACGACAGCGAGGGGTGGTTCGTCGAGCCGACCGTGATCAAGACCGAGGACCCGGACTTCCGGCTGATGCGCGATGAGCTGTTCGGGCCTGTCGTGACCGCCTACGTCTACGACGAGAAGCGCTGGGACGACACCCTGAAACTCGTCGACGAGACCGGAACCTATGCGCTGACGGGCGCCGTCTTCGCGAACGACAGGAAGGCGATCGGACAGGCGCACGAGGAGCTCCGTTATGCCGCGGGCAACTTCTACGTCAACGACAAGCCGACCGGCGCCGTCGTCGGTCAGCAGCCGTTCGGCGGCGCCCGTGCCTCGGGCACGAACGACAAGGCGGGGTCGATGTGGAACCTCATCCGCTGGGTCAGCCCGAGAACGGTGAAGGAGACCCTCCTCCCGGCGACCGACTACCGCTACCCCTTCCTGGCGAAGGACGAATAGCGCCCGCACGGCGTCCGAAGGGACGGGTGCACGAACGAACGGTGTCAGACACCGTTTTTTGTCAAGGGCGAACCGTGTCGATTTCGTGCCGATTCGTCCACAGCTCACGATCGCCGTGCCAATGCAGGATCCCGCGCGTCGACGCTGCCGCCGGCGGTGCGTCGTGAGCTCAGCGGCGTGTCTACCGACCTGTCCGTTCCGGCCGTCTCGACAGGCAACGGTGTCAGACACCGATTTTCGTCAAGGGGCGAGGCGTGCCGATTCGGTGCCGATCGCTCCACACGGGCCGCGGCTCGGAACGACTCGTGACGCGGCTACGGTGAGTCCGTGTTCGAGACGATCCGGGACGCCAGCGAGCACTTCTGGCACTTCCTCTCCGAGATCGAGGTTCTGCCGCTGCTCGCGGCGATCGGCTGCCAGCTCCTGAAGCTCACGTGCACCAGCCGCGCGTGGCGGAACATCCTCGCCGCGGCCTACCCCGACCGCCCGGTGCCGTGGCGGCCCATCGGCGCCGCCTACGTCGCGGGAGTCGGCGTGAACGCGGTCCTGCCCGCCCGCGGCGGCGACGTCGTGCGCGTCTACATGGCCCACCGCGCGATCCCGGGCTCCACGTACACGACGGTGATCTCTTCGAACTTCGTGCTCATGCCGGTCGACATCGGGCTGTCGCTCCTCGTGTTCGTCTGGGCGCTGACGCAGGGACTCCTCCCGTCGCTCGACGCGCTGTCCGCGCTTCCGTCCTTCGACTACTCGTGGGCGTTCGAGGACGGCGTCATCCATCCGGGCGTCGTGATCGCGCTCGCCGCGATCGTCGGCGGCGCCGTCCTCCTGCTGAACCGCTACTGGGACCGGCTGCGCGCACGGGTCGAGCAGGCGTTCGCGGTCTTCAGCCCCCCGTCGCGGTACTTCCGCACGGTGGTCTTCTGGCAGCTCTGCGACTGGGCGTTCCGCTTCGCCACGATCTGGTTCTTCCTCGGCGCGTTCGGCATCCACCAGAGCATCACGAACGTCCTGCTCGTGCAGGCGGCCATGAGCCTCTCGACGCTCGTTCCCGCGACGCCCGGGGGAATCGGCACGGAACAGGCCCTGCTGGTCTACGCATTCCGGAACGCCGGCATCGCACAGACGACGCTCCTCGCGTTCAGCGTCGGGATGAAGCTCACCCTCACCGTGGTGAACGCAGTCGTGGGCTTCACCGCGATCTTCCTCACGCTCGGAACCGTGCGCTTCCGGGGTGTCGTGCAGCCGCCCCCGCAGGACGCGAAGTCGCCGCCGACCTAGCCCTTCCCCGCCTTGTGCAGCTGCGCGTAGACGGCGCGCGCGGTCTTCGCCGGCAGGCCGGGGACGCCCTCGAGCTCCTCCCGCGAGGCGTCGAGGAACGCGTCCGCCGAGCCGAAGTGCCGGAGGATCGCGCGCCGCCGTGCAGGCCCGATCCCCTCGAGGCCGTCGAAGATCGACTCGAACGCGCGCGTGTCGCGCCGGCGGCGGTGGAAGCCGACCGCGAACCGGTGCGCCTCGTCCCGAGCACGCTGGAGAAGTTGCAAACCGGCATCGTGCCGGTCGAGCCGGATCGGTTCGGACTGCCCCGGCACGAAGACCTCCTCGTCTCGTTTCGCGAGCGCCACAACCGCGGTGCGGGGCACGTCGAAGGTCGAATGGATCGCCTCCAGCGCCGCCGCGAGCTGCCCCTTGCCGCCGTCGATCACCACGAGGTTCGGGATCTGGGCGAAGCTCTCGTCGTAGCGCTCCGGCGAAGCCGAGTCGCGGAGCCGGGCGAAACGGCGCGAGACGACCTGCGCCATCGAGGCGAAGTCGTCCTGGCCCTCCAGCCCGCGTACCGCGAACGACCGGTAGTGCGCGCGGCGCTCCTGCGCGTCGACGAAGACCGACATCGACGCGACGATCTCGCGGCCCTGGATGTTCGACACGTCGAAGCACTCGATCCGGGTAGGCAGGCTCTCCAGGTTGAGGCACTCGCGCAGCTGCTCGAGCGCCTCGACGCGACGCTGGCGTCTCTGCTCCGCCGCGGAGGCATCGTGCTCGAGCGCGAGCTGCGCGTTCTCCTCCGCGAGGCGGACGAGGCGCAGCTTCTCGCCGCGCTGCGGCGCCCGCACCTCGACGCGCGCCCCGCGTAGGTCGCCGAGGTACGCGGCGAGCGCCTCCGTGTCGCCGATGTCGTCCGGCACGACGACCTGCGGCGGCACGGCGGGCGCGCCGCCGTAGTGCTCGACGCAGAACGACTCGAGGATCGTCGCGCGATCCTGGCCGTCGACGTTCTCCAGGTGGAAGGCGAAGCGGTCGACCATCTTGCCGTCGCGCAGCGGGAAGAGCTGCACGGCCGCGCGGTCGCCCTCGACGGCGAGCCCGATCACGTCGATCGTCCCGACTGCGCGCTTGTCGGCCGCCTGGCGCTGCGCGAGGCTCTCGATCGCGCGCAGGCGGTTGCGGTACCGCGCCGCCTCTTCGTAGCGCTCCTCCGCCGCCGCCTCCCGCATGCGGCGCTCGAGCGCCCGGCGGATCGGCCGCGTCTCGCCCGAGAGGAACTCGATCACCCCCTCGACGATCTCGCCGTACTCCGCCTGCGAGATCGCGCCGATGCAGGGGGCCGTGCAGCGCTCGATGTGGTAGTCGAGGCACGGGATCCCCGAATGTCGCCCGGGCTTCGGCCCCTCGCACGGGCGAAACTGGAACACGCGGTTGAGGACGTCGAGGGTCTCGCGCACCTTCTTCGCGTTCGCGTACGGGCCGAAGTAGACGGTGCCGCGCCGGTGGCGCTCTCGCGTGAACATCACGCGCGGATACGGATCGGAGACGGTCACCGCGATGTACGGGAACGACTTGTCGTCGCGGAGCCGCACGTTGAACGGCGGCCGGTGCCGCTTCACGAGGTTCTGCTCGAGGTGGAGCGCCTCCGCCTCGCTCTGCGTGACGATCACCTCGACGCGGGCGATGCGACGGACGAGACCGCCGATCCCGGGGCGCGAGTCGCCGCCTGCGAAGTACGTCCGCACACGCGCCCTGAGCGACTTCGCCTTGCCGATGTAGAGGACCTCGTCGTTCTCGTCGCGAAAGAGGTAGACACCCGGCCCTAACGGAAGCCTCCCGAGATCCTTACGAATCACCTCCTCCACTCCGGCTAGCGTAGCCCGACCACCATGCGTCGCCTGATACCGCTCGCGTTCGCGCTCGTCTTCCTCGCAGGCGCGCAGACCAGCCACGGCGCCGGGCCGCAGATGGCCTTCGGAGCGGCTGAGGACGTCGTCCGCCAGTCCGACCCCGCCGTCGCACGGCAGAAGATGGCGGACCTCGCCGCAGCGGGCATGCGCGCCGTGCGGGTCACGTCGCTCTGGGTGCCGCCCGCGACCGCGCCGGACGCCGGGGAGGTCGCAATCCTCAGAAACGTGACCGACGCGGCACGCCGCTACGGCGTCACCGTCTACGTCACGGTGATGAGCCCCGGCTCGAAGACCACGCCGCTGACCCCGGAGGCGCAGGCGCAGTTCGCCCAGTACGCCGCGGGCGTCGTCCGTGCGGTGCCATCGATCCGTCACCTGATCGTCGGCAACGAGCCCAACCTGAACCGCTTCTGG
>DASXAW010000008.1:0-7781 GCA_036406535.1 Gaiella sp.
CGAGCTCGCGCGTCGTCACATCGTCTTGCGAACTCTCTGGACGCACCAGCAGGCCGCGTCGACCCCGGTTGCCCCGCAAGCCTTGCCCGACTTCCTCGCCTGCACGCGCGCGCGGCGCTCGAGCAGTCTGGAGTCCGCGGCTGAGAAGCCTCAGCCCCGCTTCCAGTTGCACGTCGTGGAGGGGCCGAAGTAGTGTCATGTCACCCGCGGGCGCTTCGCCGAGCGGGTCCCACGCACGGGCAGGGAGGTGGCCGGGGGGACGAGATGGGCAGGGAGTTCGACCCGACCGTCGAGACGGCCGACTCGCCCACGGCACGACCGTCGCCGCTCGGCAGGGAGACAGCCGTCGACCGGAGCGCGCGCACAGGCGCAGCGTCCCGTGGACATCGTTGCGACCAAGACGAAGGAGATCAGATGATCGGGCGTTCCAAGGGCTCGAGTCGACGCAGGGGCGTCGGGGCCGCGCTCCTCGCTGTCGTCGGCTCGGCGGCACTCCTCGCGGCCGGGTGCGGCGGGGACGACAACAGCGGTGGGAGCTCCGAGGCGAGCGGCACCCCCTGCGAGGCATCCATCGGCGTGATGACCGTGCTCACCGGCGCCGCCGGCCCGCAGGGGCGCGAAATGCTCCACTGGGCGCAACTCGCCGTCGACCAGTTCAACCAGGAGAACGGGACGGACATCAAGGTCGTCGAGGGCGACGATCAGCTCGACCCGGCGCAGGCGGCCACCGTCGCCCAGCAGTGGGCGTCGGACTCGAAGATCGTGGCCGTCGTCGGGCCGGAGTCGGACAGCACTGTCGATTCGGCGGGGCCGATTCTCGGAAAGGACGGCCTCGCGATGGTCTCGTCGACGGCGACGAGCTCCCGACTCACCGACGGCAAGTACCCGACCTTCTACCGCGTCATTCCCCCCGACAGCCTCCAGGGCTCTCAGGACGCCCAGTACATGATCGACACGCTGAAGGTCAAGAAGGTCTTCGTCATCGACGACCAGAGCGCGTATTCGAAGGGCATCGCCGACGTCGTCGTGCCGAAACTCAAGGACGCCGGGGTGGATGTCTCGAGTGACTCGGTCAGCCAGAACAACACGGACTATTCCGCTCTCGTGAGCAAGATCTCCGACGACACCGACGTGGTGTTCCTGCCGTGGATGCTCGCCGCCAATGCGCAGCTGTTCGGCGATCAGATGGCGGAGCAGGGGAAGAAGGCCGCGATCTTCGGCAGCGACGGTGTCTTCTCGCCGCAGGACTTCCATGTGAATGGCTCCTACATCTCGACGTTCTCGCCGGATATCCAGAACGACTCGAAGTACGACGACCTCGTGAAGGAGTTCGAGGACAAGTACGGACAGTTCGGGGCATTCGGGCTCACCACGTATCCGGCGACTCAGGTCGTCCTCGAGGCGATCAAGAAGGCGTGCGACGAGGGAGGCTCCCCGCCCGACGTCGCCGCGGTCGCGGAGAACGTGAAGAACACGAACATCGAGGAGTCGGTTCTCGGCCAGCCGATCGAGTTCGAGTCGAACGGCGAGATGAAGGACGCGAAGTTCTACGTCTACACGATCAAAGACGGCAAGTACATGATCGCGCCCTCGTAGGCGCGCCGGCTCGCGAGTCGAGGGCCTCCCGGGTGCGCGCGCCCGGGAGGCCCGCACAGCCCTCTCCATGGACTTCTTCATCCAGCAACTGGTCAACGGCCTGACGCTCGGGAGCCTGTATGCGCTCCTCGCGCTCGGCTACTCGATCGTGTACGGCGTCCTGGGCCTCCTGAACTTCGCGCAGGGCGAGGTCTACATGGTCGGCGCGTTCATCGGTTTCGGCGTGCTGAGCGGGCTCGGCGGGCCCACCGCGCTCGCCGTCCCGGTGCCGCTCGCCCTGCTCCTGATGTTCGTCGCGGCGGCGCTCGGGTCGGGCGTGCTCTCCGTCGCGATCGAGCGCATCGCCTTCAAGCCGCTGCGCGAGGCCTCCCGGATCGCGCCGCTGATCACGGCGCTCGGCGTGTCCGTCTTCCTCCAGAACGCGGTGCTGCTCCTGCTCGGCCCGGACATCCGCAACTACGACGCGTCGAGCTTCATCCCGTTCACGAGCGGAATCCACGCGGGCCCCCTCAACATCTCGCTGATCCGGATCATCGTGATCGTGGCGACCGTCGCCGTGATGGTCGCGCTGACGCTCTGGGTCGGTCGCTCGAAGCTGGGTCGCTCGATGCGGGCCGTCTCCTACGATCGCGAGGGCGCGCAGATGATCGGCATCGACGTCGACCGCACGATCATGATCGCGTTCTTCGTCGGTGGGGTGCTCGCGGGCATCGCCGGCGTGATGGCCGGCCTCGTCTTCAGCCGGGTGTTCCAGCTGATGGGCTTCGTCGCCGGCCTCAAGGCGTTCACCGGCGCCGTGATCGGCGGCATCGGGAGCATCCCCGGAGCGATGCTCGGCGGGATGCTCGTCGGACTGGCGGAGTCGTTCACCGCCGCGTACATCTCGTCGACGTTCCAGAACGTGATCGTCTTCGCGGTGCTCGTCGTGATGATGGTCGTCCGTCCGACCGGGCTGCTCGGTCGGCCCGCGGTGGGGAAGGTCTGACCGGATGTCGATCGGCTCGGATCGGTGGGTGGAGACGGCGGAGTCGCGAACCGAGGGGCCTCGCGGCTGGTGGGGCCGGGGAAAGCGACGCTGGGACTCGCTGCCGCCGCTCGCGCGCCTCGGACTCATCGTGGCGCTCGCCGCGCTCGTGCCGCTCGTCGTC
This sequence comes from Gaiella sp., assembly GCA_036406535.1. Classification (GTDB taxonomy): domain Bacteria; phylum Actinomycetota; class Thermoleophilia; order Gaiellales; family Gaiellaceae; genus Gaiella. The sequence goes on from DASXAW010000008.1 coordinate 2,745, forward strand.
AGCTCCGACTTCCTCGTCCGCATCGGCGTGAACGGGCTGCTGCTGGCGCTCCTCGCCGTCGGGCTCAACGTCTCGGTCGGGTGGGCCGGCCTCCTCGACCTCGGCTTCGTCGCCTTCTACGGGTTCGGGGCGTACACGTTCGCGCTCCTCTCCTCGGATCAACTCGGCGTCCACCTCCCAACGCTCCTGGCCGTACCGATCGTGATCCTCGCGACCGGACTCCTCGGGCTTCTGCTCGGGCTCCCGTCCTGGCGGCTGAGCGGCGACTACCTCGCGATCGTCACGCTCTTCTTCAGCCAGATCTTCCTCGAGCTGGCGCTCAACTTCGACCGGCTCGGCGTCGACCTGACAGGCGGGCCGAACGGGATCTCCGGCGTCGAACCCTTCTCGTTCCTCGGCTTCGAGTTCTCGAGCCCGGCGTCGTACTTCTACTTGCTGCTCGCGCTCGTCGCGCTCATCGTGACGATGCTGTACCTCGTCGACCGGTCTCGGACCGGGCGCGCCTGGCGGGCGCTCCGCGACGACCCGCTGGCCGCCGAGATCATGACCGTCCCGATCAGGCGGCTGAAGCTGATGGCGTTCGCGACGGGCGCGGCGGTCGCCGGGCTGGCGGGCAGCGTGTTCGCCTCGTTCCAGCTCGGCGTCTACCCGCTGAACTTCCAGATCCAGTTCCTCATCGTGATCTACGCCGCACTGATCCTGGGCGGGAGCGGCAGCCTCGCCGGGGCGGTCGCGGGCGGGATCGTCGTGACGCTCGTGCTCGACCTGCTGCGTGACCCGGGTCAGGCGAGCGCGGCGTTCTACGGCGTGATCGCCGTCACGCTGATCGCGAAGGTGCGCCCCTGGAGGACGCTCGCGGCGGTCGTCGGCGCGACCGTGGCGCTCGGCTTCGTCGTGCACGTCGTCGTCGGCGCGATCTGGCCCGACTCGGTCGCGGGCGAGGTACAGGCGAGCGGCCTGTTCGGCTCCGCGATCGAGTCCTGGGTCGTGCTCCCCGAGGATCCGACGACCATCGGGAACTGGGCGTTCTGCGCGCTCGTGGTCGGCGTCGTCGCGCTCACGCGCGTGTCGGCGCGGACACGCACGATCCTCCTGGTCCCGCTCCTCTACCTCGCGGCGTTCGTCTGGGAGAACCGGCTCGTGGACGAGCCGTCGATCACGCGCCAGCTGCTCCTGGGCGTCCTCCTCATCGTGATGATGATCTCCCGGCCGCACGGGCTGCTCGGCACCCCTCGCGTGGAGCGCGTCTGATGGCGCCGCTGCTCGAGCTGCGCGGCGTCTCGAAGTCGTTCGGCGGCCTCCGCGTGATCCAGAACCTCGACCTCGTGGTCGAGGAGGGCGAGATCGTCAGCCTGATCGGGCCGAACGGGGCCGGCAAGACGACGGTGTTCAACCTCGTCACGGGGGTGTATGCGCCGGACGACGGAACGATCCGACTCGCAGGTGAGGACATCGTCGGGCTCCCGCCGCACCGGATCGCCACGATGGGCGCCGCCCGGACCTTCCAGTCGATCCGGCTCTTCCTGAACATGTCCGTGCGGGAGAACGTGATGGTGGGTGGGTACGGGCGGACCCGCACACGACCCTGGCAGGCCATCGTGCAGACGCGAGGCGCCAGGGCGGAGGAGTCGGAGGAACAGCGATTCGCAGAGGAGCTCCTCTCGTTCTTCGGCGAGCGGCTCGTCGGGTTCAGGCTGGAGCAGCCCGCCTACAGCCTGTCGTACGCGAACCGGCGGAGGCTGGAGATCGCTCGCGCGATGGCGACGAGACCCCGCGTCCTGCTGCTCGACGAGCCCGCGGCCGGGATGAACCCGCACGAGACGCACGAGATCACGGAGCTGACCGCGCGACTGCGCGACGAGGCCGGCTTCACGGTGGTCGTGATCGAACACGACATGCACGTCGTCGAGGGCGTCTCCGACCGCGTCGTCGCGCTCGACCACGGCACGGTCATCGCGGAGGGCTCGTTCGAGCACGTCGCCACGCATCCCGCCGTGATCGAGGCCTACCTCGGGAAGGGGGCGGCGACGGCGAGATGACGATGCTGCTCCGGCTCGACGACGTCACGACGTACTACGGCGAGATCCGGATCCTCGAGGGGGTGACGATCGAGGTCGCCGAGGGCGAGGTCGTCTGCCTGCTCGGAGGAAATGCCTCGGGCAAGTCCACGACGCTCAAGACGGCGCTCGGTCTCGTGCGCCCGCGAAGCGGCAGCGTCGAGCTCGAGGGCGAGGACGTCACCGACCGGCCGACCGCCTATCGGATCAAGCGCGGCATGGCGATCGTCCCGGAGAACCGACGCGTCTTCGCGCCGATGACGGTCGCGGAGAACCTCGAGATGGGTGCGCACCTCCGGGAGGACGATGGCATCGACGAGACCCGCGAGCGCGTCCACGCCCTCTTCCCAAGGCTCTACGAACGCCGCGCCCAGCTCGCCGGGACGCTGTCCGGCGGCGAGCAGCAGATGCTGGCGATGGGCCGCGCGCTGATGTCCCGCCCGCGTCTGCTCTTGATGGACGAGCCGTCGATGGGGCTCGCGCCGGCGCTCGTGGAGCAGAACTTCGAGATCATCCGCGAGGTGAACGCGACAGGAGTCGCGGTGCTCGTCGTGGAGCAGAATGCGAACATGGCGCTGTCGATCGCCGACCGGGGCTACGTCCTCCAGACGGGCGTGATCGCCCTCGCGGACAAGGCAGACGCGCTCCTCGCGAGCGACGATCTCAAGCGCGCGTACCTCGGCCGATGATGACCGTCACAGGACAGCCTGGGAGCGCCCGCCATCTGTGCTCGTCGTTCCACGGCGTCTGGGACCGCGCGCTCGAGCCGGCGCTCGAGGTCGATGACGGCGACGTCGTCGAGCTCCACGTGCCGGACGCCTCGCGCGACCAGATCGGCGAGCACGCTGTCGTCGCCGACCTCGACTCCCTCGACTTCGACCTGATGAACCCCGTCGCCGGCCCCGTCTTCGTCGGAGGAGCACGACCCGGCGACGTGCTCGAGGTCGAGGTGCTCGAGGTGCGCACGCGAGCCTGGGGTTGGACGGCGATCGTCCCGGGGTTCGGGCTCCTCGCCGACGACTTCCCGGAGCCGTGGCTCCGCATTTCGCGGATCGAGAACGGGCGGGTGCTCTTCGGCGACCGGTTCGAGCTGCCCAGCCGCCCGTTCCCCGGAACGATCGGCGTCGCTCCGGAGAGCCCGGGGCCGCACTCGGTCATCCCACCCTCGCGGTTCGGCGGCAACATCGACGTCCGGCACCTCACCGCCGGAGCCACGCTCTTCCTGCCGGTCGCTGTCGAGGGCGCACTGTTCTCCGCGGGCGACGGGCACGCCGCCCAGGGGGACGGGGAGGTCTGCGGGAGCGCGATCGAGACGGGAATGGAGATCGTGCTCCGACTCGGCGTCAGGCGCGACATGCGCATCGACGCGCCGCAGCTTCTCGTCCCGGAGCTCGCGCCGGCAGCCGAGGGTCGCGTCCACATCGCAACGGGAGTCGCGGAGGACCTGCACGAAGCCGCGCGCGGCGCCGCGCGCGCGATGATCGAGCGCCTCTCCGGCCTCGGCCTCGGCGCGGAGGAGGCCTATGCGTTGCTCAGCGTCGCGGGCGACCTTCGCATCCACGAGATCGTCAACGCGCCGCGCTGGGTCGTCGGGATGGCGCTCCCGGACGCGGTGCTCGCGTGAGGACCGGCGCCGACCCGATCGCGCCGGCGGGCCGATGGCGCGTGTCGCTGGTGGAGGTAGGAGCGTCCATCCATCCCGGCGCGTGGATCGGCCCGGGGTATCCCGAATGGGCGTGGTCGCCGATCAACGTCGTCGTCTTCCGAAGCCCGACGCAGACCGTTCTCGTCGACGCCGGCCCCGGGTTCACGACGGCGTGGTGGCCGTTCGAGGGAATTCACGGGGACACCGAGGCGGCACTCGAGTCCGTCGGCGTCGCGCCGGCGGACGTCGATCTCGTCATCCTCACGCACCTCGACTACGACCACGCCGGCGGGCTGATCGCCGGAACCTGGCCCGACGAGCTCGCGCCGGCGTTTCCCAACTCCCGCGTCGTCGTCCACGAGGACGCGGTCGCGGCCGCCCGCGCCGCCGACCCCGATGCGCCCGACAACGTCGGTACCCGGCTGCTCGCGCTGCTCGACGGGATCGGCCGGCTCGACGCGGTGAGCGACGGCGAGACGGTCGCGGAGGAAATCACGGTGCGGAGCGCGCCGGGGCACCGCGTGGGCCACATGTGCGTCGAGGTCTCGGGCGAGGATCCGTTCGTGTTCGCAGCCGACACGTTCCACAACATCGAGCACGTCGCGCATCCCGAGTGGGACACCTCCTCGGACGCCGACGGCAAGACCGCCCTCGCCACGCGGCGTCGCGTCCTCGGGAAGCTCGCAGAGTCGGGCGCCCGCACGGCGATCACGCACGGCGCGGGACCACATGCCTTCCGGGTCGCGCACGACGGCTCGGGCGGCTATCGCGCTGTCGATCTACGCGCCTAGCCGATTCTCACGCCGGCGCAGGCACGAGATCGAGCTCCGACATGAAGACGACCACTTTCTCCAGCTCGTCGTCGTCGAGTGGCAGATAGGGAGGCCGTGGATAGCCCCCGGGAAGCCCTCTGACGTTCAACGCCGCCTTCATGACCGCCTGCACCGACGCGAATTTCGGGCTGAAGTCCGGATACATGGAGAACTCGAAGAAGCGCTTGTCGCGGTCGCCGCACGCCTGTGCGGCTTCGAGGTCGCCTGCCCAGAGGTGGTTGAAGTAGTCGGGATGATCCCGCCCGAGCGCGCCGCCCCCGCCGATCGTGCCGTCACCGCCGTGGTGGAGGAGCAGCGTCATGCTGAGCTCGTCGGCGCCGAATCCGAAGATGCGCAGGCGGTCGCCGAGCGCGAAGAACGTCCGGACGAAGGCGGCGAGGCTCGACGTCGAGTTCTTGATCGCGACGACGGTGTCGATCTCCGAGAGACGCGCGATGAGCTCGGGCGCCATGTCGATGCCCGTTCCGCGCGGCCAGTTGTACAGCGAAAGGGGCAGTCGGAC
>DASXAW010000009.1:0-7847 GCA_036406535.1 Gaiella sp.
GGCGACAGGTAGCCCTTGTCGAACTGCATGCCCTCGGTGAACTCGAGGTCGAGCCCGAACGTCTGGCCCTCCTCGACGTTCACGACGCCGTCCTTGCCGACCTTCTCGATCGCGTCTGCGATCACGTCGCCGATCTCGCGCTCGCGCGACGAGATGGTCGCGACGCGGGCGATGTCCTCCTTGCCGGACACCTCCACGGACTGCTTCTTGAGGTCGTCGACGACCTTCTCCACCGCCTGCTCGATGCCGCGCTTGAGACCCATCGGGTTCGCGCCCGCGGCGACGTTCTTGAGACCCTCCCGGACGATCGCCTGCGCGAGCACGGTCGCGGTCGTCGTGCCGTCGCCGGCGACGTCGTTGGTCGCGGTCGCGACCTCGCGGACGAGCTGCGCGCCCTGGTTCTCGAACGGGTCCTCGACCTCGATCTCGCGGGCGATCGTGACGCCGTCGTTCGTGATCGTCGGCGCCCCGAACTTCTTGTCGAGGACGACGTACCGGCCCTTCGGGCCGAGCGTCACCTTGACCGCGTCGGCGAGGGTGTTGACCCCCCGCTCGAGCGACCGGCGGGCGTCCTCGTTGAACTTCAGCTCTTTGTGAGCCATATCGTCTCTCTCTCCTCCTCGAATGTTCCTAGACGCCCGCGCGGTCGCCGACGACCTTCGCCAGGACGTCCGACTCGCGCAGGATCAGGACCTCGTCGGAGCCGAGCTTGATCTCGGTCCCGCCGTACTTGGAGAAGATGATCTCGTCACCCTCCTCCAGGTCCATCTTGATGTACTCCCCGTCCTCGTCGCGCGGGCCGGGGCCGACCGCGAGGACCTTGCCGCGCTGCGGCTTCTCCTTCGCGGTGTCGGGCAGCACGATGCCGCTCGCCGTGACGTCCTCTTCGTCGAGCACCTCGACGATGAGTCGGTCACCAAGGGGCTGCAGATCCATGCGTATGCCTCCTCAACATGCGTTGACACTCCAAGCTGGCACTCGTCATCCGAGAGTGCCGAGTGCGTTATAGCACGACGGGCCGGTCCTGCCCGACCCATGCGTCGCAGCGGTGCGGCGCGGGTGCACACTGGCACCATGCGCCGCGAGTTCTCGGCCGGGGGCGTGGTCGTCCGCCGCATGCGCGGACGCTGGTGGGTCGCCCTCGTGCGGCCCCGGCGCGACGACGCCAAGGTCGTCTGGGCGCTCCCGAAGGGCCTGATCGACGACGGTGAGCGCGGCCCGGAGACGGCCGTTCGCGAGGCCTGGGAGGAGACCGGCGTACGGGCGAGGCTCGACCGCAAGCTCGGTGACGTCCGCTACGTGTACACGTGGGACGGGGAGCGGGTGTTCAAGGTCGTCTCCTTCTTCCTGCTGCGCGCGGCGGGAGGCCGGATCGGCGCCCTGCCCGCCGGTATGGAGATCGAGGTCGCGGAGGCGCGGTGGATCCCGCTCGACGACGCGCCGGCCACGCTGTCCTACCGTGGGGAGCGGGACATGGCGTCACGCGCGCGCGATGCGCTCGCGGAAGCTTTCTCCTAGACTCGCGCCGAGTGCCGACGTTCGCCCTGAACTTCTACTCGCCCGTGGTCGCCGACCAGCTGCGGACGGGGCGCAAGACCGTGACGATCCGCCTCGGCGACAAGTCGACGAAGTACCGCAAGGGGATGATCGTCACGGTGCTCGTCGGCGCGCGGTACGGGCAGCGGGAGAAGGTCTTCGACGCGGTGATCGACAAGGTCGAGGTGAAGCCGCTCGCCGAGCTCTCGCCGCGCGAGATCGAGCACGACAACCCGGAGATCCGGCGGCTCGACGAGTTCACCGAGTGGCTCTCGCGGCTCTACAACCGCCCGGTGGCCGACGACGACACCGTCACGGTGATCAAGTTCTCGCAGATCGTCGGGACGATGTTCTAGCCGAGCGGGATTCCGCAGGGAGCGGAACCCCGCGGCTCGATCCCCGCCTTACGGCAGGGCACACCCGTCGCCCTCCGGCGCCGGCGGGCGCGTCCTACCGGCCGGGGCGCCGGATCGCGGCGCCGAAGAGCTCGTTCGGGCGGAGCGGCGCGCCGCACTCCTCGCATTCGACCTGGAAGGCGGACGGGATCCGTGCGTCGCACGACGGGCAGCGCGCGACGAGGGCGGTCGCGCACTGCGGGCAAACCGTCGGCCGAAGCTCCTCGTGGTCCTCGAAATAGCGGACGACGTGCCCGCACACGGGGCAGAACGCGACCCAGTCGCCCAGCGTCCGGCGACGCTCTTCCTGGATCCAGTTCCTGCGCGGGGGAACCCCTGGTTCCCCCGCGGACCCCCTCCTCTCGCGCGGTGCACGGGTCACAGCTCGATGGCCTCCCGCCGGGCCGAGCCCGGCTCCGGCCGCTCGCCGCGCGTCACGGAACCACCGTCCACGAGGGTCATGGTACGGCCGCCCGACGGGCGTCGGCGGTGTGTCCACCCCCTCCGGGGCAGTCGCTAGAGTCACGTGGACGTCGCCCAGGAAGGGGAGCGAAGCCCACATGGCAGTTCGCGAGGCCGAGCCGGTCGAGACGCTGCAGCAGGTAAAGGAAGCGGGCCTCGACCGCGAGGACCTGCTCGGGATCTACCGCAACATGCTGATCACCCGCGGGATCGAGGAGCGGGGCCACATCCTCTACAAGCAGGGGAAGATCCCGGGGTCCTTCTACACCGGCCGCGGCAACGAGGGGTCGGCGGTGGGCGTGGCGACCGCGATGGGCCCGAACGACGTCGGGACGCCGCTCCAGCGCGACTTGGGCGTCCACGTCACGCGTGGGATCGAGCCCTGGCGCATCTTCGCCCAGTACATGGGCCGCGAGGACGGCCCGACGCGCGGCCGGGACGGGAACATCCACATGGGCGACGCGCGACTCGGGCTCCACACCATGGTGAGCCACCTGCCCGCGATGCTGCCCGTCGCGGTCGGCATGGCGCTCGCGTTCAGGATCCGCGACGAGCGGCGGGTCGCCGTCGCGTGGTGCGGCGAGGGCGCGTCGTCGCGCGGCGATGCGCACGAGGGCATGAACCTCGCCGGCGTCCGCCGTCTGCCCGTTGTCTTCGTGATCGACAACAACCAGTGGGCGTACTCGACTCCGTCGCACCTCGAGTACGCCGTCGAGCATCTCGCCGACCGGGCTGCCGCGTACGGCTTCGACGGGGTCGTGGTCGACGGCACCGACGTGCTCGCCGTCTACCGCGAGACGAAGCGCGCGATCGAGAAGGCGCGCGAGGGCGGCGGGCCGACGCTGATCGAGTCCGTGACTCTCCGCATGGAAGGCCACGCGGTCCACGACGACGCGTTCTACGTCCCGAAGGAGCTCTTCGAGGAGTGGGCGCGGCGCGACCCGATCGAGCGCTTCCGAGGCTGGCTCCGCGACACGGGCTCGATGAGCGACGACGAGGAAGAGGACATCACGGCCGGCGTCAAGCGGCTCCTGCACGAGGCAATGCAGCGCGCCGAGGAGTCGCCGCTCCCGGATCCCTCGACCGTCACCGACGGCGTGTTCGCGACGACCGACGAGCTCGACACCCCCCACCACCGCTGATGCCCGAGAAGACGTACCTGCAGGCGATCTCGGACGGGCTGCGGCAGGAGATGCAGCGCGACGAGCGCGTGTTCGTGCTCGGCGAGGACGTCGGCGTCTACGGCGGCGCCTTCAAGGTGACCCAGGGCTTCCAGGAGGAGTTCGGCGCGCACCGCGTGCTCGATATGCCGCTCTCCGAGACCGCGATCGTCGCCGGCTCGACCGGCGCGGCCCTGATGGGCATGCGCCCCGTCGCCGAGATGCAGTTCGCGGACTTCGTCTCGTGCGCCTGGGATCACCTCGTCACGGTGGCCGCGAAGCAGCGCTACCGCACCGGTACGCCGATCCCGATCGTGCTGCGCCTCCCCTCCGGCGGCGGCTTCTCGGGCGGCCCGTTCCACTCGCAGAACCCGGAGTCGACGTTCGCACACATCCCCGGTCTGAAGGTCGTGTGCCCCGCGACGCCCGAGGACGCCAAGGGCCTGCTGGCGACGTCGATCGAGGACCCGAACCCCGTCCTCTACTTCGAGCACAAGCACCTCTACCGGCGGATCAAGGGCGAGGTGCCGGAGGACCGCTACACGACGCCGTTCGGCAAGGCGCGGGTGCATCGCCAGGGCGACGACGTCACGGTGATCACCTGGGGCGCGATGGTCTACACGGCCGACGAGGCCGCGACGCGGCTCGCAGACGAGGGCGTCTCGGTCGAGGTGCTCGACCTCCGCACGCTGATCCCCTGGGACCGTGAGGCCGTGCTCGAGAGCGTCACGCGCTGCTCGAAGGCCCTCGTCCTACACGAGGACACGAGAACCGGCGGGTTCGGGGCGGAGATCGCTGCGACGATCGTCGAGGATGCGTTCGAGCAACTCGACGCGCCCGTGCGCCGCATCGCGGCGCCCGATGCGCCTGTGCCGTTCGCGCCGTCGCTCGAGAAGGCGTACATCCCGCAGGTCGACGACGTCGCAACGGCCCTCCGCGACCTGGCCGCATACTGAGGACGAGTCTCCGACAGGAGGACGACGTGAGCACCGGAACCCAGGTCGAGGTCGTGATGCCGCAGATGGGCGTCTCCGTCTCCGAGGGGACGATCACTCGCTGGCTCAAGCAGCCGGGCGAGAGCATCGCGCTCGACGAGCCGCTCCTCGAGATCTCGACCGACAAGGTCGACACGGAGGTGCCGAGCCCGGGTGAGGGCGTGCTGGCCGAGGTCCGCGTGCAGGAGGGGGAGACGGTCGAGGTCGGCACCGTGCTCGCCGTGATCGCGCCTGCCGGGGCTGCGCCGCCGGAGCCTGAGGCGCCCGCGGCGCCGTCGCCCGAGGCGCCCCCGGCAGAGGAGGTCCCGCAGCCCGAGCCCGTCGCGCAGGCGCCCCCGGCCGAGGAGGTTCCGCAGCCCGAGCCCGTCGCGCAGGCGCCCGCCGCACCGCAGGAGCCCGCTGCCGCGCCCCCGCCACAGCCCGCGGCCGATGCGGCGGCCGAGCCTCCTCCCGCGCCCGCCGCGCCCGCGCCCGCGGCGGCGACCGCCGCGCCGGCGAGCTCCGGCAACGGCAAGACCTTCATCTCTCCCGTCGTCGCACGCATCGCCGCCGAGCACGGCGTCGACCCGGGAGCGATCGCAGGGACCGGCCAGGGCGGCCGAGTGACGAAGAAGGACATCCTCGCCTTCATCGAGTCGGGTGCGGCGGCCGCGCCCGTGGCCGCCGAGGCTCCTGCTCCTGCTCCTGCGCCCGCGGCCCCGCCGCCGGCCGAGGCGCCTGCGCCCGCAGCGGCGGAGCCGCCCACGGCTCCGCCGCCTCCTCCGGCACCCCCGGCTGCCGAGCCTCCGCCGGTTGCGCCTGCGCCGGTTGCGCCCGCGCCGCCCGCGGCACCGCCGCCGGCTGCCCCCGCGCCGACTCCCGTGCAGCCGCCCACTCCGGTGATGGCGGCCGGCACGGAGCACGAGGAGCCGATGAACGCGATGCGCCGCGGGATCGCCGAGCACATGCGGCGCTCGCTCGACACCTCGGCGCACGTGACGAGCGCGATCGAGGTCGACATGTCCAGGGTCGTCGCGGCGCGCGAGCGCCTCAAGCAGGAGTACCAGCACGCGTACGGCGTCAACCCGACCTACCTCGCGTTCGTGACGAAGGCCGCCGTCGAGACGCTCAGGGACTGGCCCTGGGTCAACGGAGAGCTCCGCGGCGAGAAGATCGTCACGCGCTCGTTCGTGAACGTCGGGATCGCCGTCTCCCTCGAAGAGGGGAAGGGTCTCATCGTCCCCGTGATCCGGAACGCCCAGGACCTCAACCTGCTCGGGATCGCGCGCGCGATCGCCGACGTCGCCGAGCGGGCACGGACGAAGAAGCTCATGCCCGACGACGTCCAGGGGGGCACGTTCACGATTACGAATCCAGGCGGGTACGGCACCTTCCACGGGACGCCGGTGATCAGCCAGCCGCAGGCGGCGATCCTCGGCACGTACGCGCTCGTCAAGCGGCCCTGGGTCGTGCAGGACGCCCTCGGACAGGATGTGATCGCGATTCGCCCGATGATGAACGTCACGCTCACGTACGACCACCGGCTCGTCGACGGCGCCTACAGCGGCGGCTTCCTCCGCGACCTGCGCGCGCGGCTCGAAGGCTGGGCCGACTAGCGTGGGTGGACCCATGGTTCCCCCACGAACCCCCTCCTTCACCGCCGTCCACAGAACACCCCCCGCATGCCTCTCGGCCGGCAAAGCCGGCCTCCGGCGTGCAACCGAGCGTCGCCGGCAAGCCATACAGACGTGACGACCGGCGCGTACCTGCTCGACCTGCCGGGCCGGGTTCCGTACGCCGAGGCGCTCGCGCTCCAGCGGTCGCTCGCCGGCGCCGTCTCGCAGCGCGCGATCCCCGACACGGTGATCCTCCTCGAGCACGAGCCGGTCGTGACGCTCGGCCGCCGCACCGACGAGGCGAGCGAGCTCCACCTGCCGGACGGGATCGACGTGGAGGTCGTCGAGACGGACCGGGGAGGCAAGTCGACGTACCACGGCCCCGGCCAGCTCGTCTGCTACCCGATCCTCGATCTCAACCGGCATGGCCGTGATCTGAAGAAGTACGTGCGCGACCTCGAGGAGGCGATCATCCGCACGCTTGCGGCGTTCGGGCTCGGGGCCACGCGCTACGCGGGGCTCACCGGCGTCTGGCTGCCGCCCTCCGGGAGCGCCGGGCCGCGCAAGATCGCGTCGATCGGCGTCCACGCGTCGCGCTGGGTGACGACACACGGATATGCGCTCAACGTCGACCTCGACCCGGCGCCGTTCACGCAGTGGATCACCGCGTGCGGCCTCGACAACGCGCAGTTCACGTCGATGGCGGCCGAGCTGGGCGAGCCGATCACGGTCGGCGACGTCCGTCCCGCCGCGGCTGATGCGGTCGCCGAGGTGTTCGGCCTCGAGCTCGAGGAGCTGCCCGCGGAGGAGGGCGCCGGTCTGTGGCCGCAGCCGGTCCACGAGCGCCTCTCGGCGCGCTGAGGCGAGGCAGGGACCCAGCGTGCCGTCCATAAGATGAAGGCGATGCAGACCTCGCTGCCCGTCGCCGAGCGGCCACGCCGCCCGGAATGGATGAAGGTGCGCGCCCCGAGCGCGGACGGGCGCTACTACGACGTGCGCAAGCTCCTGCACGGCGCGAGCCTCGTCACCGTCTGCGAGGAGGCGCGCTGCCCGAACATCGGCGAGTGCTGGGGGCGCGGCACCGCGACGTTCCAGATCCTCGGCGACACGTGCACGCGCGCGTGCCGCTACTGCTACGTCCACTCCGGGAAGCCCGAGCACGCACCGGATCCGCTGGAGCCGCTGAGGCTCGCGCAGGCCGCGTCGACGATGGGGCTCAAGCACGTGGTCGTGACGTCGGTGGATCGCGACGACCTTCCGGATCGGGGCGCGGCCCATTTCGCCGCCACGATCCGGGCGCTCAAGGCGAAGGTCCCGGAGTCGTCCGTCGAGGTGCTGACGCCCGACTTCCTCGGCGTCGAGGAGCAGGCGCTCGGGACCGTGCTCGGCGCGCGGCCGGAGGTCTTCAACCACAACATCGAGACGGTGCGCCGGCTCCACCGCAGGATGCGCGGGGCCAAGGCGAGCTACGAGAAGGCCCTCTGGCTTCTCCGTCGCGCGAAGGAGGTCGCCGACTACCCCGTGATGACGAAGTCGGGGATCATCGTGGGGCTCGGCGAGACGAACGACGAGGTCGTCGACACGATGCGCGACCTGCGCGCGAACGGCGTCGACGTCGTCACGATCGGCCAGTACCTGCAGCCGTCCTCGCAGCACGCGAGGATCGACCGCTGGGTGCACCCGGACGAGTTCCGCTGGCTGCGC
>DASXAW010000010.1:0-34658 GCA_036406535.1 Gaiella sp.
TCGGTGTTCGCCGGGGTGGGGGAGCGAACGCGCGAGGGCACGGACCTGAAGATCGAGATGACCGAGTCGGGCGTGATCGACAAGGTCGCGCTCGTCTACGGCCAGATGAACGAGCCGCCGGGCGCGCGCCTCCGCGTCGGCCTCTCGGGGCTGACGATGGCGGAGTACTTCCGCGACGAGGGGCAGGACGTCCTCCTCTTCATCGACAACATCTTTCGCTTCGTCCAGGCCGGCTCCGAGGTCTCGGCGCTGCTCGGCCGGATGCCGAGCGCGGTGGGCTACCAGCCGACGCTCGCCACCGAGATGGGGCAGCTGCAGGAGCGCATCACGTCGACGACGACCGGCTCCGTGACCTCGGTGCAGGCGATCTACGTGCCGGCCGACGACCTCACCGACCCCGCTCCGGCGAACACGTTCGCCCACCTCGACTCGACGACGACGCTCTCGCGGGCGATCGTGGAGAAGGGCATCTACCCTGCGATGGACCCGCTCGACTCGACGTCGCGCGCGCTCCAGCCCGGGATCGTCTCGGACGACCACTACCGCGTCGCGACGAGCGTCCAGCAGATCCTCCAGCGCTACAAGGACCTCCAGGACATCATCGCGATCCTGGGGATGGACGAGCTGACGGACGAGGACAAGCTCGTGGTCTCGCGGGCGCGGAAGGTCGAGCGCTTCCTGTCGCAGCCCAACTTCGTCGCCGAGCAGTTCACCGGCACGCCGGGCAAGTACGTGAAGCTCGAGGACACGATCGCCGGCTTCGACTCGATCATCCGCGGCGACCACGACGACGTGCCCGAGTCGGCGTTCTACATGGTCGGCCCGATCGAGGACGTCGTCGAGCGGGCGCGCTCCATGGAGCAGGTCGCCGCCTAGCGTGGCCGACGCCACCGACCATCCGACGTTCGACGTCGAGCTCGTCACGCCCGACGGACCCGTCTTCCAGGGCGACGCGCACATGCTGATCGTCCCGGGCGCGGCCGGCGAGATCGGCGTGCTCGCGCGCCACGCGCCGCTCGTCGCGACCCTCAAGGCGGGATCGACCCGCGTCCACGTCGGGGCGAACGAGGTGCTCGAGTTCGCGACCGGCCCGGGTTTCTTCAAGGTGGAGCTCGATCGCGCGCTGGCGCTCGTGGACGACGCGGTGTCGGTGAAGGAGATCGACGACGACCGCGCCCGCCAGCAGCTCGAAGCGGCACAGGCGGAGCTCGCGAAGGTCGAGGCCGGCGACTCGACGGCCGACCGCTGGCAGCTCGAGCAGCGGATCAGGCACGCGGAGAACCAGCTCAGCGTGTCCGGCCGCACGACCGGCTGAGCAAACGTGGGGGAACCGATGATTCCCCCACGAGCCCCCTCCTTCTCCGTCGCTCACGGGTCTGCCCGAGTCGGCCTCCCGCCGGGCAAAGCCCGGCCCCGGCCGAGCAAGGGCAGCGCACCGTTGTAGAGCCAGAAGGCAGCGTGGAGACAACGCGGCCCGTGTCGCTATCGTGAGGGTCCCGGAGAGCTTTGAACGGCAGCTTGGCGACCGGGTCACCAAACGCCTAAAGAGCCCCGCGCGCACCGGCCGGCTCCTCTCTTAGGCACGAGGCGGCCCGGCGCCGAAGGAGAGACGGTGAGCGCAGCGGACCAGCTGAAGGAGATCCTCGACCGCCGGATCGTGATCCACGACGGAGCGTGGGGCGTCCTCATCCATCGGCGCGGGCTCACCGAAGCCGAGTACCGCGGCGATCGCCTGCGTGACCATCCCCGCGACGTCCGCGGCGACCCGGACCTGCTCAACCTGACTCGGCCGGAGCTCGTCTCCGAGATCCACGATGCGTATTTCGGCGCCGGCGCCGACCTCGCCACGACGAACACGTTCACCGCGACGGGCATCGGCCAGGGCGACTACGCGCTCGAGGGGCTCGCCGCCGAGATGTCGCTCGCGGGCGCGCGGCTCGCGCGCGCCGCTGCGGACGAGTGGACGAAGCGGACGCCGGAGCAGCCGCGGTTCGTCGCGGGCGCGCTCGGGCCGCTGAACGTGTCGCTCTCGGTGTCCCCGAAGGTCGACGACGCCGCGTACCGCGCGGTGACGTTCGACAAGGTGCGTGCGACGTACGCGGAGCAGATCGCAGCCCTGGCGGAGGGCGGCGTCGACCTGCTGCTCGTCGAGACGATCTTCGACACCCTGAACGCGAAGGCCGCGATCGTCGCCGCACGCGACGTCGCCCCCGACCTGCCGCTCTGGCTCTCGTTCACGGCGATCGACAAGAGCGGGCGCAACCTCTCGGGCCAGACCGCCGAGGCGTTCTGGGTGTCCGTCGAGCACGCGCGGCCGCTGATCGCCGGCGTGAACTGCTCGCTCGGCGCGACGGAGATGCGTCCGTTCCTCGAGGGCCTCGCCCGCGTCGCCGACACCTACGTCTCGTGCTACCCGAACGCCGGCCTGCCGAACGCGATGGGCGAGCACGACGAGCAGCCCTCGGACACGAGCCGCTACCTCCGGGCGTTCGCGGAGGACGGGCTCGTCAACGTCGTCGGCGGCTGCTGCGGGACGACCCCCGAACACGTCCGTCAGATCGCCGCGGCCGTGGAGGAGATCCCGGCCCGAACGGTCCCGAGGCACGTCCCCGCGACGCGATGGAGCGGTCTCGAGCCGTTCGAGCTGGGCCCCGACACGGGGTTCGTGATGATCGGCGAGCGGACCAACGTCACGGGCTCCGCCCGCTTCCGCTCGCTCGTGGAGTCGGGCGACCTCGAGGCAGCGGTCGACATCGCGCTCGAGCAGGTGCGGAGCGGGGCGAACGCGCTCGACGTGAACATGGACGCCGACCTCCTCGACAGCGAGCAGGTGATGACGCGCTTCCTCAACCTGCTCGCCACCGAGCCCGAGGCGGCGCGCCTGCCGATCATGGTCGACAGCTCTCGCTGGTCGGTGCTCGAGGCGGGGCTCAAGTGCCTCCAGGGCAAGGGCATCGTGAACTCGCTCTCGCTGAAGGAGGGCGAGGGGCCGTTCCTCGAGCACGCGCGGCGCGTACGCGGCTTCGGCGCCGGTGTCGTCGTGATGGCGTTCGACGAGCAGGGGCAGGCCGACACGGTCGAGCGCAAGGTCGAGATCTGCGAGCGCGCGTACCGGCTCCTCGTCGAGGAGGCCGGGTTCACACCCGAGGACATCGTCTTCGACCCGAACGTCCTCGCGGTCGCGACGGGGATCGAGGAGCACAACGAGTTCGCCAAGGCGTTCATCGAGTCGGTGCCGCAGATCAAGGAGCGGTGCCCCGGCGCGCGGACGAGTGGGGGGATCTCGAACCTCTCGTTCGCGTTCCGCGGGAACCAGCACGTCCGCGAGGCGATGCACGCCGCCTTCCTCTACCACGCGATCCGCGCGGGGCTCGACATGGGGATCGTCAACGCCGGCCTGCTGATGGTCTACGAGGACATCGAGCCCGAGCTCCTCGAGCGGGTCGAGGACGTCATCTTCAACCGGCGGCCCGATGCGACCGAGCGGCTCGTCGAGCTCGCCGGCCGCTACGCAGGCGAGACGACGCGGCGCGAGGAGGACCTCTCCTGGCGCGATGCGCCCGTCGAGAAGCGGCTCGAGCACGCGCTCGTGCACGGCGTCGTGGACTTCATCGAGGAGGACGTCGAGGAGGTCCGACGCGACGCCGCCCGCCCGCTCGACGTGATCGAGGGCCCGCTGATGGACGGCATGCGCGTGGTCGGCGACCTCTTCGGCTCCGGCCGGATGTTCCTCCCGCAGGTCGTGAAGAGCGCCCGCGCGATGAAGCGCGCCGTCGCCTACCTCGAGCCGTTCATGGAGGAGGAGAAGGAGCAGGGCGGGCGCGCGGCCGGCCGGATCGTGCTGGCGACCGTCAAGGGCGACGTCCACGACATCGGGAAGAACATCGTCGGCGTCGTCCTCGGGTGCAACAACTACGAGGTGATCGACCTCGGCGTGATGGTCCCTGCCGAGTCGATCCTCGACACCGCGGTCGAGCAGGGCTGCGACGTCGTCGGCCTCTCCGGCCTGATCACGCCGTCGCTCGACGAGATGGTCGTCGTCGCGAAGGAGATGGAGCGCCGCGGGCTCGAGCTGCCGCTCCTCATCGGGGGCGCGACGACCTCGCGCCAGCACACCGCGGTGCGGATCGCGCCCGAGTACGCGCAGCCGACCGTGCACGTGCTCGACGCCTCGCGGGTGATCGGCGTCGTCAATGCGCTGCTCGACCCGGGGCGCCGGGAGGCGCTCGACACGGAGAACCGCTCCGAGCAGGACCGGCTCCGCGCCCTGCACGCCGAGCGGGAGCGGAGGCCGCTGCTGCCGCTCCGCGCAGCGCGCGAGCGCCGGACGCCGATCGCGTGGCACGCCCACGATCTCGCGGTTCCCGCGTTCACGGGCACGCGGCCGGCGGAGCCGTCGCTCGAAGAGCTCCGCGGGTACATCGACTGGACCTTCTTCTTCCACGTCTGGGAGTTGAAGGGGCGGTACCCGGCGATCCTCGACGACCCAAAGAAGGGCGCGGCGGCGCGGGAGCTGCTCGAGGCCGCGAACGTCCTCCTCGACCGGATCGTCGCCGAGGGTCTGTTCGCGGCGCGCGGTGTGCACGGGTTCTGGCGGGCCGCCGCCGAGGGCGACGACATCGTGGTGAGCAACGGGAACGGCGACTTCCGCTTCCCGATGCTCCGCCAGCAGGGCGCCCACGACGACTCGCGTCCGAACCGATCGCTCGCCGACTTCGTCGCTCCCGGCGAGACCGGCCTCGACGATCACGTCGGCGCCTTCGCGATCGGCGTCCACGGGGCCGACGAGCTCGCCGCGTCGTTCGAGCGGGAGGGCGACGACTACAGCGCGATCATGGCGAAGGCCCTGGCCGACCGGCTCGCGGAGGCGTTCGCAGAGTGGCTGCACGAGCAGGCGCGCCGCGCCTGGTACGCCCCCCAGGAGCATCTCGAGGCCGACGATCTCGTCGCCGAGCGCTTCCGCGGGATCCGCCCTGCGTTCGGCTACCCCGCCTGCCCGGACCACTCCGAGAAGGGCACGCTGTTCTCCCTCCTCGGCGCGGGTGACGCGGGGCTCGCGCTGACGGAGTCCTTCGCGACGACGCCGGCCGCGAGCGTCAGCGGCATCTACCTCGGGCACCCGTCCGCGCGGTACTTCTCGATCGGTCGCGTGGGACGCGACCAGGTCGAGGACTACGCGGAGCGGAAGGGCGAGGAGCTCTCGTCCGTCGAGCGCTGGCTCCGCCAGAACCTCGCCTACGACCCTCGATAGGCCTTTCCTTGCCTGCGAGCGTCCATTCGGCCTCGCGCCGAACGGACGCCGCAAACTCCGTTGGCCGGCTGCGCCGGGCCAAGGGCACATCCCTGAAGCGGACTGCCGGCTGCGCCGGCGTCCGGCGGAATAGGTGGCGAAGCGGCGGGAGTAGAGTGGGTCCATGCGGGCCTTCGCCGTCTCGCTGCTCGTCCTTGTCGTCGCTGCTCCGGCGCTCGGCGCCGACGGCGAGCCGAAGAAGGCGCTGACCGCCAAAGGGCAGGCGATCGCGAAGTCGATCGTGCTGAAGCGAAGCGACCTCTCGGCGGGCTTCGTCCCGCACAAGCCATCCGACGATCCCCGCCCCAAGGGCGCGCGCTGCGGCGCGGTCGACGAGTCCGACCTGACGGTCACCGGCGACACGGACTCGCCGGACTTCAGCCGCGACGCATCGGGGATCGCGGTCGGGTCGTCGGCGACTGTCTACCGCAGCGCGCGCGAGTCGAACACGGCCTGGCGACGGGCGGCGACCGCGGCGGCCGTGCAGTGCTTCGCGGACCTCGTCCGCCTCACCGCGCCCACTGCCCGGAAGGTGAAGATCGTCTCCGCGAAGCGCATCAGGTTCCCCGCGGTCCCGTCGAACTCGATCGCCTATCGAGTCGTCGCGACGATGAACATCGGCGGGTCCCGCACGATCCGCGCGTACTTCGACGCCGTCCTGCTCCAGCGCGGGACCGTGCAGGCCGCGCTCGTCGTCACCTCGCTCGGAAGCGCGGTGCCGCTCGAGCAGGAGCGCGCCCTCGCCGGCCTGATGGCCGTGCGGATGGCGAAGGCCGCACCGACGGGCCCCGTCGCCTGAGACGGCACATCCCTGAAGCGGGCCGCCTGCTCGCCGTCCGAGGCCGGCGGCTAGTCCTTTCCGGGCACTGTTCGCCTCCCGACGAGGGTGGTAGCGTCCCGCCGTGGCCGACCGCGCCACAGGCCGTCTAGCCCCCCTTCGCCGCAATCCCGGCTTCGCGCTGCTGTTCTGGGCGACGGCAGGCTCCGCGATCGGGACGTATCTCGCGGCCCTCGCGCTCTCGGTCGACATCTTCGACCGCACGGGATCGGGCGCATGGCTCGCGGCCTTGCTGATCGCGGACTTCCTGCCGATCGTCGTGATCGGGATCACGCTCGGGCCGCTCGTCGACCGCCTGTCGCGCAGGCGCCTGATGATCGTCTCGGACCTCGTCCGGGCCGGGGTGTTCGTCGCGCTGCCGTTCGTCGATCGGCCGTCCCTGATCGTCGCGCTCGCCGGGATCAACGGCGTCGCGACGGGGTTCTTCCGGCCGGCAGCCTGGGCGGGCTTCCCCAACCTCGTCCCCGAGGAGGATCGCGAGCAGGCGACATCGCTGCTCTCCACCGTCGAGCACGTCGCCTGGATGCTCGGGCCGGTGCTCGCCGGTGGCCTCCTGGCGATCTCGGGGACGAACGTGGCCTACTGGGTGAACGCGGCGACGTTCCTCCTCTCGGCCGCGCTCGTGGCGCGGATCTCCGCCGCGTCGCTCCGATCCGACGAGCCGATCACGAGAGGCCACTGGGAGGATCTGCAGGCCGGCGTGGGGCTCGTGTTCCGGTCGCGGCCGCTCCTGACGGTGCTCGTCGCCTGGAACGTCTCCGCGCTCGGGACGGCCTTCGTCAACGTGGCCGAGGTCCCCCTCGTGAAGGACGACCTCGGCGGTGGGAATGTCGGGCTCGGGATCCTCGTCGGCGCGACGGGGCTCGGGCTGGTGATCGGAAGCTTCTTCGCGGCTTCCGCGCTCGCGCGCTTCGACATGCGCGTGCTCTACTCGGGCTCGCTGCTCTTGATGGCGCTCGGGTTCGGTCTGGCGGCCGCCTCCCCGACGGTCGCGGTCGCCGCGGTGCTGGCGGCCTTCGCAACGATCGGAAACGGCGCCGCGATCGTCTGCAACCAGCTGCTCGTGCAGGAGGGCGCACCGGATGCGATGCGCGGGCGGGCGCTGGCGGTTCTCATGTCGACGTACTACGGCGTCCTCGGGCTCGCGATGGCCGGCGGTGGCCTGCTCGTCGACGGCGCCGGCGCCCGGACGGCGTGGGCGGTCGCCGGCGGCGTGTATGTCGTCTCGACCGTGCTCGCATTCGCCCTCACGGGGTCGACGCGGCGGGAACACGTCGCCGCGCCCGCCGAGCCGGCCGGGCCGGAGGGGCTCGAGCGCATTCGCACGCTGATGGCGGAGATCGACGACACGCGGCGCCGGGAGCAGGACAGCCGCCGTCCCGACGCCACGCTCGTTCCGCCCGAGACCGAGAGCGGCACCCCGCCGGAGAGCGCCCGGTCCGCGCTCTGACGCCAGTTCGCAAGCGGGATTTCGCAGAAGCGGAATCCCGCGCTCGGATCCCCGCCCGCGGCGGGGCACACCCCTGAAGGCGCCCGCTGTCGCGGTCGCAACACCCTAGAGTCCCGTCGGTGGCACGCGCGGGCTGGACACACGAGGAGCTCGTCGGCGGTGTCCTCGCCGGCGACCGCAGGGCGCTCGCGCGGGCGATCACGCTCGTCGAGGAAGGGGCGTCGGAGGCCGAGGCGCTCGTCCGCGAGGTCTATCCGCGCACGGGTGGAGCCGCCTCGATCGGCGTGACGGGGCCGCCCGGTGTCGGGAAGTCGTCGCTCGTCAGCGCGCTCGTGGGCGAGGTTCGCGGGGCGGGGCGCTCCGTCGGCGTCGTCTCCGTGGACCCGTCGAGCCCGTTCTCGCGCGGCGCGCTCCTCGGCGACCGGATCCGACTCGCGGAGCACTTCCTCGACCCGGACGTCTACATCCGCTCGATGGGGACGCGCGGCCATCTCGGCGGGCTCGCCGAGGCGACGCTCCAGGCCCTGCTCCTCGTCGACGCATCGGGCAAGGATGTGGTCTTCCTCGAGACCGTCGGCACGGGCCAGAGCGAGGTGGAGGTCATCGGCATCGCCGACGTCGTCCTCCTCGTGCTGATGCCGGGATCCGGGGACGCCGTGCAGGCGCTCAAGGCCGGGATCATGGAGATCCCGGACGTGATCGTGGTCAACAAGATGGATCACCCGGCCGCGCAGACGATGCTGCAGGAGGTCCGCTCGATCGTCGCGCTCGACCCCGACCGCGAGCGCCGGCCCCGGATCCTGCTCACCGACGCGCTGCGAGGCGAGGGGGTGCCCGAGCTCTGGCAGGCGCTCGAGACGCGCCGGGCCGAGCTCGACGCGCGAGGTGAGCTGGCACAGCGACGGGAGCGGAATCTCAGCGGCGAGGTCGAGACGCTCGCCGTCGCTCGGCTGCGGGAGCGCGTCCGCGAGGAGATGGCGGGGAACGCGGCCGTGGGTGACGCGGTGGAGCGCGTGACGCGTCGCGAGCTCGACCCGCTCAGCGCGGTCTCGCTCGTCGTCGACTCGGTGACCGGGACGGACGGATGACCGACGCACGGCCGACGTTCGCCGAGGTGCGGGAGGCACGGGAGCGGCTCTCCGGTATCGCCCGCGTGACACCGGTCTTCTCGTCGGAGACGCTCTCGCGGCTGGCCGGGCGCCCCGTCGTCCTGAAGGCCGAGAACCTCCAGCGGACCGGCGCGTTCAAGATACGCGGGGCGTACAACACGATCGCCCAGCTGTCGCCCGACGAGCGGGCCGCGGGCGTCGTGACCGCGAGCGCCGGGAACCACGGTCAAGCGGTCGCGTGGGCAGCGCGAGAGGCAGGGATTCCGGCCACCATCGTCGTCCCGGAGTCCGCGCCGATGGCCAAGGTCGAGGCCGCACGCAGCTACGGCGCACGCGTCGAGCTGTCGGGCGAAGGGTTCGAGGAGGCGGCGGGGCTCGCCCGGCAGCGGGCGGCCGAGACCGGAGCGACGTTCGTGCACGCCTTCGAGGACGCGCGCGTCGTCGCGGGGCAGGGCACGCTCGGGTTGGAGCTCGCGGAGCAGCTTCCGGACGGGCCGGCGACGGTGGTGATCCCGGTGGGCGGCGGCGGGCTCGCCTCCGGTGTCGCGATCGCCCTCGACGAGCTGCGACCCGAGGTCCGGCTCGTCGGCGTGCAGGCTGCCGCCTGCGCGCCCCTCGCCGGCCGGAAGCCGGAAGGCGCGACGATCGCCGACGGGATCGCGGTCAAGCACCCGGGCGAGCTGACGGCGTCGATCCTGCAAGACCTGCTCGACGACGTCGTGGTCGTCGACGACGAGGAGATCTCGGAGGCGATCGTGCTGCTCCTGGAGCGATCGAAGCTCGTCGCAGAGGGGGCGGGCGCCGCGCCCGTGGCCGCGATCCTCGCCGGTCGCGTCGGCGGGGAAGGGACGGCGTGCGCGGTGGTCGCGGGCGGGAACGTCGACGCGACCACGCTCAACTCGGTCGTCCGCTACGGGCTGACGGTCTCCGGCAGGCACCTCGTCGTCGCGCTCCTCATCCCCGACCGGCCGGGCGAGCTCGCACGGATCGTCGGCCTGATCGCGTCGCAGCGCGCGAACGTCCTCGCGATCCAGCACCATCGCGAAGGCCGCAACATCGGTGTGCTCGAGACCGAGGCGGAGCTCACGCTGGAGACGCGGGACGAGGAGCACTCGCAGGTCGTCATCCGCGAGCTGGCCGACGCGGGCTACACCGTCCGCCGTCTTCGCTGAGGCGCCTTTCGGGCCGACGTACACTCGGGCGCGTGCTCGCCTGCGCCCGGTGCGCCCGAGAGAATCCGGACGACGCCCGGTTCTGCAACGCGTGCGGCGCGCCCCTGGGCGCCGAGCCGCGCGCGAGGGAGGAGCGGAAGATCGTGACCGCCGTGTTCGTCGACCTCGTCGGCTCGACCGCGCGTGCGGAACGGCTCGACCCCGAGGATGTTCGCGCGGTGCTCCGGCGCTACCACGAGACCCTGCGGCGCGACCTCGAGCGCTACGGCGGCACCGTCGAGAAGTTCATCGGGGACGCCGTCGTCGCCGTGTACGGCGCCCCGACCGCGCACGAGGACGACCCCGAGCGGGCAGTGCGGGCGGCGCTCGCCGCGCGCGAGTCGATCGCCGCGCTCAACGACCGCGACGACACCCTCGATCTCCACGTCCGCGTCGGGGTGGCGACGGGCGAGGCGCTCGTGACGCTCGACGCCCGGGCGGCCGAGGGCGAGTCGATGGTCGCGGGCGACGTGATGAACACCGCGGCCCGCATCCAGTCCGCTGCGCCGGTGGACGGAATCCTCGTCGGCGCCGGGACGCACCGAGCGACGGAGCGGGCGATCGTGTACCGGGAGCACGGGCCGGTCGAGGCGAAGGGGAAGAGCGATCCCGTCGAGGTGTGGGAGGCGGTCGAGGCGATGGGCCGCGTCTCCGGCCCCGGGGAGGACGACCCGTCGTCGCCGCTCGTCGGGAGGGAGAACGAGCGTGCGCTGCTGCTCGGCGCGTTCGCCCGAGTGCGCGTCGAGCGCTCGCCGCAGCTCGTGACCCTCGTCGGCGTGCCCGGCATCGGGAAGAGCAGGCTCGTGGTCGAGCTGCGGGAGGCCGCGGCCGAGGACGAGGAGATCATCACGTGGCGGTACGGCCGCTGCCTGCCGTACGGCGACGGCGTCACGTTCTGGGCGCTCGGCGAGATCGTCAAGGCGCAGGCGGGGATCCGCGAGAACGACACTGCGTCGCTGGCCGCCGAGAAGCTCGGCCGCGCCGTTGCGGACGTGGTCCCCGAGGCCGACCGCCGCTGGGTCGAGCCGAGCCTGCGCCCGCTCGTAGGCCTCGTCTCCGAGGACGTCGCCCTCGCCGACCGGCGAACGGAACTGCAGGCCGGCTGGCGCGTCTTCCTCGAGGAGCTGGCCGGGGAGCGGCCGCTCGTGGTGGTGATCGACGACCTGCAGTGGGCCGACGACGGGCTGCTCGACTTCGTCGACGAGCTCGTCGACCTCGTCGAGGGAGTGCCGCTGCTCGTCGTCTGCTGCGCGCGTCCCGAGCTCCTCGAGCGTCGTCCGGGCTGGGGCGGCGGCAAGCGCAACGCGCTCACCGTGTCGCTCGGGCCGCTCACCGAGGGCGACGTCGCGAGGCTCGTGGAGTCACTGCTCGGCAGGGACCCCGCCGACGCCGACCTCCGGGCGAACGTCGTCGAGCTCGCGGCCGGAAACCCGCTGTACGCCGAGGAGCTCGTGCGCATGCGGACGTCCGGCGGCGATCTCGCTGGCCTGCCGGACACGGTGCTCGGCATCGTCACCGCGCGGGTCGATCTCCTGCCGAGCGCCGAGAAGGAGCTCCTGCGGGACGCTGCGGTGATGGGCGGCGTGGTGTGGTCCGACGGGCTGCAGGCCGTCTCGACCCGGGAGCCCGGAGAGGTCGACGACCTCCTTCGCTCGCTCGGGCGAAAGGAGTTCCTGCGCCGCGAGCGGCAGTCCGCGGTCGCGGGCGCGACGCAGCACTCGTTCGTCCACAGCCTCGTGCGCGACGCGGTGTACGCGCAGCTTCCCCGCCCGGACCGGATCGACCGCCACGTGCGGGTCGCGCGGTGGATCGAGTCCCTCCCGGAGGACCGGCGGGAGGATCGGGCCGAGCTGCTCGCCCACCACTACGTCGAGGCGATCGAGCTCTCGCGGAACGCGGGCGTCGACTCGACGGAGCTCGTGCCGGCGGCGTCGTCCGCGCTCCGGGAGGCAGGTCTCCACGCCCTGGCGGTCGCCGCGTATCCCGCGGCGGTGCGTGCGCTTCGTTCTGCCGCGAGCCTCCGCGGTGGAGAGCTCGATCCGCACGCGTTGCGCTCGCTCGGCCTCGCGCTCTTCGAGACCGAGTCCGGCGGGCTCGTGGAGCTCGAGAAGGCGTTCGACCTGCTCCTCGAAGGGGGTCAGCGGACGGCGGCGGCCGCGGCCGCCGCCGATCTCGCGTTCGCTTTCTGGGGGCACGGGGACGGCGCGGGCAGCGCGGCCTGGATGCAGCGCGGGCTCGAGCTGATCGACGAGGGAGGACGCTCGCCGCACGAGGCGCACGTGCTCGCGCAGGGTGCCCGCCGCGCGATGCTCGCGGGCGACACGGCCATGGCCGTCGCACTCGCCGACCGCGCGCTCGAGCTCGCGACCGCGATCGGCGCCGAGCGGGTGCGCATCGCGGCGCTGATCACGCGGGCGACGGCGAGGGCCAACGGCGCCGAGTACGACACGGCTTGTGCGGATCTCGAGGCAGCCGGCGAGCTGGCGCTCGTGAGCGATCCCTCAGAGGCGACGCGTGCCTACGTGAACCTCGGCTCGGTGCTCACCGACCTGGGCGACCTGGACGGCGCGAAGGCGGCCGCCCGCCGGTCGATCGCCGTGGCCGAACGGGTCGGCATGATGGGCGGCGTCGGAGCCTTCGCGTACGGGAACCTCGTCGAGGCGCAGTTCCTCGCCGGCGACTGGGAGCAAGCTGCGGCGAGCTCTGTGACCGAGCTCGAGCATGCGGAGCGCCTGGGCGGGCTCTATCAGGCGCCGATGTTCGAGCTCGTGCTCGCGGAGCTCGCGCTCGTGCGCGACGGCAGGCTCGACGAGGCAGTCGAGTCCTCGAGGCGCCAGGTCGCCGCGGCGCGCGAGCGGAACGACGACCAGGCGTTCTTCGGCGTCTGCTCCTTCTGCGCGTGGACCTTCGCCCGTGCAGACCTCGAGGACGAGGCTGCCGCGATGCTGGACGAGATCCTCGAGCGCAGGCGGCTGCGACCGCTCGGCGTATCGCCCGGCTTCTGGACGGTCGCCTGTGCGCTCGTGCTCGACCGGCTCGGCCGCGCCGGCGCGCTGCTGGAGCTCGCCGAGCCCAAGGGGTCGCGGTTCCTCGCGGCCGCGAGGGCCATCGACGCCGGGTTGTTCGAGGCGGGGGCGGAGATCCTGCGGGAGATCGGGGCGCGGCCGTTCGAAGCGGACGTCCGCGTCCTCGCCTCGCGCAAGGCCCGAGCCTGCGGCGACGAGGAGTCGGCCGAGCGGCATGCGGAGCGCGCCCGCGAGGTGCTTCGCCAGCTCGGCGCGGACGCCAGGCTGGCGGAGCTCGACTCCGGGCTCAGGAGCCGCAGCGGCGGAAGCTGACGCTCGTCTCGCCGCGGGCGAGCCAGTCGGTCATCCCCGTACCGACGACGGGCCGGGCGTCGTAGCCGCGCGCCCGCAGGACGCTCGCGCCGATCGCGGCCCGCGGCCCCGACTCGCAGATCGTGACGAGCGGTGCGTTCTCGGGCAGGTCCGGGCAGCACGCGCGCATCAGCCGGTACGGCACGTGGCGGCTGCCGGGGATGTAGCCCTCGTCGCGCTCGTCCTTCTCCCGCACGTCGACGATCGTCGCGCCCGACGCGACCAGCGCGTCGAGCTCGTCCAGCGGCACCGACTCGGACCTCTCGTCACCGCCCCCGAGCACGTAGCCGGCGATGTCGGCGAACGCCACCGAGCGGAGGCCGTCGACCGCGCGCAGCGCCTCGTCTGCGTCTGCGGCGAGCACGACGACCGACGCCGCCGGGTCGAGTACGAACGCCGCGCGCGTCGAGAAGCTCGATCCCGACACCGGGACGTTGATCGCGCCGGCGCGGTGCCCTGCGAGGTGGGTCTCGATCGGCCGCACGTCGACGAGCTGCGCTCCCTCGGGCGGCGCCGGAAGCTCGGGAGGTGCCGGCGCGGTCGGCACGAACGGCCCGCGGTTGAGCTCGACGATCCGGGCGAGGTTCGGCGGCTTGGGCGACGACACGCCGGCGGACTCGGCGACGAACGCCTCGGCGCTCGGGAGCGCGAGCATGGGGTTGAAGCGGCGCTCGAAGCCGATGGTGGTCGACGCGCGCGAGCTCATCGCCGCGCCGCAGAGCGAGCCCGCCACGTGCCCCGGGAACACCTCGACGCCGTCGGGAAGCTCGAGCAGGCGACGCAGCGAGTGGAAGAGCCCCTCCGCGCCCTCCATCGCGCCCACGGCGAGGTCGGGTCGCGCGGCGTCGCCGACGAAGAGGGAGTCGCCCGTGAGGACGAGCCAGGGCTCGTCCGAGCGGGTGGTGTCCGCCACGGAGAAGCAGCAGTGCTCCGGCCGGTGGCCGGGCGTGTGGATGCAGCGGATCCGCACGTTTCCCACCGTGAGCTCCAGCGCGTCGTCCAGCGGGTCGCTGGGATACTCCGGCTCCGCGAGCGGGTGGATGCTGACGGGGATGTCGTGGTCGAGTGCCAGCCGGCCGTGACCGGAGACGTGGTCGGCGTGCGTGTGCGTCTCGAGCGTCCGCACGATGCGGGCGTCGAGGCGGTCGGCCTCGGCCAGGATCGGCTCGACGGCGAGGTGCGGATCGACCACGACGACCTCGCCCGCCTCCTCGCAGCCGACGAGGTACGAGGCGCACCCGAGGTCGCGGTTGAGGATCTGGGCGAAGAGCACGGGCGCCGACCGTAGCACCCGCCTCCACTATCTCTCTTGAAGCTTCGGCCGGCGCAGGAGTCGCACCACGAGGAAGCTTCCGACGAGCAGGACGAGGCCCGCGGCGCCTGCCGCGATCGCCCTGCCGAGGTGCTGCGACGGCGCCTTGTCGCCCTCCGCCGGCAGGACGGAGAGCGTCGCGGGCCAGCGCACCTCCTGGCCGTCGTCGTAGCGCTGCACCGCTCGGAAGATCTGGTTTCCCGCCCTCGTCCGCGCGAGCACCCGGACCGGGAACGCGACGGTCCGCACGCCTTCGATGTGCCCTCCCGACCACTCGACGTGGGTCGTCCGGACGTCGACCCTCCAGCCGGGAGGCGGGTTCTCCCGCGAGAACGCGACCCCCGGGGGTGCGTCGATCGTGAGCGAGACGGTGGCGTGGGGTGGACGCTCGTTGGGCGTCTCGAACCGGATCGTCGACGTCGTGTCCGCCTCGACGTACGTCGGCGAGATCGTCACGTGCGCATCCGCACGACCGGGAAGGAGCAGGGCTGCGATCGCGCTCAGCGCGGCGACCCAGGGAACGGTCGTTCGCGCCCGGTGAGGTTTCTGTAAGGCAAGACGGGGCACTGGCAAGGTGGGAGGCAAAGCCCCAACGCGACGCTGGGGCGAGTCGACGAAAGGAAAGGAGAGGGTCTGATGAGGATAACCGTGCGTGCGATTCAGGCCGCCGCCGCAGTCGCAGCCCTCGCCGTGCTCGCCGTCGGCTGCGGGAGTGACAGCGACGCGGGGGGGAACGGCAAAGGCGTCATCGACCAGGTGATCAACATCAACTGGGGTGCCGAGCCGCCGTCGCTCGACCCGGGCCTTGCGACGGACACGACGTCCGGCGACGTGATCACGAACGTCATGGATCCGCTCGTCAAGCTCGACAAGAACCTCCAGCCCGTCCCGAATCTCGCGAAGTCCTGGACGGTCTCGAAGGACGGCAGGACGGTGACCTTCAAGCTGCGGCACGACGGCCGCTGGACGAACGGCGACCCCGTGACCGCGCAGGACTTCGAGTGGTCGTGGAAGCGCACGATCTCCCCGGAGCTGGCTGCGGACTACGCCTACCAGTTCTTCGGGATCGTGGGCGCTGCCGAGTACAACGCGTGCAAGAGCAACTGCGACGCGCTCCGCGACAAGGTGGGCGTGAAGGCGCTGGACGACCACACGCTGCAGGTGAAGCTCACCTCGCAGCAGCCGTGGTTCGTGCAGCAGGTCGCGCACCATTCCTTCCTGGCCGTCCATCCCGCGACCGTCGAGAAGTTCGGCCGCAAGTGGACGGAGCCCCAGAACATCGTCACCGACGGGCCGTTCAAGCTCGCCCGCTGGGACCACGACTCGCGGCTCGACCTCGTGAAGTGGAACGGTTGGCGGAACGCCGACCAGGTCAAGCTCAAGCGCATCAACGGCTCGATGATCACGGAGGGCACGACCGCGCTCCGGGCGTTCGAGGCCGGTGAGCTCGACACATCCGGCCAGGGCCTGCCCCCGGTCGACCTGCCGCGGTTGAAGGACACGCCCGAGTACGCCCAGTACCCGGGTCTCGGCACCTACTACTACGGCCTCAACGTGAAGACCGTCCCCGACGTGAAGCAGCGCCGCGCGATGGCGCTGGCGATCGACCGCCAGACGATCATCGACAACATCGCCCAGGGCGACCAGGCGCCGGCGACCGGCTTCACGCCGAAGGGCATGCCCGGCTTCGACACGCTCACGGCGAAGTCGCCGTGGCTTCCGGCGCACGGAGACGTCGCCGAGGCGAAGCAGCTGATGTCGCAGGTGAAGAACCCGCAGAAGGACGTCACGCTGCTGATCAACAACGCGCCGGGCCACAAGGAGATCGCCGTGGCCGTGCAGTCGATGTGGCAGAAGCTCGGCCTGCACGTCACGATCTCGCAGCAGGACTGGGCTCAGTACCTCCAGTTCCTCGGCCCGCCGCCCGATCCGTCGATGGACGCGTTCCGGCTCGGCTGGATCGCCGACTACGTCGATGCGATGAACTTCCTCGAGCTCTGGAAGTGCGGCTCGGGGAACAACAACACGAACTTCTGCGACCGCGGCTACGACAAGCTCGTCGAGCAGGCGCGGAAGACGCCCGACAACGACCAGCGGTTCGGGATCTACAAGCAGCTGGAGAACAAGCTCGTCGGCAAGGACGGCGCCATGCCGATCGTGCCGATCTACTGGTACACGTTCGTCCAGCTCGAGCGGACGTCGATCAAGGACTCGCTCAACGTCAGCCCGCTGGGCCTGACGGATTACTCGAAGGTCGTCGAGACCGACGGATCCTCGGCGTAGCGCCGTCGACCCGTCGCGTGCGTGAGGCGCCCGGCCCCCCGGGCGCCTCGCCTTTTCTCGCGCCCTACCCGACCCCGAGGTGCCGCGCGATCACCATCCGCTGCACCTCGTTCGTGCCCTCGCCGATCTCCAGGATCTTCTGGTCGCGGTAGAGCCTCGAGATCGGGAACTCGTCCATGAAGCCGTACCCGCCGTGGATCTGCAGGGCGTGGTTCGCGACGCGGTGCGACAGCTCGCCGGTGTAGAGCTTCGCCATCGCGGCCTCGAGCGCGAAGGGGCGACCCCTGTCCTTGAGCCAGGCTGCGCGGTAGACGAGCTGCCGCCCGGCCTCGATCTCGACAGCCATGTCCGCCAGCTGGAACGCGATTGCCTGGAAGCGGCCGATCGGCTTCCCGAACTGCGTGCGCTCCTTCGCATAGGCGTACGCGAGGTCGTATGCACCCTGGGCGAGCCCGACGCCCATCGCCGCGACCGAGATGCGGCCGCCGTCGAGGATCTCGAGGAACTGCGCGAAGCCCTTGCCCCGCGGGCCGAGGAGGTTCTCCTCCGGGACGACGCAGTCCGCGAACGTCAACGCGCGCGTGTCGGAGGCCCGCCAGCCGAGCTTGTGGAGCGGCTCGGAGACCTCGTAGCCCGCCGCTCCGTTCTCGACGACAAGGTTGGAGATCTCGTCCTCGCCGGTGCGGGCGGTTATCGTCACGCCCCAGGTCAGCTCCGTGCCGGCGTTCGTGATGAACATCTTCGAGCCGTTCACGACCCAGGAGCCGTCGCGGAGCTCGGCGGTCGTGCGGGTGGCGCCGGCGTCCGAGCCGGCGTCGGGCTCGGTCAGTCCGAACGCGGCGAGGCGGCGGCCCGACGCGAGGTCGCCGAGCCAGCGCCCCTTCTGCTCCTCGGAGCCGAAGAGGAAGATCGGCATCGTCCCGAGCGACGTGTGCGCCGCGACCGTGATCGCGACCGACGAGTCGACGCGGGTCAGCTCCTCGATCGCGATCGCGTACGAGAGCGTGTCGCCGCCGGCCCCGCCGTCCTCCTCGGGGATGGGAATGCCCATCAGGCCGAGCTCGGCCATCTCGCCGACGAGCTCGACGGGGAACCGCGACTCGCGGTCGAGCTCCTCCGCGACCGGCGCGACCCGCTCGCGCGCGAACGTCCGCACGGTGTCGCGGATCAGCTCCTGCTCGGGGGTGAGGTCGAGGTCCATGCGGCCGGGATCGTAGATGCCGTCAGAGGGAGGTCGGGATGCTCTGGGCGTGGCGGAAGCGGTTGGCGGGATCGACGGCGTGCTTCGCCGCGACGAGGCGCTCGAGGTTCTCCGCGTAGTACGCGCGCTTCCAGCCGACGATGCCGCGGTCGGCGTAGTTCTGCAGCGCCTCGGCGGACGTGTAGGGAGCGAGGGCGAGCCGGGCCTGACGGATCCAGGCGAGGTTCGCGTTCTCGACTCCTGCGCTCGGGTCGGTCCAGAGCCCGAGCAGCTCGAGCGAGAAGCGGGCGTCGCGGTGCACGTACGCGGTCGCGGTGCGGGGAACGCGTCCGACCGCGCCGCCGAAGGCGAAGAGGACGACGCCTCCTCCGCGCAGCCGCGGATCGGCGCTCCGGTCCTCGACCGCCGCCACGACCGCGTCGCGACCCTTCGGGCCGAGGGCGGCCCGTGCGACGCGGGAGCTTCCGGCGATCCTCCGCCGCTCGGTCTGGCCCGCCGCGAAGTACGCCGTCGCGGCGGCGAACGTCCGCTGGACGAGGCTCGTGGTCGCCGGCGGCGGATCGCCGCCGGTCAGCCCGGCGAGCGCCGCGGCAGCCCCGGCCTTCGGCCCGAGGAACATCCCGTTGACCGCGACGGTCGGCGCGCCGCCGGAGCTCGCCGGCACGCGGAGCGCGAGGACCGACGTCAGCGCGTCCGGGGCGGTCGCCATGAACGCCTGCCACGCGGCGATCACGTCGGCTGCGGCCGCCCACGGCCACCGCAGGACGAACGTCGTCACCGTGCCGACCTTCCGCGTCGCGAAGGTCAGCCGGGTCACGATCCCGAAGCTCCCGGCGCCGCCGCCGCGGAGAGCCCAGAAGAGGTTGGGGCGCGACGTCGCCGAGACGTCGTGCGCCCGGCCGTCCGCCGTCACGATCCGCACGGCCCGCAGGCTGTCGCACGCCAGCCCGAACGCCCGCGCCGTGAAGCCGTGACCTCCTCCGAGCGCGAGTCCCGCGACGCCGACCGTCGGACACGAGCCTGCGGGGATCGTCCGGTGGCCCGCAGCCCAGAGCCGCGCGTAGACGGAGCCGAGCGTCGCACCGGCGCCGATCGCGGCGCGACCGTCCGATCCGACGGTGACCGTGGAGAGGCGGCCGAGATCGACGAGCAGGCCTGTCGTGGAGGAGAGGCCGGCATAGGAGTGTCCGCCGGAGCGAACTGCGAGCCGCACGTCGTGCGCGACCGCCCAGCGGACGATTGCCTGAACGTCGGCGGTGTCGAGCGGCTGCGCGACGGCACGAGGGAGGACGTCGTCGAAGCGGGCATTCCATGGCCTCCGCGCGTGCGCGTAGCCCGCGCGTCCCGGGCGGAGGAGAGGGCCACGGAGCGCGGCGTCGAGCTGGTCGAGCGCGTTGGCCGCGTGCGCCTCCGAGGCGAATCCGAGCGCGAGCGCGGCGGCGGATCCCGCCAGGCGTCCGCCGCGGACGACGAGATCCCGCCGACCGTACCGCTCCACGCGCGGAGCCTAGGTCGTCCCCGGGAGCGAGGCTAGCGCTCGATGGAGCGATACCGCCGCACGGCGAGCGGCGCGAAGACGACGAGCAGCCCGATCGTCCAGAGGAACGAGAGCAGCAGCGCGTGCTCTCCCGGCCACGAGTCGGACGGGAACGGGTTCGGGTTGCCGAAGAGGTCGCGCGTGGCGGAGACCAGCGCGCTGACGGGGTTCCATTCCGCGATCGGCTGCAGGATCCCGGGGAGCGTCTCCGTCGGGACGAACGCGTTCGAGACGAACGTGAGCGGGAAGATGACGAGGAAGCCGAGCTGCTGCGCCACCTCGACCGTCTTCACGAGGAGCCCGAGCAGGACGCCGATCCACGACATCGTGAAGGTGAAGAGGAGCATCAGCACGATCGCGAGGACGAAGTCGCCGGCCGTGCCGTGCACCCGCCAGCCGACGACGAGGCCCGAGAGCATCAGGACGACGAGGATCCCGGCGTTGTAGACGACGTCGGCGGACGTACGCCCGCTGAGCACCGCCGAGCGCGCCATCGGCAGGGAGCGGAAACGGTCGATCAGCCCTTTGCTCATGTCGTCCGCCATCCCGATCGCGGTCGTGATCGACGCGAACGCGAGCGTCTGGATGTAGATCCCGGGCATCAGGTACTCCCTGTAGCTGCCGCCGCCCGGGAGCGGGATCGCGCCGCCGAAGACGAACGCGAACAGCAGCACGAACATGATCGACTGGAGGATCGCGAAGATCGCGAGCTCCGGGATCCGCGGGATGCGCTTGAGATTCCGCCAGGCGACGACGCGCCCGTCGGAGACGGCTTCGGCGAACGTGCTCATGCAGCGAGCTCCTCCTCGGGCTCGTCGTCCTCGTCGTCGTCGCTCTCCGCCTGCTCGGCCGCGTGACCCGTCAGCGTGAGGAACACGTCGTCGAGGGTCGGTCGCCGCAGACCGACGTCGTCGACCTCGATCCGCGCCTCGCCCAGGCGCTGGACGACCTCGACGAGCTCCTGGGCGCCGCCGCGCGCCGCGACGGTGACGCGGCGGGTGTGCCGGTCGCACGTCCCGTCGCCGTCCGGTGCGAGCGTGGCTACCGCCTGCCGGAGGTCGTCGGGGTTCCGGACGATGACCTCGATGCGCTCGCCGCCGACCTGTGCCTTGAGCTCGTCGGACGTGCCGCGCGCGATGATCCGGCCCTGGTCGACGACGGCGATGTCATCCGCGAGCTCGTCGGCCTCCTCGAGGTACTGCGTCGTCAGGAGGAGCGTCGTGCCCTCGCGTACCTGGTTGCGGATCACGTCCCACATCCCGAGCCGTCCGCGCGGATCGAGCCCCGTGGTCGGCTCGTCGAGGAAGAGGAGCTGCGGCCGCCCGACGAGCGCGCCCGCGAGGTCGAGCCGGCGCCGCATCCCGCCCGAGTACGTCTTGGCGACGCGATCGGCGGCGTCCTCGAGCCCGAACTGGCCGAGAAGCTCGTCGGCGCGCCGTCGGGCGTCCGAGCTCGAGAGCCGGTAGAGGCGGCCGAACATCCAGAGGTTCTCGCGGCCGGTGAGGTTCTCGTCGACCGCGGCGTACTGGCCGGAGAGGCCGATCACCTTGCGCACCGCCTGCGCGTCGCGGGCGACGTCGAGCCCCGCGACGGTCGCCCGCCCCTCGTCGGCGCGCAGGAGCGTCGCGAGGATCCGGACCGTCGTCGTCTTGCCCGCCCCGTTCGGGCCGAGCAGGCCGAGAATCGTGCCCTCCTCCACCTCCAGGTCGACGCCGTCGAGCGCGCGCACCTCGCTACCGCGGGAGCGGTACACCTTGACGAGCCCTTCGGTCTCGATCGCAGTCACGTCGGGCAACGTAGCCGAGGCCCGCGCCGTGCGAGGTTCGGCTCGCCGTACCCGACGCTTCGTGCGACCCGTGCCGTCGCACGGGGAGTAGCCTCGGGGCCATGAGAGACGAGATCGACCGCGAGGCGATGGTCACGCTCTCCGCGGGCCACCTCGCGGTCGACTTCGCCTCCGGGGCAGTCCCGGCCTTGTTGCCGTTCCTCGCAGCCGAGTTCGATCTCAGCTACACGGCGACCGCCGCGATGATGCTCGCGGCGCTCGTCTCCTCGTCACTCGTCCAGCCGCTGTTCGGGATCTGGTCGGATCGGCGCGGCGCGACGTGGCTCCTACCGGGCGGCGTCGCCCTTGCGGCGGCGGGCGTCGGCGCGGCCGCGGTGGCCCCGGCCTACGCCCTCGTGCTTCTCGCAGTCTTTGCCGCCGGCATCGGCGTCGCCGCGTACCACCCGGAGGGAGCGAAGTTCGCGGCGTTCGCGAGCGGCCGCCACCGTGCGACGGGGATGTCGTACTTCAACATCGGCGGGAACACGGGCTACGCGCTCGGACCGATCGTGGTCACGCCGCTCGTCGTGTGGCTCGGGCTGGAAGGCGGCACGCTGGCGATGATCCCGGTACTGGCGATGGCCGTCGTGATGCTCCGGGCGCTCCCCGGGCTGCAGCGGGTCGTGCCCGCCAGGACCGAGCGCCACCTCGACGGCGGCGAGGACGACGTCCGCGCGATGACGCTGCTCTCCGTCGTGATCGGGCTGCGGAGCGTCGCCTGGTTCGGGCTGCTCACGTTCGTGCCGCTGTGGGTGGTCGCAAACGGCGGGACCAAGGGAGAGGGCGGGCGGACGCTTGCGCTGATGCTCGTCTGCGGCGCGATCGGGACGTTGGTGCTCGGCCCCGTCGCCGACCGCGTCGGCCTGCGGCGCACGCTCCTCGTCACGCAGGCGGCGCTGCCGTTCCTCGTCGTGACGTTCGTCGCGGTGGGCGGCGTCGCGGGGACGATCGCGCTGATGCTCGTCGGCCCGTGCGTCGTGGGGACGTTCGGCGTGACGATGGTGCTCAGCCAGCTCTACCTGCCGCGCCACGTCGGCGTCGCGAGCGGGCTCTCCGTCGGCCTCGCGATGGGTCTCGGCGGGATCGCCGCCGTGGTGCTCGGCGCCGTCGCGGACGCGGTCGACCTGCAGACCGCCCTCTACGTCGGGGCGGCCGCGCCGGCGATCGGCTGCATCGCGTGCCTGATGCTCCCGCGGCCGGCATCCTCTGCGCCGAAGCCGCAGCCCGAGCCTGCGCCCGCGGGGATCGTCTAACCTGGCGCCAAGCCGATTGAACCGGCAGTCAACGAGGAGACGACGCGCATGACCGCACAGGAGTTCTTCGCAGCGCTTCCGGAGAAGGCGGATCCCGCGAAGACGGCCGGGATGCACAACACGTACGTGTTCGACGTCGAGGGCGTGGGCCAGTGGACGGTCGCCGTCGACGACGGGAAGGTGAGCGTCTCCGAGGGCGCCGGCGAGGCCGACTGCACGATCCGCGCGAGCGAGGACACTCTTGTGAAGATCGCGCGAGGCGAGGCGAACCCGACGACCGCCTACATGACGGGAAAGCTCAAGATCGACGGCGACATGGGCGCCGCGCTGAAGCTCCAGAAGCTCTTCTGAGCGCACGAGCCGCGTTGCCCACGCGGCGAATCTCGGAGCGTCCCGACATCCCGCCACCGTGTAGGGTCTCGCCGTGGCCTGGGGCGTACGCATCCTCGTTGGCTGGGGGATCAACATCCTCGCGCTCCTCGTCGCGGACTGGCTGTTCGACGGCTTCAGTATCGAGCGCTGGGGCCCCGTCATCCTCGCCGGCGCGGTGCTCGGCCTCGCGAACGTCTTCCTCAAGCCGCTCCTCACGTTCATCGCGCTGCCGCTGATCGTCCTCACCTTCGGCATCGCCTACTTCTTCGTGAACGTCGTCGTGCTCCTGTTCACCGAATGGGTGACGCCGGACTTCTCGATCGACGGGTTCTGGACCTACGT
The DNA here is from genome assembly GCA_036406535.1 of Gaiella sp. Lineage (GTDB taxonomy): Bacteria > Actinomycetota > Thermoleophilia > Gaiellales > Gaiellaceae > Gaiella. The sequence goes on from DASXAW010000010.1 coordinate 23,401, forward strand.
CGGCGCGACGATCGTCATCTGGCTCGTCAACTGGATCGTCTGGACGTTCGTCGACTCGCTCGTCGGCGAGACCCGCACGTAAGGATCTTCTGAAAACCGCGCTGCGTGCCCGGCCCACCCGGTAGGGTCGGCGCGAGTGGCTCGATGCCTCGCCATCGCCTCCGCGGTGCTCGCCGCCGTCGCGCTCGGGGTCGCGGGCGTCGCATCCGGCGCACCTCGGCTCCAGGTCGGCGTCACCGACGACGCGTGGCTCATGTTCGGCCCGGGCACGGCCGACGACCGGGCCCAGCAGCTCCACGACATGGGCGCCGAGATCGTGCGCGTCACCCTCGACTGGCGTCGGATCGAGGCTCGCCGCGGTGTCTTCGACTGGGAGCGCGAGGACGCGACGCTCGACGCTCTGCGCGCGCAGGGGATCGCACCGATCCTCGTCCTCTGGGGCACGCCGAAGTGGGCGAACGGCGGCCGTGGGGCGAACATCCCGCCTCGCTCGGCTGCCGACTTCGCCGCGTTCGCGGACGAGGCGGCGACCCGCTACCCGTGGGTCCGGCGGTGGATCATCTGGAACGAGCCGAACCAGCGGCGGTGGCTCGTCCCTCCGTCGCCCGTGCTCTACGTGACGCGGCTCCTGAACCCGGCGGGCCAGGCGATCAAGAGCGTGATCCCCAACGCGACGATCGCCGGCGGCGCGACCGCGCCCCGGGGAAGCAAGGGAGGCGTGTCGCCGGTCGACTTCATTCGCGGGATGGGGCGCGCAGGCGCGCATCTCGACGCCTACGCCCATCACCCGCATCCGCTCTCGCCGGCCGAGTCGCCGTTCAAGGGCGGCTGCGACCACTGCACGACGATCTCGATGGCGAACCTCGAGCGCCTGCTGACGGAGACCCGCAAGGCGTTCGGCCCGCGCATCCGCATCTGGCTGAGCGAGCTCGGCTACCAGACGAACCCGCCCGACAAGATCCTCGGCGTGCGCTGGGGCACGCAGGCCCGCGACGTCGCCGAGGCGCAGCGGCGCGCGTACCTCGCGCCGAGGGTGGACATCCTGATCCAGTACCTCGTTCGCGACGAGCAATCGACCGCGGCGTGGCAGAGCGGCCTCGAGACGGTGTCGGGACGGCCGAAGCCGGCGCTCCAGTCGTTCACGCTGCCGCTGGTGCAGGTCTCGCGCAACGGCAGCTCGACGAGGCTCTGGGGGCAGATCCGGCCCGGCGACGGCGCGCGCCCGTACGAGATCGAGCGCTTCGTCGAAGGCGCCTGGAAGCTCGTCGCGAGCGCCAGCACGGGGGGCCGGGGCTTCCTCACTCGACCCGTGCGCGCCACGCACGGCGACCGCCTGCGGCTCGTCGACCCGACGAGCGGTGAGACGAGCCCGACGCTCGTCGTGGTCTAGTCCTCCGCCTCCTCGGCCCTCGGCGCCCAGGCCGGGCGGCGACGCTCGAGGAACGCGTGGAGCCCCTCCTGGCCTTCCTCGCTCGTGCGTCGCTCCGCGATCAGCCGCGCCGTCTCGGGGCCGTCCGGTCGGTCGAGGACGAGGCGCTTCGCGTGGCGAGCCGCACGGGGACCGGCCGTCCTGAGCTCGGAGACGATGCGACCGAGCGCCGCGTCGAGGTCGCCCGTCACCTCGTGGACGAGACCGATCCGCAGTGCGGTCTCGGCGTCGAACCGCTCTCCCGTGACGAAGTAGCGCCGCGCCGCGCTTTCGCCGATCCTCCGCAGCGCGAACGGGGAGATCACGGCGGGCACGATTCCGAGCTTCACTTCGGAGAAGGCAAATACCGTGGCGGGATCCGCGAGGACGATGTCCGAGACGGCGACGAGGCCGACGCCGCCGCCGAGCGCGTGGCCGTGGACGACTGCGACGACCGGTGCAGGGCAGCCGTCGATCGCCTCGAGCATCCGCCGCAGCGCGTTGGCGTCGGCGACGTTCGTCTCGCGGTCGAGGTCGACCGACGCCCGCATCCACTCGACGTCCGCCCCGGCGCAGAAGCTCTGCCCCTCGCCCGAGAGCACCACGGCGCGCGCCGTACCGACGTCGACGAACGCCTCGGACAGCTCGGCGATCAGCGCCGCGTCGAAGGCGTTCCGCGACTCGGGCCGGGAGAGCGTGACGCGGAGGACGTCCACGTCCCGGTCGATCCGCAGCGCGCCCACGACCCGACACCTTAGGCTGTCGCGGATGCCGCCGGGCCGCAAGCTTGCAGGAGCGATCGCCGCTGCAGCGACGCCGCTTCGGGACGGCGGCGCACGGCTCGACGAGGATGCGTTCGGGCCCTATGCCGACTTCCTCGTCGGCGCCGGTCTCGACGGCGTCCTGGCGTTCGGGACGAACGGCGAGGCGGTGCTGCTCACGATCGAGGAGCGGATGCGCGGCCTCGAGCTCTGGCGCGAGGCGGTCGCGGACCGCGCCCTCGTCGCCGCGCACTGCGGCGCCCAGAGCACCGCCGACACCGTCGCGCTCGCCTCGCACGCGGCCGAGACCGGGGCCGACGCCGTCGCCGTGATCGGCCCGCCGTACTTCAAGCTCGACCCCCACGCGCAACGGATGCATCTGCTCGCCGCGGCGGAGGCGTGCGCGCCGCTTCCGTTCTACGTGTACGAGTTCGCGGCCACCGCCGGCTACGCCTTCGACCCGTCGATGCTCGCCGCGCTGCGGCACGAGGCGGAGAACGTCGTCGGCATGAAGGTCTCCGACACGCCGTGGACCGCCTTCGAGCGGTACCTCCTGGACGGGTTCGACGTCTTCGTCGGCCCCGAGTCGTTGATCCATCTCGGGCGCGCATCGGGCGCCGTGGGCGCCGTCTCGGCGCTGGCCTCGGCCTTCCCGGGCGAGGTCGCGGCCGTCGTGCGTGAGCCCACCGAGTCGGGCGCCGCCCGGCTCGCCGCGCTCCGTGACCGCGTCGAGTCGTTCCCGCGCCATGCAGCGCTCAAGCGCACGGCCGCGTGGCGCGGTGTGCCGCTCCGGCCGGACGTGCGGCCGCCGCTCCGCGACCTCGACGACGCGGAGCGCGCCTCGCTCGAGGCCTGGCTCGAGGAGGAGCTCGGGAGCGCCGCGGCGTGAGCCTCTCCGGGAAGGCGAACGGCGTCCTCCGCTCGGTCATCCTGCGCGCCGCCGACGACCGGCACGTCCAGCGCTTCATGAGCCGCTACGGCATGCGGCTCGGCGCCTCGCGGTTCGTCGCCGGCGAGACGCTCGACGCATGCGTCGCCGTCCTCCGCCGCCTCGCAGATCAGGGTCTGCACGCCAACACGACGCTGCTCGGGGAGAGCGTCCATGACCGAGCGGAGGCCGAGGGCGTCGCCGAGGAGTACGGGCGGATCCTCGAGCGCATCCACGCGGAGCAGCTGCCGTGCAACGTCGCGCTGAAGCTGACGCATCTCGGCCTCGAGCTCGACGAGGAGCTCGCATACGCGAACGTCGAGCGCGTCGTCCAGGTGGCCGAGCGGCTGGAGAGCTTCGTCCGCATCGACATGGAGCAGTCGAGCGTCCTGGACCCGACGCTCCGCATCTACCGGCGGCTGCGCGAGGCAGGGCACGACCGCGTGGGCACCGTCCTCCAGTCCTATCTGTTCCGCACGGAGGCAGACCTCGAGTCGCTGATGCCGCTGCGGCCGAACCTGCGCTTCGTGAAGGGCGCGTACCTCGAACCGCCGGAGATCGCCTATCGCGACAAGGCGGACGTCGACGCGGCGTACCGCAGGCTCGTCGAGACCGCGCTCCGCGGCGGCGCGTACGCCGCGATCGCGACCCACGACGAGACGCTCGTAGAGCACTGCATCGCGTTCGCGGAGCGGGAGGGGTTCGGACGGGACCGCTTCGAGTTCCAGATGCTCTACGGCGTGCGGCCCGGGCTCCAGCTCGAGCTCGCGCGCCGCGGCTTCAAGGTTCTCGTCGCGACGCCGTTCGGGCCGGAGTGGTACCCGTACCTGATGCGCCGGCTCGCCGAGCGCCCCGCGAACCTCGGGTTCTTCGCGCGCAACCTGCTGCGCCGGTGAGCGGCTAGGACACCGCCTCGTACTCCTCGTAGAGGTCGGGCTCGCGGCCGACGAGGTCGCGGAACGCCTCGAGCTGCGGCAGGGGCGGCTCGTCCTCCTCCGCCACGACGAGCACGCCGATCTGCTCCGCCCCCTCGTTGACGAGGAAGGTGGAAGGCGGCGACAGCGGGGCGAGCTCGTCGAGCCGGTTGCGAAGCTCCTCGACCGGCGGAGTCCGGTCGTCGAGGCGCCACAGGACGAGACGGACGATCACGTCGGCATCGTGCCAGTCGACCACGGACGCGCAATGCATACACTCGCCGCATGGACGCCTTCGTCTGGGATTCCGAGCCGGTCGAGCCGCTCAGCGAGCGCATCGGGCGGCAGATGCTGAACGGCGACGCGATGACGCTCGCACGGATCACGCTCGTGCAGGGAGCCACCGTCCCGGAGCACTCGCACCCGAACGAGCAGATCGCGACGGTGCTCTCGGGCCGCGTGCGGTTCCGTCTCGGTGACGAGGAGCAGGTCGTCGGCGCGCTGGCGAGCGTGCTGATCGCCGGCGGCGTCCCGCACGAGGTCGAGGCGCTCGAGGACTCGGTCGTGCTCGACGTCTTCGCGCCGCGCCGGGAGGACTGGATCCGCGGCGACGACGCGTATCTGCGCGGCTAGCCGCAGGGAGAGGGGCGGCTAGCCGGGGGAGGTGGAAGCCGGTCGGGGCCGCCGGCGCTGCGGCCCGCACGGCGACCCAGACGTTGACCGGCTTCCCGACCATGATCGACCCCGCCGGCGGTGGTGGGGATCCCTCGGGAGGTGGTTCACGACGGTGGTTCACCCGGTACGGTCCCGGGCCGTGGCGAGCGACCTCGACCCTCTCGAGCAGCATCTCGTCACGGCGCTCCGGGCGATCTCCGGTGAGAGCGACGCGCCGCGGGCTGCGGACGAGGCGCAGGCTGCCTGGCGCGCACAGGTGGCGAGCCGGGCCGTCGACCACGCCGCGCGCTGGCTGCAGGAGCAGCGCCGCGGCTTCTACACGATCGGATCCGCGGGCCACGAGTCGAACGTCTACGTCGCGCTCGCCCTCCGCCCGACAGACCCGGCACTCCTCCACTACCGCTCGGGGGGCTTTTATCTCGCGCGCGCGGGACAGGCGGGTCGCGACGGCGTCGAGGACGTCCTGCTGGGCATGGCCGCGGCAGCCGACGAGCCGATCGCGGGCGGCCGTCACAAGGTGTTCGGCCACAAGGAGCTGGCGATCCTCCCGCAGACGTCGACGATCGCCTCGCACCTGCCGCGTGCGGTCGGCGTCGCCTTCGCGATCGAGCACGCCCGCCGGCTCGGGGTTCGCTCTGCCTGGCCGGACGGCGCGATCGTCGTCTGCTCCTTCGGCGACGCGTCGCTCAACCACGCGACGGCGCAGGCCGCGCTCAACACGACCGCGTTCCTGGCATATGACGGGCAGCCGCTGCCGCTGCTGTTCGTCTGCGAGGACAACGGGCTCGGGATCAGCGTCCCGACGCCCGAGGCTTGGATCGAGCAGTCCCTCCACGGTCGTCCCGAGCTCGCCGTCGAGCGGGTCGACGGCGACGACCCGTCGTCCGTCCTCGCGACGGCGCGCGAGCTCTCGGGCTGGGTGCGCGAGCACCGCGCTCCGGCGGTGCTGCACCTGCGCACGGTGCGGTACCTGAGCCATGCCGGGGCGGACCTGGAGACCGCGTACCGGACAGGCCCGGAGATCCGCGCCGACTACGAGCGCGATCCGCTGCTCGCGACCGGTCGGTGGCTCGTCGCGGCCGGTGCCCGGAGCGGGGAGGAGCTCGCCGAGGACTACCTCGCCGTGCGCGCGCAGATCCGGCAGCGTGCGCTCGTCGCGACGGAGCGGCCCCAGCTCGCAAGCGCACAGGACGTCGTGCGCCCGCTCGCACCGCGGACGCCGGCCGCGGTCGCTGCGCTGGTCGGGACCGACCGGCCCGAGGAGGGCCAGCGCCTGACGCTCGCGCAAGCGCTGAACACCGCGCTTGCGCGTGTCCTCGAGCGCCATCCCGAGACCCTCGTCTTCGGCGAGGACGTCGCCCTGAAAGGAGGCGTCTACGGCGTCACGCGAGGGCTCCAGTCGCGTTTCGGCCCGGAGCGCGTCTTCGACACGCTGCTCGACGAGACGTCGATCCTCGGGCTCGCGCTGGGGACCGCCGTCACGGGCTTCGTCCCGATCCCCGAGATCCAGTACCTCGCGTATCTCCACAACGCCGAGGACCAGCTTCGCGGCGAGGCGGCGACGCTGCAGTTCTTCTCGCAGGGCGCGTACCGCAACGGGATGGTCGTGCGGATCCAGGGCTACGGGTACCAGAAGGGCTTCGGCGGCCACTTCCACAACGACAACGCGCTCGGCGTGCTCCGCGACATTCCCGGACTCGTGATCGCCTCGCCGGCGCGACCCGACGACGCGGGGCCGATGCTCGAGACCTGCGTGGCCGCGGCGAAGGCGGACGGGAGCGTCTGCGTGTACCTGGAGCCGATCGCGCTCTACCACACGCGCGACCTGCTAGCGGACGGGGACGAGCTGTGGACGGCCGAGCCCGTTGGCGAGCACGTTCCCGTCGGTGCCGCGCGGACGCATCTCGACGGGCGCGACCTGACGATCGTGACGTGGGCGAACGGCCTCCCGATGTCGCTCCGAGTCGCTCGACGGCTGCTCGAGCGGGGGATCGACGCCCGTGTCGTCGATCTGCGCTGGCTCGCGCCCCTCCCGATCGACGACGTTCTCCGCGAGGCGAGTGCGACGGGTCGCACGCTCGTCGTCGACGAGACCCGGCATACGGGCGGTGTCGGCGAGGGAATCGTCGCGGAGCTGATCGGCCGCGGCTACAGCGGCACGCTCGCGCGGGTGGCGAGCAAGGACTCGTTCATTCCGCTCGGCGACGCCGCACGCCTCGTCCTGCTCTCCGAGGACGAGATCGAGGCGGCGGCGGTGCGTCTGCTGGGCCGGTAGGTCCGCCGTGCGCGGCGAGCGCACGGTCGCGACGCTCCTGGTCCCGGCCGTCCTCCCGTGCGGCCCAGAGGAGCAGGACGATCCAGACGACGATGCCGAGCGCCGCCACGACGGTGCTGAAGACGAGAACCTCGGTCACAGGACCATCATCGTTCCCGAGCCGCAGGCTCGGCAAACGACGTATCCGTTTGTGCCGGATCGGGCAGGGGAATCAGCGGGTCGTGCCCGACGCCGGAGCAAGAGCGCGAGGCGAGGGCGGCCTCGGAAGCGGACGAGCGTTTCGCGGTCTCGCGCTCGTCTTCGCCCTCTCCTTCATGAACCTCGTCGGCGTCCTGCTGACGGCGACCGTCCTCGGCGGGATCGCGCCGTGGACGCGCTGGCAGTTCGTCGGCATGTTCGGCGTCGTCGAGGTCGCGTCGGGCCTCGCCAACGTCCTCTCGCCCAACATCTGGCGGCTGCCGATCGCAGAGCTCCAGACGAGCGAACGCACGGAGGTGAAGCTCGCGGCATCCGCACTGCTGATCCCGCACTGGGGCGGCCTCGCACGGGCAGCTGCGGGGCTCGCGTGCATGGCGGTCGCCGCCTGGCAAGAGGGGATCAGTCCTGCGACGTTGCTCCTCGTGCCGCTCGTTCTCGCCCTGGCGTGGCTGGTGCTGGCGCTCTCCGCATTGATCGCGCGCGTGGGGGTCGCATACCCGGAGCTCGACGTCCTGCAGTTCGTCGTGCGGCTGGGCCGGAGCGAAAAGGAGCTCGAGCCGATCAGCATCGGCGCGTCGATCCTCCAGTTCCTCCTGAGCATCGCAACGCTCCCGGTGGCGAAGCTGCTGCCCCCGTCCGTCCTGTACCGGCCGGCGTTCGGGCCGTCGGCCTCCGCGTTGCTGCTCACGCTCGCCTGCACGGGCGCCGCGACCGCGGCCACATACCTCGTCTGGTCGGATCGCGTCGTCGTCCGGGCGTCACGCGAGCAGCAACGGGAAGCCGAGGCTCAGAGCTGAGCTCCGAGCCTCGAAGCTGTGGCCGTGATTAGAGGAGCAGGACGATCAGCACGATGATGAGGATCAGAAGAAGAAGTCCGCCACCGATGTACATGGAAACCCTCCTTTCGCGTCGTGCAGCAGCCGATCCATACCCACCGCACGGACGAGTCACACGTCCCGGACCGCCTCTACGATCGCGCGGTGGCCGCAGCCGATCTGCCGCTCGCGGAATTCGGTTTCCCGGGGCCGCTGCGCGATCAGCTCGTGACGGCGATCCTGGCCGGTGAGAAGGTGTCGACGACGGGACTGCTCGAGGAGTACCGACGCGAGGGAGCGGCCCTCGGCAGCCCCGGCGACCGGGAGCTCGTGGTCGACTCGGCGGGGAGCGGTGTCGCGGTCATCGAGACGACCGAGGTCGTGGTGCGGCGCATGGGCGACATCGACCTCGCCTTCGCGATCGACGAGGGCGAAGGCTTCGACACCGTCGCGGCGTGGCGCGACGCTCACGTCCGCTTCTTCACCAGCCCGGAGATGACCGCCGCGCTGGGCGACCCGCCCGTCGCGATCGACGACGACACCCTCGTCGTCTGCATCCGGTTCCGGCTCGTCGAGCGGCTCTGAGAGGCGAAGGTCGCCGGCGCGGCTAACGCCGTAGGAGCGGCGTCACCGCCTCCGCAAGACGTGCGACGTCGCCGGGGACGTTGTACATGTGAAAGGAGAGGCGAGCCTGACCCGCTGGGAAGCCGGCGGCGATTCCAGCGCGGCTGAGAGTCCTGCGCGTCTCCTCAGGCGACGTTCGTACCGGCACGCCGAGGATCGACGACCCCGTGGCCGTGACGCCGAGCGCATCCGCCGCGGCCGTCGCAAGGCCAACCGCGTGGCGCTCGCGCTCGGCGGCGTCGACCAGGGCCAGGGTGCGCAGCGACTCACGTGCTCCCACCCACGGGTGCCAGGCGAGGGAGACGTCGTAGCTCGCGGCGCCGGGCGCGAGATCGTCGAGCGTGCCGCCGAAGTACGTCGAATACGGGTCGGCTGCTGCGCGCCAGCCGGCGTGGAACGGCGCCGGACGGAGCCGGCCGGCCGACGCGAGCCGCATGAAGGCGACCCCTCGCGGGCAGAGCAGATGCTTGTAGGCCGCGGCGACGACGCAGTCGATCCCGAGTCGCCGGGCGTCGAGCTGCACGATGCCGGCCCCGTGCGTCGCATCCACGATGATCGCGGCACCGTGCTCGTGCGCGGCGGCGGCCACGGCTTCCATGTCCTGCACGCCGCCGCCGTTCGATCGCACCTGGCTGGTCGCCACGACCGTCGTCGACGGCCTCACCGCGTCGGCCAGCGCGTCGAACGGGACGCGGCGAACCACCACGCCGCGCGTCCGCTCTGCGGCGAGCAGCGGCATGAGCAGCGAGCGGAACTCATCGTCCGGAACGACGACCTCGTCGTGCTCGGTCAGGCTCGCCGCAAGGACGCCCACGCCCACCGACACCGCGGGAATGAGGCTGATCTCGCCCGGTGCCGCATCGAACACCCCCGCCGCGAGGGCCCGGCACTCCTCCCCGACCCGGTCCCACTCGGCCCACTGCGCCGACGCCGTCTGCCAGGCGTGCAGCGCGTCCTCGAGCGCGCGAACCGTCGCGCGCGGCGGCAGGCCGTAACTCGCCGTGTCGAGATACGCCTCCCACTGCGTCGGCGCGAACCAGCCGCGGACCTCGTCGCTGCCCGGAACCGGTGCGGTCGAAATGGCTTCTGGAGACTTCAATGCGACTCCTTCTCCACGAGGGAAAACAGAGGAGCTTCGGCGGTTTCCCGTAGCTGCGGGCGAGGGTCGACCGGACGGAGAACTTCCGGGTTCGGCGCGGTCATTCTCCGTCGGGGAGGGAGCCCACGAACTCGATCCGATACTTCTGGGCTGCCTCGTGAATCTGCGGTCCGTCGGCCGATTCTAGTGGTGGGAGCCCGCCTGGCCGAGAGGGCAGTGTGATCGCACGGTAGAACTCGCCGTGCTGTGGCGTTGTCAGGATGAGATAGCGGGCGGTTTCCGACTCGACGCGAAAGCCGTGCACGGTCCCACCGGGGACATGTGCGAACGATCCCGCGCTCGCCCGCATTCCTGGCCGGTCGCCGAGGTACAGCGTGATCTCACCTTCGAGCACATAGAACGACTCCATGTCCTCGCGGTGCAAATGCAGAGGAACGCTCATGCCGCGCGGTGCCCGCTCGTCGACGAGGGCGAACACGCCGCCCGTGCTCTCTCCCGTGGCAAGGAAGTGCGTCGAGGTGTCCCCCATCCACCGGAGCTCCGCCTCGTCGGGTCGGTGCAGATACGCGTCGACAGTCGGTTCCACCGAGCGCCTCCTCATGGTCAAAGTCGCCACCCCGTCAGGCCCGAGCCTAATTCGTGCGATGCCCCACGGACAACGGCGCGACAATCCCAAACGGGCGACGCTCCGGGGTTGGGCAACTCTCTATCGATTCGCGTGCCCCCCACACCCGAACCGCCAGCGCCGCTGTCGTACAGCTCGCCCTACCACTGGGTGCTGGACGTTCGCTGAGCAGGCAAGGAACAGAGCGCGACGTTCCCGTGAGCAGAAAGACCGGGTTGACCCGTGGTACATCGGGATTGACTTGGATTCCTCGATAGGAGGAGAGTTCGCGCACACTGATCGTGCCCGTGCGGCGACGGGCACGGTCCCGCGAAAGGAGCGAGCAGTGGAACGGAAACTGCGGCTGTCTATCTTCATTTGCGCGGCATCCTTGGCCGGGTTGGCTCTGGCTGAAGCAGGGACAACTGCATCGGGCGACGACCTGGTTTACGCAGCGACAGCGTCACCCGGAGGGAAGACGTTGACGAGCTGGGCGGTTGCGCATACGAAGTGGGCTATCCAACACTCGGCGCCGGCGGACTCGAAGAACTGCTCGAAGCTCCCGCAGCCCTCTGCGCCGACGCGCTTCGTGCCGCTCGTCTCGGGCAAGGAGACGGTGCGTTGCACGTTTCCGGCAGGCGGCGCAATCGTCTTCCCTGCGGGCGCGAACTACTGCAAGGTGGATTCCAAGACACCCGCCCCGAAGCTCAGGTCCGTGTGCGACGCGGGCGTCGCCCAGGTCAAGTCCGTCGCTTTGACCGTCGACGGCACTCCGATCTCCGCCCTCATGGCTGGCTACCGGATCCTCACACCCACCTTCTCGGCGAACTACCCCAAGGGAAACACCTTTGGAGCGAAACCCGGGACGATCAAGACGGTCGCTGCGGGCTGGGTGATCATCCTCCGCCCGCTACCGCCTGGTCAGCACACCCTCCGGGGCACCCTCAAGATCAAGAA
>DASXAW010000011.1:0-40913 GCA_036406535.1 Gaiella sp.
CGCAGGGCGTCGACCTGCTGTTTCTCGGGCTCTCCGCGGATCTCGAGTACCTGGCAGGGATCCGGCGCAGCGTTCCGTTCTTCGGGCAGAGCTCGTACGCGCACGGCTGGGTGACGGGCGCCTTCTTCCGTCCGGACGAGCTGCCGACGTTCGTGCTTCCGCGCATGGTCGCGGCGTTCGACCTGAAGGAGGACGTCGAGGGCGAGGTGGTCGTCGTCAACGAGACGGACGACGGGCCGGCGATCTTCGAGCGTGTGGTGCGCGGTCTCGGGCCGGCGAAGTCCGTCGCGATCGGCGACCGGGCGTGGGCCGAGACGACGCTCGAGCTCGCGCGGATCGTCGGCCTCGACGCGATGCGGCCGGGCTCGTCGCTCGTCAACGAGCTACGCCGCGTGAAGACGGAGGAGGAGCTCCAGGCGATGGGCCGCGCGTGCCGCACGGTGACCCAGGCGATGAGCGCCCTCGCTCCGCAGGTCCTCCCGGGCGTGACGATGAACGAGCTCCGCGAGGAGGTCGAGCTCCAGCTGCGGCGGGCGGGGTCGATGACGCCGTCCTTCCCGACGCACATCTTCACGGGGACGTACGCCGGCACCGAGCCGGGCGACCTGACCTCCGGCACCGAGACCGGCGACGACCCGCTGCCGGCGGGGAGGACCGTGTTGTTCGACTTCGGCGGGGTCGTCGACGGGTACTGCTCCGACTTCGGCCGGACCGTCTACTGCGGCGACCCCCCTCCCGAGGTCGCGCGTGCCTACGAGGCGATGCTCGCCGCGCAGGAGGCAGGGCGGGCCGCCGCGACACCCGGCGCGCTCGCGCAGGAGGTCGACGCCGCGTGCCGCGCTCCGATCGAGGAGGCCGGGCTCGGCGAGCACTTTCGCCACCGGATGGGCCATGCGATCGGGCTCGACGTGCACGAGCGGCCGTTCATCTCGCCGGAGGACGAGACGCCGCTCGTGGCGGGGATGACCTTCACCGACGAGCCGTCGATCATCGTCCCGGGCGCGTACGGGGTCAGGATCGAGGACATCGTCGTCTGCGAGGAGGGCGGCGGGCGCTACCTCGAGGAGTACCCCAAGGGCCTCGTCGCGAACGGGTGAGCCCGGGGGCCGAAGCCCCCGAGCCCACGCCGGAGGTCAGCGCGGCTTGACCTTCGTGACGTCGACGAAGTAGACCGCGTTGAACGCCGCGCCGGACAGGTCCTTCGTGGTGACGAAGACCTGCGTCGGCTGGAGGAGCGGGAAGTACGGGCCGACCTGGTTCAGGCGCTGCTGGATCGACCGGTAGAGCCGCGTGCGGACGCCCTCGTTCGTCGCGACGCGCACGCTGTTGAGCATCTTCTGGAGCTGCGGGTCGGAGCCCTTCGGCCAGCCTGCGCGCGTCCCCACGAGCTCACCCGGGAGGAACACGAGGTAGTCGGCGGGATCCGGGTAGTCCGGGCCCCAGATCGAGAGGCCGAAAGGCATCTTCCCGTCGCGGTAGCGCTGGAGCCAGGTCCCGACCGGCGAGCCGGCCAGCTTCACGTTCATCCCGATCGCGCTAAGGTTCGCCTGGATCCGCTGCGCGAGGGTCTCGAACGAGACGCCGTTGATCGTCAGGTCGGTCGGGTACTCGAGCGTGACCTCCTGGTCGCCGAGGCCCGAGGCGTTCAGCGCCGTCTTCGCCCGCGGGACGTTCTGCTTCACGCCTGCCGACTGCGGCAGGGCGCCGAGGAACATCGAGGGGATCACGCCCGGTGCCTGGATCGCGCCCGGCCCCGCGACCGAGGCGATGCTCTTGTAGTCGAGGGCGTAGCGGACGGCCTGCTGGAAGCTCTTGTTCGTGGTGAACGACGAGATCTGTGGGTTGTTGTTCGCGTAAAGCCAGAACACCCACGTCGACGGCGTCGTCAGCACCTTCAGCTTGGAGTTGCCCTTCAGCGACGTCGCCTGCTGGGCGGAGAGGTCGATCGCGATCTCGTGCGAGCCCCGCTGGACGTTGATCAGCTGGGTCGGCGCGATCATGTTGCGGACGACGACGCTCGAGAACGCCGCCTTGCCCGCGCCCCAGTAGTCGGGGCTCGGGGTGAGGACGATCTGCGACGTCGTGGAGTACTGCTTGAGGACGTACGGGCCGCTGCCTGCGCCGACGGAGTCGGGCGAGTTGAACCAGCGCTCGGCCTTGTCCGACTTGTCCGCGCCGGGCTTGTCCGTCCCACCGTGCTCCTTGACGAGCTTCGAGTTGACGACGGCGAGCGAGGTGTTCGCGAGGATCGCCGGGAGAGCGGTGTTCGACGTCTTCGAGCGCACGACGACGCCGTACTTGCCCGCGGCCTTCGTGGTGACCCCGGCCAGCAGGAACGACGGATTGCCCTTGAGGTTCACGAGCCGGTTGAACGAGAACACCACGTCCGCCGACGTGAGCGGCGTGCCGTCAGCGAAGTGGACGTTGCGCTTCAGCTGGAAGGTGTAGGTCTTCGCGTTCTTCGAGACCTTCCACGATTGGACGAGCAGCGGAACGGGGTGTGCGACGTCCGAGCCCCGGTACGTGAACAGCGTGTCGAAGATCCCGCGGTTCACGAGCGAGGCCGTGGGCTCGAACGCCCTCTGCGGATCGGAGGTCTTGATCTCGAACGAGCGGTCGATCACGAGCGTGTCGCCCGTTGCCGCGTCCGAGCTCGTCCCGGCGTACGCGGCGGCGGCAGCCGCGAGCGCGACGACGAGGACGAGTCCGATCCATCCGCCGCGGCGGATGGCTGATCCGGTCATGCGGTTCCTCCTTTGTGTGTGGGCACGACGCCCTCTTGGTGGGACGAGCTCGTCGACGAGTCGTTGGTCGTCGTCGCAGCTGCAGTGTGCGCCCTTCGACGCGACGGTGGGGAGGGAGTGGAGTCGCGCGGCAGCCAGCAGGCGACCGTGCGCGCGGTGAACGCAGACTCGAGCACGGGCTCCTCCTCGGGACAGCGGGAGAAGCGGTGCGGGCAGCGCGGGTGAAAGCGACAGCCGGTCGGCGGCCGGACAGGGTCGGGCACCTCGCCCGGCAGAGCCTCGGGCATCATCCCGGATCCGTCCGGCCGCGGGACCGCCGCGATCAGCGCCTCGGTGTACGGGTGGAGCGGCGCCGACCAGACCTCGCGCGTCGGCCCGGTCTCGACGATGCGGCCGAGGTACATGACCGACACGACGTGCGCGGTGTGCCGGACGATCGCGAGGTCGTGCGAGATCAGGAGCAGGCCGAGCGACAGCTCGCGCGAGAGCTCGACCAGGAGGTTCGCGACCTGCGCCTGGGCCGAGGCGTCGAGCGACGCCAGCGGCTCGTCGAGCACGATCAGGGAGGGATCCGCCGCGAGCGCCCGGGCGATGGCGATCCGCTGACGCTGCCCGCCGCTGAACTGCGACGGGAAGCGCTGCGCCGCCGCCGCCGAGAGGCCGACGCGCTCGAGCAGCTCGCCGACGCGACGCGAGCGGCCGGCGCGCCTGCCCGAGTCCTCGGGAAGGCCGTCGGCGATCTGCTCGCCGACGCGGCGGCGGGGGTTGAGCGACGAGTAGGGGTTCTGGAACACGAGCTGGAGACGGGTCAGCGCACGCGGCCTGGCCCGGCGGGTCAGCGCCCTCACGTCCTTGCCCTCGAACCGGACGTGCCCCGCGGTCGGAGCGACGAGCCCGACCGCCGCGCGCGCGAGGCTGGACTTGCCGCAGCCCGACTCACCGACGAGGCCGACGATCTGGCCGCGGTCGACCGACAGGCTCGCCCCTACGACCGCCTTCAGCTTCACGTGGTCGCGACGCTCGTACGTCACGTCGATCTCCTCGAGCTCGAGGACGCTCATTCGCGGAGCGGGTCGACGGGGCAGGCGAGAAGCCGGTCGCCCTCGCGGACGAGGTCGGGCACGTCGGTCGAGCAGCTCGCGACCGCGTAGGCGCAGCGCGGGTGGTACGTGCACCCGGAGGGGAACGCCCCGGCGGCCGGCGGCATCCCGCGGATCGGGACGAGCGGCGTCTCCGCCGGCGCCTCCGGGTGCGGCAGCGAGTCGAGAAGGTCGCGGGTGTACGGGTGCCTCGGGTGCTTCACGAGCGTCGCCCGGTCGGCGGACTCGACGACGCGCCCCGCGTAGAACACGGAGATCCGGTCGGCGATCGACGACATCACGCCGAGGTCGTGCGTGATCAGGATCACGGAGAGCCCCCGTTCGCGGCGGAGTCGGTCGAGCAGCCGGATGATCCCCGCCTGCACCGTTACGTCGAGCGCCGTCGTGGGCTCGTCCGCGATGAGCAGGCTCGGGTTCCCTGCGAGTGCGATCGCGATCGCGACGCGCTGGCGCATGCCGCCCGAGAACTGATGCGGGAAGGCACGGAGCGCACTCTCCGGGTCGGGGATCCGCACCGCGTCGAGGAGCTCCGCCGCCTGCCGGCGCGTCGCAGCGCGGCTCAGCTTGAGGTGGATCCTCAGCGGCTCGCCGAGCTGCTGGCCGATCGACAGCATCGGATGGAGCGACGTCATCGGGTCCTGGAAGACGATCCCGATCTCCTTGCCGCAGACGGCCCGGAGCTCGGAGCGGCGGAGGCGCAGGAGGTCGCGCCCGCCGAACAGCGCGTGGCCGTCGGCGGCGCCGCCCGGCGGGAGCAGGCCGAGCAACGCGAGCACGGACATCGTCTTCCCGCTGCCGCTCTCGCCCGCGACGCCGAACACCTCGGCGGGCTGCACCGCGTAGTCGACGCCGTCGACGACGGTGACCGGGCCCTCGCGCGTCGGAAGGCGCACGCGCAGGCCCTCGACCTCGAGCAGCGCCGTGCTCACCGACCCCTGTCCGCGGCCGAGGTCGGGTCGAAGAAGTCGCGCAGGCTGTCGCCGAGGAAGTTGAACGCGATGACCGCCGTGAAGATCGCGAGCCCGGGGAACGTGCCGATCCACCACTGCTGGAAGTACTGCGTCCCCGTCGCGACCATCGAGCCCCACTCGGCCTCGGGCGGCTGCGCGCCGAGCCCGAGGAAGGAGAGCCCCGAGAGGAGCAGGATCGCGGTGCCGAGGTCGAGCGTCGCCAGCACGAGCACGGGGCCCGCGACGTTCGGCAGCACGTCCCGGAAGAGCGTCTTCCGAGACGAGACGCCGAGCAGCCGGGCGGACTGGACGTAGTCCGAGTCCCCGATCGAGAGCACGAGGCCGCGCACCACCCGCGCGTACGCCGGCCACGCGACGATCACGATCGCGAGCACGGCGTTCCGCAGCCCGCGGCCGAGCACCGCGGTCACGACCATCGCGAGGATGATCGCCGGGAAGGCGAAGACGAGGTCGGTGACGCGCATGACGCCGCCGTCGGCGATGCCGCGGAAGTACCCGGCGATCGCCCCGAGCAGGCCGCCGATCATCGCGGCGAGGGTCACGAGCAGGATCGCGAGCGGGATCGAGACGCGCGCGCCGTAGATCACGCGGCTCAGGACGTCCCGGCCGAGCTCGTCCGTGCCGAACGGGTGGTCGAGCGAGGGCGCCTGCAGCGAGGTGAACGTCTGCGCGAGCGGGTCGTACGGCGCGATCAGCGGCGCGAAGATCGCGACGACCAGCCAGATCAGGGCGATCACCGCGCCGGCGATCGCGAGCGGGCGGCGCCAGACCGGCCGGACGCGGCCGACTGCGGCGGGTACGGGGATGGCGGCGGCCTCGCTCACATCACCCGGATCCGCGGGTCGATCACGCCGTAGAGCACGTCGACGACGAAGTTGATCGTCACGTACACGACCGCGATGAACAGGCTCACCCCGGCGATCGCGGGCACGTCGAGGTTCACGGCGGCCTGGTACGCGTACTGACCGATCCCCGGCCAGGCGAAGATGTTCTCCACGAGGACGGCGCCCGTGAGGATGTTCGCGAACAGGAGGCCGATCACGGTGATGATCGCCGGCAGGGCCGCCCGGAGGACGTAGCGCCAGAGGACGGTCGCCTCGGGCACGCCCTTCGCGCGGGCGGCGCGGACGTAGTCGTTCCCCATCACCTCGAGCACCGAGGAGCGCGTGTAGCGCGCGAGCAGGCTCACGTTGAACGCGGCGAGCACGAGGGCCGGCAGCACGAGATGGTGGAACGCCTCCCCGGCCACGTCCCACTGGCCGGCGAGCAGAGCGTCGATCGTGAAGAAGCCCGTCACGTGGGGCGGGTCGAGCGTGCCGGGGTCGAGCCGGCCGCCGCCCGGGAACCACCCGAGGCGGAAGAAGAAGATGTACAGCGCGACGAGCGCGATCCAGAAGGTCGGCATCGAGATCCCACCGAGCGAGACGACCCGGAGCGCGTGGTCGACGGGCTTGTCGTGCTTCACCGCCGCGGCGACGCCGATCGGGATGCCGACGAGGATCGCGATCACGATCGAGAAGATCGCGAGCTCAGCCGTGGCGGGCACGAACTGCCCCAGGTCGGTCGTCACGGGGTTGTGCGTCAGCGCCGACTCGCCGAGATCGCCCCGGGCGACATGCCCGAGGTAGATCAGATACCGCTCGGGCAGGGGCTTGTCGAGGCCGTAGTGCTCCTTGAACGCTGCGACGGCCGCCGGGTCGCTGGCCGCCTGCTCGCCGAGGTTCGCCGTGACCGGGTCGCTCGGGACGAGCTGCGTGAGGAGGAAGACGACGAGCGTGATCCCGATCGCGAGCAGGACGAGCGCGAGCGCCCTGCGCGCGACGAAGCGGCCGAAGGTCGCGGACGGGACGAGGCGGCGCCGCCCGACCCTGCGCGGCAGGCTTCCTGCGGCCTCGCTCATGCGTTCGTCGGCGTCGCGAGCCTTTCGTCCGGGCGTGCGTTATTTTGCACCGCGGGATCGTATTGTGTCCTGCAGCGGCGCCGCAAGCGACGCCCGTTACCAGAGGAGGCAACGAAATGCCCTGTGCGTCGCGCGACGAGCTGCCGCTCCAGGAGGTCGCACCCGGGTACAGCAGCAGGTTCGCGGACTGGGGCGGGATGACCGTCGGGCTCGAGGCGGCGCCGGCGGGAATGGACGCGTCGTCGATGCTCGCGAGCCTGCCCGACGGCCGCTGTCAGGCCCGCCACTGGGGCTACCTGATCTCGGGGCGGATCGTCGTCGACTACGGCGACCGCCACGAGGTCGTCTCGGCGGGCCAGGCCTACTACGTGGAGCCCGGCCACCGCATCACGTTCGACGAGGACAGCGAGGCGGTCGAGTTCACACCGACCGACGAGCTCGAGCAGACGCTCGACGCCGTGCGCGCGGCTGCCGCTCGGGCGGCGGAGGAGGCCGGCTGAGGTCGGCTAGCAGGTACGAGGTTTCCTACTCGGAAGGAGGCTCGGATGACGCTCGTCGAGATCCCGCCCGCCGAAGAGGCGTCCGTGGACGAAGGCCGGATCGTCCGCGCGTCGACCCCGCGGGTCGGAGAGGTGATCCGTCGGCTCCGGCGCCAGCGCGGCTTCTCGCTGCGTGACCTCGCGGAGCGCTCGGGGCTCTCGCAGTCGTTCCTCGGCGCCGTCGAGCGGGGCCAGTCCGACATCTCGGTTGGGCGCCTGTCGCAGGTGGCGGCGGTGCTGGGCCACGACGTCGCGTCGCTCCTCGGTTATTCGCTCCGGCGGGCGACGCCGGTGGTGATCAGGCCTGATGAGCATGTCGCGAGCCCGCGCGGACGGGGCGTCGAGTTCACGACGTTCGCGATCCCGGGAACGCATCTCGAGTTCATGCGCGCGACGCTCGCCCCGCGGTCGCGTTTCGACGACGAGGTCACGCACGCCGGCATCGACGTGATGTACGTCTCGGAGGGCTCGCTCGTCCTCGTCGTCGACGGCGTCGACTACCCGCTTCGCGCCTCCGAGTGCGCCGTGTGGCCGTCGTCGCACGCCCACACGCTGCGGAACGACGGCGATGTGCCGGCCGTCGCGCTCGGCTTCACGACGGAGGCCGTGCACCGATGACCGACATGAAGCTGTTCGACGTGCGCGTCACCGTGGAGCGGATCGAGGGGCGGTCGGTGTGCGGGATGGAGGTGGGTGACTGGTTCGAGGTGACGGAGTCGAGCCGCGTGCGGATTCCCGAAGGGCGTCACTTCTGCCTCTACGCGATCCAGTCGGTCCTCCCGCTCCTCCCTGCGAAGATGCGCCGCCTCGCCGACGAGGACTGGCTCGAGCAGGACAACCTCGTCGCGTGCCCCGACCCCGACGAGCGACTCGTCATGCGCATCGAGCGGGTCGGCGAGCGCACGCTCGTCACCGAGGACCTGACCTAGCCTCGTGGCGCCATCGACGCCCGAGCTCGGCATCGGGCTCCTCACCGACCAGGAGCCCGCGGCCTACGAGGCGATCGCCCGACGGATCGACGAGGCCGGCGTCGACGTCCTCTCGGTCTACAACGACCTGCGCTACCAGCCTGCGATCGGGCCGCTGCTCCTCGCCGCGCGCGTCACCGAGCGCCTGCGGCTCGGTCCGGCGGCGCTCAACCCGTTCACGATGCATCCGTACGAGATCGCGGGGCAGATCGCGATGCTCGATCTCGCCTCTGGCGGCCGGGCGTACCTCGGCCTCGCGAAGGGAGCCTGGCTCGACCAGGTCGGCATCGAGGAGGCGCAGCCGCTCCAGGGGCTCCGCGAGGCCGTCGAGGTCGTCGAGAAGCTGCTCGCGGGCGACGACCACGGCGTCGAGGGCAAGCGCTTCCGGCTCGCCGCCGGCACGGCCCTCGCCTACCGGCGCGAGCGCTCACGCGTCCCTCTCATGATCGGCTCGTGGGGCCGCGAGACGATCGGCTGGGCAGGGACGGTCGCCGACGAGATCAAGGTCGGCGGGACGGCCAACCCCGACCTCGTCCCGCTCGTGCGCAAGTGGCTCGGGCCGGACAGCGCCGCGCGTCTCGTCGTCGGCTGCGTCTCCATCGTCGACGAGGACGGAGACTGGGCCCGCGAGCGTGCGCGCGCCGCGGTCGGGCCGTACCTCGAGGTCGTCGCTCGCCACGACCCGACCGTCGAGCTCGGGCCGGGCGACGAGCCGCCGCTCGAGCGCTTCGCGATCGCAGGCACGCCGGAGGAGGTCGTCGCCCGCGTGCGCGAGCTGTGGGACGCCGGCGCCGACCGGGTCGAGCTCGGCACGCCGCAGGGACGCTCGACTGCGTCGGGGATCGACCTGATCTGCGAGCGCGTCCTGCCGCTCCTCCGCGACCGCTGACCCGCTCACGCCCGGCGCTACACTTGGCCGTCCCCGCCGACGTAGCTCAGCTGGTAGAGCACTTCACTCGTAATGAAGGGGTCCCCGGTTCGAGTCCGGGCGTCGGCTTAGGGAACTCCTGCAAATCGACGCTCTTTCATCGTCACCGGTCGGGAGACTTCCCGCGCGGCCCGAGCGTCTGCTCCAGGCGGCGGAGGACGCTGTCCTTGATGTCGGCCGACATCCGCTCTCCGAGCTGCGCGATCCGATCGTCGAAGTCGTCGTCCTCGACCGGGCTCGGAGCGCCGTCCGGGGCGGCCACCGGCGGCTCCGGCTGATCGACGCCGTCGATCACGAGCTCGTAGACGCGCTCGGGCTCGTCCAGGTCCTTGAGACGACGCTCTCCCATCGGATGTACGGAGACGCCCTCGGGGAGGGTCGATCCGAGGAGCGCCCGCGTCGCGTCCGAGACGAGGACGTGGCCTCCCTGCCCCACCGTGCAGATGCGGGCGGCACGAACAACGTCGAGTCCGAGGTAGCCCTCGTCGCCGACGGCCGGCTCACCCGTGTGGAGCCCCATGCGGACACGGACGTGCTCTCCGTTCGGCCACGTGTGCGCCGCGTGCTCCCGCTGGGCCTCGACCGCGGCCGTGGCCGCGTCGCGCGCTCGCGCGAAGGCGAAGAAGAAGGCGTCTCCCTGCGAGTCGATCTCGACCCCACCGTGGGCGCCGAAGCTCTCGCGCACGATGTGTCGGTGGTCGGCGATCACCGTGGCGTAATCCTCGCCGAGCCGCTTGAGCAACTCCGTCGACCCCTCGACGTCGCTGAAGACGAACGTCACCGTTCCGGCCGGGAGCGACACCGTCGCCATTCAAGCAGGCGGCGTTACGCCGTCGTGTTCGTCAGGTTGAGGATGTTGCCGTCGGGATCCTTGAGCCACACAGACTTCAGCTCTCCTCCGAGCAGGTGGACGTCGCCCTCCCGCGTCGTGTCCGGCAGGTCGTCGTAGTGCTCGAACGTGACGCCCTTCCCGCCCAGGCCGTCGACGATCGCGTCGAACTCGTCGCCCACCGCCCACGAAGCTGCGGTCGCCTGGTTCGTGCCGGCGTACGCCGACGGATAGACGAGCACCATCGAGTTGCCGCTTCGGTAGAGGACGGCGCTCGGATCCTCCTGGATCGGCGTCAGACCCAACGTGCTCTCGTAGAACTCGCGCGCCCTCGCCAGGTCACTCACGGCGAGCGTCGCGGCGGCGTCCTTCGCTCCCAACATCGCGGGCTCCTTTCGCGCGTCGACGTGCTGGACGATAGGGGAGCGGAGAAGGCATCTCCAGTCGCGGCGCCGCAGCCCGGCGATCCGTGCTCAGGCGGCGAGGGCCGGCGCCGGCACGGAGAACACGTCGCGGAGCCGATCGATCGCGTCCGGCACGATCCGGTAGTACGCCCACGTCCCGCGGCGCTCGGCGTCCACGAGACCCACGTCCCGCAGGATGCGGAGATGGTGCGACACGGTCGGCTGGGAGAGCTCGAACGCGTCGGTCAGGTCGCACACGCAACACTCGTCGCCGGCCGCGAGACGGTTGACGATCGCGACGCGCGTCGGATCGGCGAGGGCTTTGAACAGCTCTGCCAGGTCGCGGGCGGCCCCCGGCTCCATCGGCGGGAGACCGGGGCCGCAGCACAGAGGTTGCAGGACGGGAAGCGCCTTCATTGACGAACATCAATGTACCAGGTACCTTCTTCATCGACCAGCGTCGATGAAAGGAGGCTACGGATGGCGCTCGATCCTCCGCGCTGCGACTGCGGCGACGACTGCTGCTGCGGCGACGACTGCTGCTGAACGGCGCTCCGGCGGCCGACTGCAGCGGCCGCCGACCCTCGCGCGCCCTGGAGCCCGAGCGCCTCGCCCGAGGGTGACGACCGGCAGGCACGCTTTCGTATCCGCCTCCACGGGGCTCAGATCGTGACGACGACCTTGCCCTTCGCGTGCCCCTCGCCGAAATACTCGAGCGCGGCGACGGCGTCCTCGAGGCGGTAGCTGCGGTCGATCACGGGCCGGATCGTCCCGGCCTCGAGGAGCTCGCCGAGGACGGCGAGGTCGTCGGGGTTGACCTTCGCCAGGAACGAGATCGCGGTCTGGCTGCGCCCCTTCGCCTTGAGGCGCGAGCCGAGGAGGTGGGGGATGGGGCCGAGACCGTGGTAGGTCATCCGGCCGCCCACGAGGACGACGGTCGCCTCCGGCGTCAGCACCCTGCGGAGCTCGAGGAAGGAGCGGCTGCCGGCGACGTCGAGCACCGCGTCGAACCGCTCGTCGAGGCGCGTGAAGTCCTGACGCGTGTAGTCGACGACCCGGTCCGCGCCGAGCGACTCCACGACCTCGACGTTGCCCGTGCTGCACACGGCCGTCACGTCGGCCCCGAAAGACTTCGCGAGCTGCACGGCGAACGTGCCGACCCCGCCGGAGGCGCCGTTGATCAGCACTTTCTGCCCCGGCTCGACGCGCGCCTTGTCGCGCACTGCCTGGAGCGCCGTGACCGCAGCGATCGGGACGGTCGCAGCTTCCTCGAACGACAGGGTCGCGGGCTTCGGCCCGAGGCGCCCGGGACGCGCGCAGGCGTACTCCGCCCACGCGCCCGCCGCGACGCCGTACACCTCGTCGCCGGGCGCGAGGCCTTCGACGTCCTTCCCGACCGACTCGACCCTCCCCGCGAAATCGGCGCCGACTCCCGTGAACGAGGGCGTTCGCAGCCCGCCGCCCCCGACCCGTGCGAAGACGGGTCCCGTCACGCCGTACCACTCGACCGGGTTGACCGAGGACGCGTGCACGCGCACGAGAACCTGGTCGTCCGTCGGGACGGGCAGCGCGACGTCGCGGAGCTCGAGGACGTCGGGTCGGCCGTAGCGCTCGTGGACGATCGCTTTCATCGTCGTCTGGTCGATCATGGCGGCTGGGGGATCGCTGATGAGCATCGGACCTCCTTGGGGTCTTGTCCACCTACAACGTAAGCGTACGATGTAAGTAACACATACGGTGTAAGTCGTCAAGGGTTGGACTTACGATGTACGTCACGATGGACGCCGATGGCTAGAGCGACCGGGACGAGGCGGCGCGCGCGCCGCCGCCCGCTCACCCGTGAGCGCGTGCTCGCGACGGCGATCGCGCTCGCGGACGAGGGCGGGATCGAGGCGGTCAGCATGCGGAGGCTCGCGCGCGAGCTCGGCGTCGAGGCGATGTCGCTCTACAACCACGTCGCGAACAAGGACGAGATCCTCGACGGCATGGTCGAGGCGATCGCGGAGGAGGCGGAGCTCCCCGCCGAGGGCACGGAGTGGAAGACGGCGATCCGCCGGAGCGCGATCTCGACCCGGGATATGTTCGTGCGCCACCCGTGGGCGGTTCGCCTCTGGATGTCGAGGCAGGGCGGAGGGTCGTCGCGGCTCCGGCGCGGGGACTGGCTGCTCCGAACGCTGCGGGAGGCCGGTCTTCCCGCCGCGCTGACCTACCACGCGTACCACATCGTCGAGAGCCACATCCTCGGCTTCACCGTCCAGGAGCTGAACTTCCCGTATAGCGGCGAAGAGCTCGAGGGCTTGGCCGACCGGTTCCTCGCGCGGCTGCCGGCGGGCGAGTACCCCGACTTCGTCGAGCACGTGAAGCAGCACCTCGAGCCGCGCGAGGGGGACGAAGGCGGATTCGCGCTCGGACTCGACCTGATCCTCGACGGCCTCGAGCGGCTTCGCGACGCGGCGTGACGCCGACGCAGGGCGCGGACGCGTGGCCGGGCGCCTCCGAGCTCCGTATCGGGCTCGGCTGCATGCGCCTCTCGACCGACGAGGACCGCGACGACCGGCGCGCCGACGAGACGATCACGTCCGCGGTACGGGCCGGGATCACGGTGTTCGACACGGCGCATGCGTACGGGCGAGGAGGGGACGAGCTCGGTCACAACGAGCGCCTCCTCGCACGCGCCCTTCGCTCGTGCGGCGCGGACACGACCGCCCGGATCGTGACCAAGGGCGGCATGTCGCGACCCGACGGCGCCTGGGTACCCGACGGTCGCGCGAGGACGATCCGCGCGGACTGCGAGGCGAGCCTCGAGGCGCTCGACGGGCTCCCGATCGACCTCTACCTCGTCCATGCACCGGACCCACGGACGCCCTGGGCGACGACGGTGCGGGCGCTCGCGCGGCTCGTCGAGGACGGGCTGGTCCGCCGTGTCGGCGTCGCGAACGTGAGCCGGCCGCAGCTCGACGAGGCGCTCGCGCACGCACCCGTGGCGGCCGCGCAAGTGGCGTTGAGCCCGTTCGACGACCGTGCGCTCCGCGGCGGGGTGGTCGAACGGTGCCTCACGGCACACGTCGCGGTGATCGCACACTCGCCGCTCGGCGGCCCGCGGCGCAAGGCGGCGCTCGCGCGCCATCCGGCGCTCGGCGAGGTCGCGAGGTCGCACGACGCGACACCGCCCGAGGTCACGCTCGCATGGCTGCTCGGGCTCGCGCCGGGTCTGGTGGCGATCCCCGGGGCACGCACGCCGGACGCCGCGCGGTCGGCCCGGCGGGCCGTCGACATCGAGCTCGACGACGCGGATCGCAAGCTCCTCGCCGAGGCGCTCGGTGAGCGACCTCGTCCTCGCGCCGGGCGGCGCGCCGTGCCGGCCGCAGAGGTCGTCCTCGTGATGGGCATCCCCGGCGCCGGCAAGACGCGGATCGCCGCGGACTACGTGGAGCGAGGATTCGCGCGCCTCAACCGGGACGAGCGCGGCGGTTCCCTGCGCGACCTCGCGGACGGCCTCGACGCGAGCCTGTCCTCGGGCGTCCGCAGGGCGGTGCTCGACAACACGTACCTCACGCGCGCGTCACGGAGCCACGTCCTCGAGGTCGGCGACCGGCACGGGGCGTCGGTCGAGTGCGTCTGGGTCGACACGTCGCTCGCGCAGGCACAGGTGAACCTCGTCGACCGCCTCCTCGAGCGTCTCGGCCGTCTGCCGCCGCCCGAAGAGCTTCGCGAGCTCGCGCGCCGCGAGCCGGGGATCCTCGCACCGACGTCGCAGATGCGGGCTCAGCGCGAGCTCGAGCCGCCGTCCGAGGAGGAGGGGTTCGCGTCGATCCGCCGCCTTCCGTTCGAGCGGGCCACAGCCCCCGGCAACAGGCGGCCGGGGCTCTTCGTCGCTCGTGCGTTCCTGCGCCAGGACGGGTGGGGCGACGCGCTCCCGAGGGTCGCGCCGGAGACGGCGGTCCTCCTCTTCGACTGGAGCCCGGACGGGCGCGAGCACGGCCTGGACGACGACGCCGCCCTGCTCGCAGCCGCGGTCGGCGCGCCGGTCGAGACGGCGCTCTGCGTGCACGGTGGCGGGCCGCCGATCTGCTGGTGCCGCCCGCCGCTTCCCGGCCTTCCGCTCGTGTTCGCGCGCGAGAGAGAGGTCGATCCGGCCGGCTCGGCGCTCGTCGGGACGAGCCCTGCTCACCGCACGCTCGCCGAGGCCCTCGGCGCACGATACGTCGGTGTGTAGCGCGTTCACCCGAACGAGCGATGCCTCCGTCCCACGTCGCTGCCGAAAGACAGCAAGGCGGCCCGCGCCTCGGCGTGGGCGGATGACGACGACGACGAGGGGGATCGGATGGGGCTGGTTCGGGACGAGCAGGCGTGGGGCACGACGCACGAGCCCACGCCGCAGCGGGAGTCGGACGTGCGCGAGTGGACCGTCGAGGTCGAGAGCGAGCCGCTCGGGCCGTATGCCGCCGAAGGAGCGCTCTGGCGGTTCGCGGACGACGCAGCTCAGCGTGCGCCGAAGTCGACGCCGACCTGCACGCTGACGAGCGGGCGCTTCGGGATGACGCTGACGGTGGTCGCCGACGGCGCGGACGAGGCGGCTCGACACGGTCGCCGGCTCTTCGAGCGCGCGCTCGAGACCGCGCTCTGGCCTCGCTCCGGGCTCGCGGCGCAGGCGCGCTTCGACGTCGTCGTCGTGCCGTCCGGCGACGTGGCGACCGCCGCCTGACCGCAGCCTGTCGCGACCGTCAGTCCGCTGTGCGCGCGCGGAACCGCCGCATCGCCGCGGGGATCGCGAACGCCAGGAGGGCGAGGCAGTAGAGCCAGGATGCGAGGACTGCGTGCTCGAGCGGCCACGCGTCCTTGCTGACGGGGGTCGTGGGGTTCCCGAACAGCTCGCGCACCGCCGCGGCGAGCGCACTGACCGGGTTCCAGGCGGCAACCCACTGCAGAACGTCGGGCATCGAGTCGATCGGGACGAATGCGCTCGAGACGAAGGTCAGCGGAAACACGATGAGAAAGGCGATGCCCTGCACGGCGTCGGCCGAGCGGACGAGCATGCCGATCCACGTGCCGATCCAGATCGCTCCGGCGGCGAAGACGACGAGGAGCAGGAGCGCCTCGGTCGCGTGCAACGCGTCGGTGTGCACCCGCCAGCCGACGACGAGGCCGGTGACGAGCAGGATCGCGATCGCGACGGCCATTCCTGCGAGCTCCGCGAGGAAGTGGCCGACGAGATAGGTCGAGCGGGCGATCGGAAGCGTCCGGAACCGGTCGATCACGCCCTCGGTGAGATCGGTGGCGATCGAGACTCCTGGCCCCATCATCCCGAACGCGACCGACTGCACGAGGATGCCGCCGATGAGGTACTCGCGGTAGCTCCCGCCCGCCACGTGGATCGCGCCGCCGAAGACGAACGCGAACAGCAGCACGAACATGATCGGCTGCAGCGTCACGTCGAGCAGCTTCTCGGGGATCTGGCGGATGTGCTCGACGTTCCGGCGGGCGAAGACGAGCGAGTCGCTCACGAATGTCGTGGTCATGCGGCAGTCCTTTCGCGATGGTCGCTCGTCGTGAGCGATAGGAACACGTCGTCGAGGGTCGCCTCGCGGCGGTGGACGTCGGTCACGTCCACGCCGGCCTCGTCGAGCGTCCGCACGACGTCGACGAGCCGCGTGCCCGCGACGAGCGGGACGGTCACGGTGAGCGTCGACGCGTCCGTCGCGGGCTCCGCCGACGCGAATCGCGCGACCGCAGCGGCCGCGGCGGGCAGGCCGTCGGGCGAGGGCAGCGTCACGTCGAGGCGATCGCCCCCGATCCGGGCCTTCAGGTGGGCGGGGGTGCCCTGGGCGACGGCGCGCCCGTGGTCGAGCACGACGATGTCGTCGGCGAGGCGATCGGCCTCCTCCAGGTACTGCGTCGTCAGGATCAGGGTCGTGCCGTCGCGGACGAGGTCGCGGAGCGTCTGCCAGAGTCCATCGCGGGCGAGCGGGTCGAGCCCGGTGGTCGGCTCGTCGAGGAACAGCACGGTGGGTGAGGCGACAAGGCTCGCAGCGAGGTCGAGCCGGCGACGCATGCCGCCCGAATAGGTCTTCACGAGGCGCGATCCTGCGTCTTCGAGGTCGAACTGCGCGAGGAGCGCGTCGGCGCGCGTACGCGCGTCACGGCGGGAGAGGCCGTGGAGCCGCCCGATCAGCTCGAGGTTCAGCCGGCCGCCGAGGAGCCCGTCGACCGTTGCCTGCTGGGCCGCGACGCCGATCGCCCGGCGCACGGCGCCCGCCTGGGCGACGACGTCGAAGCCCGCGACGGTCGCCCTTCCGGTCGTCGGCCGCGAGAGCGTCGTCAGCATGCGGATCGCCGTCGTCTTGCCGGCGCCGTTGTGACCGAGCAGCCCGAGGATCGTCCCGGGCGCGACGTGCAGCTCGAGCTCTCTGACGGCCCACAGCTCGCCGAAACGCTTCCCGAGGCCCTCGGCATGGACGCCGCCTCGAGCGGCGCCGTTTGTCGTATGTCGTACCATTTTCTCGTACATAGTACGAAGAAACTAGCAGTACACTGTACGGCATGTCAAGCAGGGATCGGTCACGACGATCGGAACGGGCGGCGCGGAGGGATCGCCAGGCCGCGATGTCCGAGTCGCTCGAGGTCTGGACCCGACCCGATCGGGGTCGGCGCCGACCCCGCTACACACGGGACGAGATCGCCGCCGCGGCGATCCGGATCGCGGACGACCAGGGCCTCGAGGAGCTCTCGATGCGACGCCTCGCGTCGGAGCTCGGCGCGGGGACGATGACGGTCTACCACTACGTCCACAACAAGGACGAGCTGCTCGCGCTCGTCAGCGACGCGTTGATGGCGGAGGTGCTCGTCTCCGACGACGACCTGCCTGACGACTGGCGCGAGGCGCTCACGGTGATCGCACGCCGGACGCGCGACGCGCTGAGGCGCCACCCGTGGGTGCTCGACATCCATGACGATCCAGCGCCGGGGCCGAACGGGATCCGCCACTGGGACCAGTCCATGCAGGCCGTCTCGGACCTCGATCTCCCGGTCGGCGAGCGATTCGAGCTCGTCGCGGCCGTCGACGAGTACGTGTTCGGCTTCTGCCTGATGGAGCGCCAGAACGGGCTCGCCGACGACGGCCCGCCCGGCCCCGAGCTCGACGCGATGCGCGACTACGTCGAGGCGCTCGCCGCGACGGGCGACTATCCGGCGCTCGCCGCGATCCGGGACGACCCCGGCCTCGAGGAGGCCTGGACGCAGATGCAGCGTCGGGTGTCCGACCCGGAGCGCTTCGACCGCAACCTCGCGCGCCTGCTCGACGGCATCGAGGCCGGGCTCGGCCGCCGGCGCCGACGCCGCAGGCGCTAGCCGGTAGCCCGGCGCCGATCGGCCCGCTGCGGCATGTCTGCCGAGCGCCTCGTTGCGGCCTGCGACCGCACCCAGGCGGTGAACGCCTCGATCCCGTCGACGAGGATCTCGAAGCGGATCGAGTGGAACAGGTCGAAGTTGTGCGGTCCTCCGGGCAGCTCCGCGTACACGACAGGGCTCTCGGAGACCTCGCGGATCCGCTCGGCGAGCGCACGGGCCTGCTCGACCGGGACGAGCATGTCGTATTCGCCGTGCGCGATCAGGATCGGGGGCGCGCCGGGCTGGACGTAGTCGAACGGCGACGAGGGGAGTGGCTGACGCCCCCTGTCGACGGGCCCGTAGTACCCGAAGAGGCAAATCGCCCCCTCGACCGTGGTGTCGGCCCCCTCGAAGCCGGGCTGGAAGACGCTGTGGTTCGGGGTGAGCGCGGCGGTCGCGGCGAGATGAGCGCCGGCCGAGCTGCCGGCGACGAATACCAGCGAGGGGTCGGCGCCGTACTCCGCTGCGTGGCCGCGCGCCCAGGCGATCACCTTCTTCGCGTCGACGAGGTAGTCGGGGAAGACCGCTCTCGGCCTGAGCCGGTAGCTCGCGCTGATGCAGACCCAGCCGTGCCTCGCAAGCTCGACGAGCAGCGCCCGCGAGTAGAAGCTCTTGCGACCCATGAAGAAGCCGCCGCCGTGCAGGTGGATCAGCACAGGGGCGCCCGCGGG
Source organism: Gaiella sp. (assembly GCA_036406535.1). GTDB lineage: Bacteria > Actinomycetota > Thermoleophilia > Gaiellales > Gaiellaceae > Gaiella. The sequence goes on from DASXAW010000011.1 coordinate 18,441, forward strand.
ACGTGCGGGGTGGTGGTAGACGTCGAGCCTGTTGCGCCGGCCGGCGTCGCCGTAGGAGAGGTTCCGGGTGTGCGCGACGCCGCGGTGCAGGAACGGCAGCGGAGCGAGGAGGATGCGGAGCCACGGGAGTCTGTGGCGGAACTGCGAGACGAGCGCAGGGTCGATCGTGTCCCGCCAGCCGCGGCCGAGGCCCTCCGCCAGCGCCGCCTCGACCGCCGGGCCGGCTTCCAGGCTTCTCCGGAGGAGGATCGGCGTCCCGAGGAACGTCACGCAGCCGATACCGAGAGCGACCCACGCGACCGGGGTGTCGAGGTCACCCTGTGCGAGCGCGAGCAGCGTGGCGGCGAGGATCCAGTAGAAGGCGACGAACGGCGACTCGTTGACGACGGAGCCGAGTGTCCAGCTCGCGGTTCGGAGCAGCGCCGGCCGGTCGAGCGGTACGAGCGCGAGGAGCATCGCGAGCGCCATCAGCGCGACCGTGATCAGATAGCCAATCGGCATCCGATGTAACGGATACCAGTCTTTTCGCCTCCGGAAACGTGGACGCGGATGACGTCAGACGAGGCCGCCGCGATAGCGCCACGGCCCGGGCTGGAACCGGATGCCGCGCTTGCGGCAGAACTCGCGTACGGAATCGAGCAGCACGCCGCCCTCGCCGTGCACACGGCGCGCCAGCAGGTCGAGGATCGCGCAGTCGGGCGGCACGTCTCCGGTGGCCTCGAGGGTGAGCACGACCGTGTCACCGTCCCCGGCCGGCACCGCGGCGCCTTTCCCGACCGTCTCGACGAAGACGACGCGGCCCGGGCCCTCGGCGCCGGTCAGCTCGAACCCGCGCTGGCCGTCCGTGAGCGACGCGGTCTCGACACCGCGCAGGCGGAGCAGCTCCTCGAGGTCGTCGACCATCCGGCGGGCGAGCTCCAGCTGACGCGTTCGCGCGGGGGGACGGCTCGCATGTCCGATCGGCCGCGCCGGGACGCCGCCGGCGAGCGTCCCCTCGTGGACGTCGTTCACGACGTAGGAGTTCGAGACGACGATCGCGTCGCGCCCGATCCGGCAGCCGGCGTAGACGACCGCCCCGACGCCGATCTGGGCGCGGTCCTCGAGCACGATCCCCGCGAAGCGGTTCTCGAAGCCCTCGAGGACGGAGTGGCCGACGTTGTGGGTGAGCAGCACGGAGCGCATCGTGAGAAACGCCTCGGCCCCGATCACGACCGGCCGGCAGACGTTGACGAACGCCTCCGCGCCGATGAACCCGAGGTCGCCCATCACGAACGTCGCCCAGGGATCGCGGTGGCCGCCGCCGCCGATGTGGACGTTCTCGGCCGTCCACGTCCCCGCGCCGATGAACGCGCGGCGACACGCGAGGTAGAAGGACGGGCCGAGGAGCGTCAGCTCGCCCGCGGCGAAGAGCTCTTCGCAACGGATCGTCGAGCCGCCGCCGATCGTGACGCCGTCCTCGAGCACGATTCGCGGAGCGACGAGGACCGCTCCCTCGCCGAGCACGACGCCCTCCCCGATCCGGGCCCCGTTCCTGCGGTACGCCTCGCAGCGCTCCTCGGAGGAGAGCCCACCGAAGGACGCCGGGTCGGCTCGGAGCGAGGCGAGAAACGCCTCGTCGAGCGCTCCCTCGCCCTCGGCGACGGAGAAGATCGCGGGCAGCGTCACGTTCTCGGTCGAGAGGCCGTCCAGCACGACGTCCGAGCCCGCCGGCCCTCCCTCTGCCCGGGCGGCTGCCGCGGCGAACGCCTCGACGTCCTCCGCAGTGACGAAGCCGCTCTTCGCGATGAGGCCCACGTCGACGCCGAGCTCGGCCGCACGCTCGGCCGCCTTCTTCGTGACGTTCCGCGGGCCTTCGTCCCGTGCCGGCTCCGGTGCCGCGTCGGCGACGCGTCCGGCGGCTGCCTCGAGCTCTGCCGCGGACTCCGCGATCAACCCGATGGACGAGCCGAGCTCCACCTCGACGTCGGCGGCCACGAGCTGGACGAGCGTGCCCGCTCCGGCGGCCTCGATCTCGATCGATGCCTTGGACGTCTCGACCACGCAGACGGGCTGTCCCTTGCGCACCTCGGCGCGATCCTCGACGAGCCATTCGGAGAGGAGCGCGGACTCGCTGTTCGCGTCCTCGCGGGTGAGCACGATCTCGAGCAGCGGCTCTAGCCCCCAACCCGCTCGAGCGCCGTCACTGCGGCGACGACATCCGCGACGCCCGGCAGCGCTTCGTCCTCGAGGCCGCGGGCCGACGGCACGATCCCGTCGCGTGTGGCGACGCGCGCGATCGGCCCGTTCAGGTCGCTCCACGCCTCCGCCTGGACGCGCGCGGCGATCTCGGCGCCGATGCCGCCGGTAAGCGTCCCCTCCTCGAGCGTCACGAGCGAGCCGGTCCGGCCCAGCGAGTCGAGGACGGGCTCCAGGTCGAGTGGGAGGAGGCGGCCGAGCGCCACGACCTCGGTGAAGACCTCGTGCTCGAGGATCAGCTCGGTTGCGGCGTCGAGCGCGACGGGGAGCATCCCGCCGTAGGTGACGATCGTCGCGTCCGCCCGCCCGAAGCCGTTCCCGGAGAACGTCAGCGCCGGATAGCAGCCCTCACCCTCGATGCACGAGAGGTCGCCGACGCGCCCTCCCTCCGGCCGGCGGTTGGGGCGCCCGTACATCAGCTTGTTCTCGATGAAGAAGACGGGCTCGTCGTCGGCGACCGCCTCGGCGAGCATGGCGCCGAGGTCGTGGCACTCGCTCGGCGCGACGACCGTGATGCCGGGAACGCCGACGAGCAGCTTCTCGAGCGACTGGCTGTGGGTCGGGCCGTAGCCGCGCCGGCCGCCCATCGGCGTTCGCACCACGAGCGGCACCGTCACCCGGTCGTCGAACATCGCACGGAACTTCGCGATGCCGTTCACGACCTGGTCGAACCCGAGCGCGATGAAGTCGCCGAACATGATCTCGAGGATCGGGCGGTAGCCGCGGAGCGCGAGGCCGGCAGACACCCCGAAGATCGACGCCTCGCTGACCGGCGTCGGGAGCACCCGGCCCGGCCAACGCGTCGAGAGGCCCTGGCTGATCTTGAACGCCCCGCCGTACGGATCGAGCAGGTCCTCGCCCAGCAGGTAGACGCGCTCGTCCCGCTCGAAGATCTCGTGCAGCGCGGCGTTCAGGGCCTGTCCGCAGCGCACGGTCATCGGGTCGCCGGCTCCGACGCGGCGACGGGCGCCGCGAGCGCCTGGTCGACCGCCTCGGCGAGCCTGCTCTCGACCGCCTCCGCGATCTCCTCGCGCTCGACGTCGCTGACGAGGTCTTCGGCGACGACGAGCGGGTCGCGGAGCCTTCGCGTCGCGATCTCGTCCGGGTCGCGGAAGTCGTCGCCCTTCGAGTGCGGGCTGAAGCGGTACGTGTCGAGGACGAGGAAGTACGGCGTGCCGGTGGAACGAACGTGGTCGACCGCCTCGCGTGCGGCCGCGCGCACCTCGAGGACGTCGGTGGTGTCGTGCCGCGCGGTCGCGACGCCGAACGCACCCGCGCGAGCTTCGACGTCGCCCGCGAGCTGCAGCGTGGACGGGGTCGACTGCGCGTAGCCGTTGTGCTCGACGACGACGAGGAGCGGCAGCTCCCAGAGCGAGGCGATGTTGAGGCTCTCGTAGACGACGCCCTGCCCGAGCGTGCCGTCGCCCACGAACACCGTTGCGACAGCGCCGCTGCCCTTCTCGCGCTCCGCGAGCGCCATCCCGGCGGCGACGGGCACCGTGCTGCCCAGCACGCCGTTCGAGTAGAAGTTCCCCGCGAACAGGTGCTGGCTCCCGCCCTTGCCGCCACAGACGCCGCCGACTCTGCCCATCACCTCGCGCAGGAGCCCGTCGACGTCGTCGGTGAAGGCGAGGTAGTGGCCGTGGCAGCGGTGGTTGGAGACGACGACGTCGCGCTCGGGCTCGAGGCACGCGATCACCCCGACGGCGTCCGCCTCCTGGCCGATGCACGTGTGGGTCGTGCCGTGCAGCTTCCCGGCGGCGAACAGCTCGAGGAGGGTTTCCTCGAACCGCCGGATCAGCGTCATGCGCGCGTAGAGGGCGCGCGCGTCCGTGTCGGCGCCCGACGGCGCCGATTCCGCCTGCTCCTGCCTGCCCATCACCGCAGGAGGCTACAGATAGCCGAGATCGGTCAACCTCGACGTGACGGCGGCCTCCTCCTCCGCGGTCAGCACCGGCTGCTCGAGCGTCTCGAGCTCCTCGTAGACCCGTTCTCGGAGCTCTGCGGGCGTCTCGTCCGCGACGTTCCGGCGCTCGCGCGGGTCGCGGTCGAGGCGGTACGCCTCCTCCGCGCCCGACTCGACGTGGACCGTGAGCTTCCACGGCGGGCGACGCAGCGCGAGCTGCGACACGCGGCCGGCGTCCGTCGCCACGATCCACGCGTCCCGCCCTAGCGTCTCGCCGCCCTCGAGCGCCGGCACGAGAGAGACGCCGTCGACGCCGTCGAGCGGCGCTCCTGCGAGGTCGAGGAGCGTCGGCGTGAGGTCGACGAGGCTCACCTGCGACGACACGACGCTCGGCTCGACGCGGGCGGGCGCGGAGACGATCAGCGGCACCTCGACGATCTCGTCGTAGATCGTCGCGCCGTGCATGTGGTACGTGCCCTTCACGGCCTCCTTGTCGGAAAACCGCTCGCCCCACGACTCGCCGTGGTCGGAGGTGAACGCGAGCGCGGTCTCCTCGCGGAGGCCGAGGTCGTCGAGCGCCTCGAGGAATCCCGCGAGAAACGTCTCCGACGACCGCTCGACCGAGCGCGCGTATCCCTCGCGGAGCTGCTCGAGGGCGGCGGCGTCGCCCGACTGGATGCCGGAGATGATCGCGTCCTTCGCGGCGAGCCACTCCTTGCGCTCGGCGTGGAGGATGTCGTAGGGCATGTGCGTCGCCCAGCTGTGGAACCAGAGCACGAACGGGTCCGCACGGTGGGCGCGCAGCCACTCGACGACGCCGTCGAGCGCCTCGCTCGTGCCCGCGACGTTCGCGTCGGCGAAGCCCTTGAAGAGGTAGTTCTCGTCGAAGACGAAGCTCCCGGTCGTGTACCCGTGGGCCGCAGCGACCGTGAACAGCGTCGGGATCGCCGGGTCGAGCGTCGCGTCCCAATGGAGGTAGCCGTGGTGGTGCGGGTAGAGCCCGGTGACCATCGAGGTCGTGGACGGGCAGGTCCACGGTGCAGCGGCGATCGCCTGGTCGAAGCGCACGCCGGACGCTGCGAGCTCGTCGATCGTCGGCGTGCGAACGCGTCGGGCGCCGTAGCAGCCGACGTGGTCCGTGCGGAGCGCGTCGGAGACGTAGACGATCAGGTTCACGCGGTACCCGCGAGCCGGGGGGCGAGGCTGTGCCCGCGCACGTCGTCCGGTACCGGCAGGCCGAGCAGCTCGAGCACTGTCGGGGCGACGTCGAGCAGATGCGCGTCGAGGGTGCCGCGGGCCGCGACCCCGGGACCGGCCGCGATGATCAGCCCCTCCTGCGCGTGGTTCGCGTCGTCCGGGCCGGTGTCGTTCTCGAACGTGTGCACGCCCTCCCCGCCGCCGATCGTCCCGACCGACCGCCAGAGGAGGTCGCCGAAGATCACGATCAGGTCGGGCGCGACGCCTTCGACATCCGGGTAGACCTCCTCGGGCTTGAACACGCGCGTCGCCATGGGGCTTCCCTCGTCGTCGGGGATCGCGGCGAGCCTCTGCGCGAGGTCGTCTCGAACCGCCTCGTAGTCGGCGGGGGCGACGACGCCTTCCGGCTCGCGTCCCTCGACGTTGAGGAAGACGCGCGCGTAGTAGCCGCCCTCGCCCCAGGCCGTCGTCTGCGACCAGTCGATTCCGACCTCGCGGGGCGACGTCACGCCGTTCGGCTCCCGAACCAGGGAGAGGAGCCCTTCCCGGCGGAGCCACTCGTTGACGCGGATCCCGCCGTCGAGCCGCTTGGCGCCGTGGTCGGAGACGACGAGCACGAGCGTCTCGTCGTCCGCGTGGCGGAGGAGTCCGCCGACGAGCGCGTCGACGTGCTCGTAGTAGTCGCGGATCACGTGCTCGTGCGCTCCGCCCGGCTCGTGCTTGCGGTGCTCCGGGTCCATGTACTTCCAGAAGCCGTGATGGATCCGGTCCGTGCCCATCTCGACGAACGCGAAGAGCTGCCACGGCCTGGTCTCGAGCAGGTGGTCGGCGAGCCGGAACCGCTTGTCGGTCATCTCGTAGACCTGGCGGAGCAGGTCGTCCTTGTCCTCGGTGCGGAAGTTCGTGCAGTCGAAGAGGTACTCGCCGACGACCTCCTCGACCTCGGCCTTCAGCGCGGGCGGATACGTGAAGCGGCTCTCCGCCGACGGGGTCAGGAAGCAGCTGACGAGCGCGCCGCGAAGCGGGCGCGGGGGGTAGGTCCCGGGGACGCCGACGACGATCGAGCTCCCGCCCGAGCGCCCGACGAGGTCCCAGAGCCGCGGCGCCTTGATCGCGCTGCCGTCGGCGATGAACGCGCCGTCGTACGTGTGGTCGGCGCGGTTGCGGAAGCCGTAGACGCCGAGGTCGCCCGGCGTGCGGCTCGCCATCATGCACGACCAGGCCGGCACGGTGATCGGCGGCACGATCGAGGTGAGCCGGCCGGACACGCCCCGCTCCATCAGCCCCGAGAGCACCGGAAGCCGGTCGCGCCAGCGCTCGAGCACGAGCGAGGGCTCGGCGCAGTCGAGCCCGATGATCATCGCCTTCTTCGCGAGGGCCTCCGCCACGGGGCGCATGGTAGTGGCGGATCCGCCGTGTTCCCCAGGGTCGGCGGGCTGCCGGTGTCCCAGCGTCGGTCGGTGGGCGACCCCGATACCGGGGCGGGGTATATTGGACGCATGCACGGCTCGCTCGACCGGGTTGCGTTCAGCGCGACGCTCCACTGTCTCACCGGCTGTGCGACGGGCGAGGTGCTCGGGATGGTGATCGGCACCGCTCTCGGCTGGAGCAACTGGCCGACGGTCGCGATCTCGATCGTCCTCGCGTTCGCGTTCGGCTATTCGCTGACGATGATGCCGCTGCTCCGCGCGGGCCTCTCGTTCCGGCAGGCGGCGCCGCTGGCGCTCGCCTCCGACACGCTCTCGATCTCGGTGATGGAGATCGTGGACAACGCGGTGATGCTCCTCGTCCCGGGCGCGCTCGCCGCGGGCCTCGGCGACCCGCTGTTCTGGGGAAGCCTCGCCTTCTCGCTCGTCGTCGCGGGCGCGGCGGCGTTCCCGGTGAACCGCTGGCTCATCTCGCGGGGCAAGGGGCACGCGGTCGTGCATGCATACCACGGGCACGGCGGCCACGGGCACGACCACGCAGGGCACGAGCCGGCGCACTGAGCCGAAGGCCGAGGGGGCCGCGGCTAGGCTCGGCGGGATGAGCGCGGTCCCGTATCGGCACACGTTCCTGCGGCTGCTCGCGTTCCTCGGCCCGTACCGCGGGTCGCTCGCCGTCTCGACCGTCCTCGCGGTGCTGTCCCAGGCTGCGGCGATCGCGATGGTCGTGCTGGTCTCGGTGACGATCGACGGGATCGACGACCAGCGCGGCACCGGGTTCCTCGCCTGGACCGTGGCCGCGATCCTCGCGGTCGGCCTCGCGAAGGCGCTGCTCATGTACGGCCGACGGATCATCTCGGGCCGCCAGGCGCTCGCGATCGAGCGGGACATGCGCGAGGACCTGTACGGCCACCTCCTCCGGCTCTCGTTCGGGTTCTACGACCGCTACCAGACCGGGCAGCTGATGTCCCGCGCGACCGTCGATCTGCAGTCGGTGCGGTTCTTCCTGGGCTTCGGGCTCATCTTCTTCTTCCAGCACGTCCTCACGGTCGTGTCCGTCACCGTCGTCCTCTTCGTCGTCGACTGGCGCCTCGCGCTGATCGCGCTCTGGATCACGCCTGTCCTCGTGGTCGTCGCCTACCGCTACAGCCACGTCTCCCATCCGATCCTCCGCGACGTGCAGCAGCGCCTCGGCGAGGTCGCCACGGTCGCCGAGGAGTCGATCGTCGGCGTCCACGTCGTGAAGGCCTTCGCGCAGGAGGAGCGCCGCCAGGAGCAGTTCGAGGAGGCATCCGGGTCGGTGTTCGATGCGACCGTGCAGGCGTTCCGACAGCGCGCCGTGTACGTCCCGCTCCTCTCGTTCCTCCCGATGCTCGCCCAGGCGGCGGTCCTGCTCGAGGCGGGGCGCCTCGTCGTCTCGGGGTCGCTCTCGCTCGGCGAGTTCTTCCTGTTCAACCTCCTGCTCGCGATGCTGATCGTCCCCCTTCGCAGCCTGGGGATGTGGATCGGCCAGGCGCAGCGCGCGACCGCAGCGGGGGAGAGGATCTTCGAGGTCCTCGACGAGCCCGAGGGCGTCGCCGACCGCCCCGGGGCTCTCCCGCTTCCTTCAGGGCCCGGCGAGATCCGGTTCGAGGGCGTGTCGTTCGGCTACCACGCCGATCGGCACGTGCTCGAGGACGTCGACCTGACGGTCGGCGCCGGCCGGACGATCGCGCTGATCGGCCACACGGGCTCCGGCAAGACGACGCTCGCGGCGCTGGTGCCGCGGTTCTACGACGCGACCGACGGCAGCGTGCTCGTCGACGGGGTCGACGTCCGCGACGTGACGCGCCGCTCGCTCCGCCGTGAGGTCGGCGTCATCTCGCAGGACCCGTTCCTCTTCTCCGCGACCGTGCGGGAGAACATCGCGTTCGGCGCGAGCGAGGCGACCGACGAGCAGGTCGTCGAGGCCGCTCGGGCGGCACAGGCGCACGAGTTCGTCGAGGCGCTGCCGGACGGCTACGACACCGTGATCGGCGAGCGCGGGATCACGCTCTCCGGGGGGCAGCGCCAGCGGCTCGCGATCGCCCGCGCGATCCTCATCGACCCTCGGATTCTCGTCCTCGACGACGCGACCGCCTCCGTCGATGCGACGACCGAGGCACGGATCCGCGAGGGGCTCGCGGAGGTGATGCGCGGCAGGACGACGATCATCATCGCCCACCGGCTCTCGACGATCCAGCTCGCCGACGAGATCGTCGTCCTCGAGCACGGGCGGGTCGCCGCCCGCGGGACGCAGGCGGAGCTCCTCGAGGACAACGAGGTCTACCGCGAGCTCCATCGGCACGGTCTGCTCGAAGGGCTGCTCGAGGAGAAGATCGCATGAAGGTCTGGCAGCCCGGTGGCCATCTCAGCGAGGAGCGCGGCGGCGCCGTCGCCGACTGGTCGTGGCGGCGGACGCGCCGCCGGATCGCCCTCCTCGTCGGCCTTGCGCTTCCGTACCGCGCGCGCACCGCCGGCGTGCTCGCGACGCTCGTCGCATTCACGCTCGTCGCGCTCGCGCCGCCGTACCTCGCGAAGCTCGCGATCGACGACGGGATCTCGGACGGCGACCTCGGCCGGCTGAGCTTCCTCGTCGCGCTCTTCGTGGTCGCGGCGCTCGCCGCGCTGCTCCTCTCGTCCGCGAACACGTATCTGACGGGCTGGGTGGGCGAGCGGATGCTCGCGGACCTGCGGAACCGCCTCTTCCGCCACCTCGAGCGGCTGTCGATGGGCTTCTACGAGCGGAACCGCACGGGCGTGATCGTCAGCCGGATCACGAACGACGTCGAGGCGCTCGACCAGCTCGTCACCGACGGCGTCACGAGCCTCGTCCAGAACACGCTGCTCCTCGGTGGCACCGCCATCGTGCTGTTCCTGCTCGACTGGCGCCTCGCCCTCGCCACGTTGACGGTCCTCCCGTTGATGGGGCTGGTCACCGCGTGGTTCCGTAGCCGCTCGAACCGCGCGTACCGCAGCGTCCGCGAGCGGCTCGGCCTCGTCACGGCGACGCTCGCCGAGGACGTCGCCGGGATGCGCGTCGTGCAGTCGTTCACACGCGAGGACGAGCAGGAGCGTGCCTTCCGCGGCGTGAACGACCGGTACCGGGCCGCGAACTACCGCACGGTCGTCCTCAACGGCATCTACTTCCCGGCCGTCGACCTCCTCTCGTCGGTCGCGACCGCGATCGTGTTCGGGTACGGCGGGTGGCTCGTCTACCACGGCGACATGAGCACCGGCACGCTGTTCGCCTTCGCGCTCTACCTCTCGAACTTCTTCGACCCGATCCAGCAGCTCTCGCAGCTCTACAACACGTTCCTGTCGGCGATCGCCGCGCTCGACAAGATCGTCGGCGTGCTCGAGGAGGAGCCGCAGGTCGTCGACGAGCCGGACGCCGTCGAGCTGCCGCGGATCACCGGTCGCGTCCACTTCGAGGGCGTCCGGTTCCGCTACGCGCCGGATCTGCCGGAGGTGCTGCACGGGCTCGAGCTCGACGTGTCGGCCGGCACGACCGTGGCGCTCGTCGGCCACACCGGCGCGGGGAAGTCGACGATCGCGAAGCTCCTCGCCCGCTTCTACGACCCGACCGAGGGGCGGATCACCGTCGACGGCCGGGATCTGCGCACGGTCACGCAGCGTTCGCTCCGCTCGCAGCTCGGGATAGTCCCGCAGGAGGGCTTCCTCTTCGGCGGCACCGTCGCGGAGAACATCGCCTTCGGCCGGCCGGGCGCCTCGCGCGCCGAGATCGAGCGTGCGGCTCGCGCCGTCGGCGCCCACGCGTTCGCGGAGGAGCTTCCCGAGGGCTACGACACGCACCTCGGTGAGCGCGGCACGCGTCTGTCGCTCGGTCAGCGCCAGCTCGTGGCGTTCGCGCGCGCGCTCCTCGCCGATCCGCGGATCCTGATCCTCGACGAGGCGACGTCGTCCGTGGACATCGGGACCGAGCGGCGGATCGAGCGGGCGCTCCGCGAGCTCCTCGCCGGCCGGACAGCGTTCGTGATCGCCCACCGGCTCTCGACGATCCGCGACGCCGACCTCATCGTCGTCCTGGAGCACGGCGTCGTCGTCGAGCAGGGGACGCACGAGGAGCTGATCGCGCGGCGCGGGCTCTACACGAGCCTCTACGGCGACTGGGCCGCCGACGTCGCCTAGGATTGCCGCCCGGTGAAGGCGCTCGTGAAGAGCCGGGCCGAGCCGGGGCTCTGGCTCGAGGACGTCCCCGAGCCCGAGGTCGGGATCAACGACGTCAAGATCCGCGTCCACGAGACGGGGGTCTGCGGGACCGACGTCCACATCCACAAATGGGACGGCTGGGCGCAGCGGACGATCCCCGTGCCGCTGGTGATCGGACACGAGTTCGTCGGCGAGGTGGCCGAGGTCGGCTCGAACGTCAGCGACTTCCGGCCGGGCGACCGCGTCGGGGGAGAGGGGCACGTCGTCTGCGGGCGCTGCCGGAACTGCATGGCGGGGCGGCGTCAGCTCTGCGCCCACACGATCGGCCTGGGCGTCCAGCGGCCGGGCGCGTTCGCCGAGTACGTCGTCCTCCCGATGACGAACGTCTGGCACCACTGGCCGGGCGTGCCCGAGGACGTCGCCGCGATCTTCGACCCGTTCGGGAACGCCGTCCATACGGCCCTCGCCTTTCCCGTGCTCGGCGAGGACGTCCTCGTCACGGGCGCGGGGCCGATCGGCTGCATGGCCGTCGCGGTCGTCCGGCACGCCGGCGCGCGTCACGTGGTCGCGACGGACCTCAATCCCAAACGGCTCGAGCTCGCGCGTCGCATGGGCGCGACGCTCGCGGTCGACCCGCGCGAGAGCGACCTCGCGGACGTCCAGCGGGAGCTCGGGATGACGGAGGGGTTCGACGTGATGCTCGAGATGTCCGGGAACGCGGACGCGCTGCGCTCGGGCATCGCGAACATGGCCCACGGCGGGCGTGTCGCGATCCTCGGCATCCCGACGGCGGGCGTCGAGCTCGACCTCGACCCCGTGATCTTCAACATGCTCACGCTGAAGGGGGTCTACGGCCGCGAGATGTTCGAGACCTGGTACCAGATGAGCGTCCTCGTCGACTCCGGGCTCGACATCTCGCACGTGATCACGCACCGGTTCCCGTACTCGGAGTTCGAGGAGGCGTTCGCGATCGCCGCCTCGGGCGAGTCCGGCAAGGTGCTCCTCGACTGGAAGGGAGCCTGATGTACGGCACCGTTCGCGACGATCTCTCCGCGCGTCTCGCGGAGCTCCGCGGCGAGGGCCTCTACAAGTCCGAGCTGACGATGACGACGCCGCAGGGCGCGCACGTCGCCGTCGAGGGCCGCGGCGAGCTGCTCAACCTCTGCGCGAACAACTACCTGGGCCTCGCGAACCACCCCGAGATGGTCGCCGCGGCCCACGAGGCGCTCGACCGGTGGGGGTACGGAATGGCCTCGGTGCGGTTCATCTGCGGCACCCAGTCGCTCCACCGCGAGCTCGAGGAGCGACTCTCCGCGTTCCTCGGGACCGAGGACACGATCCTCTTCTCCTCGTGCTTCGACGCGAACGGCGGCGTGTTCGAGGCGCTGCTCGACGAGCGGGACGCGGTGATCTCCGACCAGCTCAACCACGCCTCGATCATCGACGGGATCCGGCTCTGCAAGGCGCGCCGCGAGCGGTACGCGAACGGCGACATGGACGAGCTCGAGGCCAGGCTCGCCGATTGCGCCGAGTCCCGCCACCGCCTCGTCGCGACCGACGGCGTCTTCTCGATGGACGGCTACTACGCGAGGCTCGACGAGATCTGCGACCTCGCCGACCGCCACGACGCGCTCGTGCTCGTCGACGACTCGCACGCGGTCGGTTTTGTCGGCCCCGGCGGCCGCGGGACGCACGCCCTCCACGGCGTCCTCGAACGGGTCGACATCCTCACCGGGACGCTCGGCAAGGCCGTCGGCGGCGCGAGCGGGGGCTACGTCTCCGGGCGTGCCGAGATCGTCGAGCTCCTCCGCCAGCGCGCGCGGCCATACCTCTTCTCCAACAGCCTGGCGCCCGCCGTCGTCGGCGCGAGCCTGAAGGCGCTCGACCTGATCGAGCGCTCGGACGACCTCCGCGAGCGGCTCGCGGCGAACACCCGGGAGTTCCGGCAGCGGATGACCGAGCTCGGCTTCGACGTCCTTCCCGGCGAGCACCCGATCGTCCCCGTGATGATCGGCGACGCGCAGCAGGCGGCCCGCTTCTCCGAGAAGCTCGTCGGCCACGGGGTCTTCGCGGTCGCGTTCTCGTACCCGGTCGTCCCGCTCGGCACGGCCCGCATCCGCACCCAGATGTCGGCCGCGCACACCGACGACGATCTCGACCAGGCGGTCGAGGCGTTCGTGGCGGCGCGCGCGGAGGTGGCCGACGGCGCCGGCTAGGTCGCGAGCGCCAGCGCGACGAGCGCCGGCAACACGATCCAGACCGCGACCATCAGGACGATCGCCACGACCGCGAACGTCCGCACGCCGTCGCGGGGCGGGCGGCCGCACGAGCCGACGTCCTCCCAGACGACCGCGAGCGGCTCGCGCACGGAGAGCCGGATCCGTGCGCTCGCGAGCGCGCACCCGCGCAGCACGATCCAGGAGAGCCCGACCCCGACCGCGACCCCGATGGCGCCGACGAGCACCGCGACGACCCAGCTGTCGAAGCGGAAGCCGCTCATCAGCCGCCAGATCGTCGCGGCGAGCGGCAGAAGAAGCCCGGCCAGGACGAAGGACGGCACGCCGATCTCCCGCGACTGCATGATCTCGACGAGCGCGTTCGCATCGAGGCGCGCGGGCCGGAGCAGCTTGAGCTCGCGGGAGTTCGACTTCGACTCGAGCTCGCGAACCCAGTAGAGGTTCCGCATCTGCGTGGCGACCGTCTTCACGTGGGAGACGACGAGGTAGCGGGCCACGAGCTGGACGAGCCAGCGCACGACGTAGCGGAATGGGCCGAGCGACGAGCCTGACCGGGAGCCATGGAACCCATGGCGCCGGAGGCTCTCCAGTGCCTCGATCAGCCGCCGGTGGTCCGCGTCGAAGCGCTCGGGCCGCGCGAGCGGTCCCGGCCGGGCGAGCTCCGCGAGCATCTCCCGCTCGCGGGGCGAGGAGACCTCGAGTTCGTCGAGGAAGGCCGCGATCGCGTCGTCGTCGCCCGCGAGGAGCCGCAGCCGCTCGAGAGGGTTGTCGAGCGTCTCGTCGACGCGCCCCTGAATTGGCTCGGCATGGGATGTCTCGGACATCCGTCGCGATCGTACGCCGTTGCTACCCTTCGCGCTGATGAGCACCTGGGGCCTCTACTTCGTCTTCCTCATACCGCCGCTGATCATCGGCTTCATCGTCCAGCACTGGCTGAAGAAGACGGTCGCGGCGAACATGGAGGTCCCGGTGGCGAACGGCCTCACGGGGGCCGACGTCGCGCGACAGATCCTCGACCGGAACGGGCTCCAGAACGTGCCGGTGGAGACCTCGCCCGGCGGGCCGCTTTCGGACCACTACGACCCGCGGAAGAAGTCCGTCCACCTCTCCGAGCCGGTCTACGGGGGCCGCGCCGTCGCGTCGACCGCCATTGCGGCCCACGAGGTCGGGCACGCGATCCAGCACGCGAAGGCGTACGCGCCGTTCCGTCTCCGCTCGGCGATGTGGCCGGCGGTGGCGTTCGCGTCGAACGCCTGGATCTTCCTGCTGATGATCGGCGCGTTCGCGCAGCTCTTCGGGCTCGTCACCTTCGCGATCATCCTCTACGCCGTCGTCGTGCTCTTCCAGCTGGTCACGCTTCCGGTCGAGTTCGACGCGTCGCGGCGAGCGCTCGCCCAGATCAGCGACATGGGCCTCGTCACGACGGGTGAGTCGCAGGGCGCGCGCAAGGTGCTCACCGCGGCCGCGATGACGTACGTCGCCGCCGCGCTGGCCGCGCTCAGCCAGCTCGCGTACTACGCGCTCGTCTTCCTGGGCAACCGGAACTAGATTCTCCCGTGCGCGGTATCGCGCTCATCGTGCGTGCGGGCGTCGTGGTCTGCGCGAGCGCCTTCCTGTTCTCGCTCCTCGTCCACGGCTCGCCGAAGCCCGCCGTGGCGTCGAACGAGGCCGCGCAGGCGTCGCCGAGCGAGACCGCCAAGGCGGCCGCGGAGAAGCGGGCGGAGCAGAGGGCCGCGACGAAGCGCGCCGCCGCGAAGGCGCCCCCGGGCGTCGTCGCGGTCGTCGCGACGGGCGACATCGTGATGGGCTCGACGCCGAACCTGCCGCCGGACGGTGGACGGTCGTTCTTCTCGGACGTCCAGACCGACCTCGCCGGCGACGTCGTGCTCGGCAACCTCGAGGGGACGCTCTCGACCGGTGGCAGCTCGAAGTGCGGACCGTCCAGCACGAGCTGCTTCGCCTTCCAGACGCCTCCCTCGTACGCCCGCTGGCTCGTGCGCGCGGGGTTCACGGTGATGAACCTCGCGAACAACCACGCCTACGACTTCGGCGCCGAGGGCCTGCAGGAGACGCTCGACGCGCTCGACAAGGCGGGGCTCCTCTACACCGGGCGCCCCGACCAGATCACCGTGCAGAAAGTGGGGCGCATCCGCGTCGCGACCGTGGGCTTCGCCCCGTACCCCTGGGCCGCGTCCCTGACGGACATCGCCGCTGCGAAGAACCTCGTGCGCGCCGCGGACCGCGTCTCCGACGTCGTCGTCGTGACCATGCACGCGGGGGCCGAGGGCCGCGACCGGCAGCACGTCCGCCCCGGTACGGAGCGGTTCCTCGGAGAGAACCGCGGCGATCCGGAGCGCTTCGCGCACGCGGTCGTCGACGCCGGCGCCGACCTCGTCGTCGGCTCCGGGCCACACGTGCTCCGCGGCATGGAGTGGTACAAGAGCCGGCTGATCGCGTACTCGCTCGGCAACTTCGCGGGCTACGACGTGTTCTCGCTCGGCGGCCCGCTCTCGACGAGCGCGATACTGCGCGTGACGCTCGACGGGGCAGGCCGATTCGAGAGCGGGCAGCTCGTGCCGACGCACATGGTCGGGGCCGGCCTGCCCGCGCTCGACGGGTCCGAGGCTGCGCACGGCGTGGTACGGACGCTCTCGCGGGAGGACTTCGGCTCACGTGGCGTCAAGGTCAGCCGCGACGGCGTCCTGTCGCGCTGATGCGGCTCAGCGGGTCGTGAAGACCCAGTCGTTCGCGCGCGCCTGGACGTGGCAGGACGTGCAGAGGGAGCCGCGCGCGAGCACCTCGTAGCGGCCGCTCTCGCGCGTGTATTCGACCCACCGCCAGCGTCCGAGGACCTTCCGCATCACGGCAACCTGTGCCGCCGGGCCGGTCGCGCCGGGTCGCGCGACGGACTTCACGATCACCGTGCCGCTCGGAAAGCGCCCGTCGCGGGCGCGCCGGCGACTCGCGTAGATGTTCTTCACCCCGGTGTGCGCTCCCGGCGTCGTGACCGGCCGACGGTTGAGCTTCTGCCAGCCGGCGTAGCCCTCGGTGTATGCGGGCAGGCCGTCGGATCGTGAGCCCGCGAGGGCGACGACCGACGCCGCGAGCGCGAGTGCCCCGACGACGGTGAGCGCGACGAAGGCGCTCCGCATGGCGAGAGCATGAGGCCGTGCGTCGCCCGCCGCAAGCAGGCGGGCCGCCACCACCCGTTTGCGCAGGGCGCGGGGGCCATGCCAGACTGATTCGCGGAGGCCGATCAGTCGTGAACGAGCTCGTCACCTCTCGGGCGAAGCCTGCGGAGCGGTCGCGTACCTGGCGTCGCGGGTTTCGGATCCTCGCCGTCGAGGCGCTGGGTCCGCTCACGGTGCTCGGCGGAATCGTGTGGGCGTTCGCGCAGCCGTACCGCGTGACGTTCTTCTACCCGGAGGGGAAGGGCGTCTGGGACTGGGTCGTCCAGCCGCCGCTGCTCGTCGTGCTCGTCGGGCTCGTCTTCGCGCTCGTCGTCGCGCCGGGCATCGTCGACGATCTCGAGTCCGCCGAGCGTGGAGATGCTCCCGCGGGCTGAGACCGCTCACTGGCTCTTCGCGGCCGGGTTCCTCTTCTTCGGGCTCGTCGTCCTGGCCGAGGCGATCGTCGGCCCCGAGGTGTTCCGCCGTCGGACCTGGCGCGCCTATCTCTGGCCGTCGCTCGCGCTGACCGCCGGTCTCTGGCTCTGGGTCATCGCGATCTTCTCGACGTTCTCGACGCTGCACCTCCTCGCGCACTCCGTCTGGGCCCAGGCCGCCACGGCGGCCGGCGCGGTGCAGCTCGCGGTCATCCGCGGTCGTCTCCAGTCCTCCTACTGGTCGCTCGTCACCGCAGGCGCGCTGTTCGTCTCGGGTGCGTCGTTCCTCGTCCACGAGCAGAACGGCTGGCTCTTCGCCCGCTCGGCCTTCCTCCACCACCTGATCGGCTGGACGCTCGTGATCTCGGCGCTGTTCCCGATCGGCGCGGCGCTCGTGCCGAAGCGGGCCGTGTGGGCCTACGGGTTCGCGATCACGTGGATCGCGGTCGCCGTGATGCTGTTCGCCGACCGCGACATCGCCCCGATCTTCGGCCATCTCTCCGACCTCGCGGGCGGCGGCTCGCGGTGAGGCGGATCCTTCTCGGCGCGGCCCTCGCCGCGCTGCTCGTCCCCGCGAGCGCAGCGGCGCACGCGACGCTGAAGGAGTCGTCCCCGGACGAGCAGAGTCGCGTCGACACCCCGCCGACCGAGATCACGCTCCGCTACGACCAGGCGGTCACGGCGACTTCCGACTCGATCGTGGTGCTGGGGCCGGACGGGCGCAGGCTCTCGGGCACGGTGACCCAGGCGGCGGGCGGGACGGTCGTCCGCGCACCGGTGCACGGGCTCGTCCGAGGGGAGGCCTACACGGTCCGTTGGCACGAGATCTCGGCCGACGGACACGTCACGAACGGGGTCTTCACGTTCGGGGTCGGCGTGGATGCGCCGTCGCCGACGGAGGCCGTCGGCTCGTCGGGCCAGACGTGGCGGGACGACGTCGCGCGCTGGGTGCTCTTCGTCTCGCTTGCGCTCGTGATCGGCGTCGTCGGGATTCGGCTGCTCGTGCTCCCCCGCCCGGTCGACCCGCGCGTCGAGCGCCGCATCCACCTCCTCGGCACGTTCGGCGCCGTGATCGCGGTGAACGCGGGGCTCATCGGCTTCGTGATCCGCTGTGCGAACGCGCTGCAGGTCTCGGGCGTCGACCTCCTCTACTCCGATCTGTCGCCGTTCGCCGAGTCGACGCGGTTCGGCATCGCGTTCCTCCTGACGACGCTCGGCTACGGCATGTGCATGACGATCCTCGCGATCGCCTGGGCGCTCGACCTTCCCGCCCTCCGCTGGCCGGCGTTCCTCCTCGCGATCGCGCTCGCCTGGGGCTACTCGCTCTCGAGTCACCAGGCGACGGAGCCGAACGCGTCGGTCCTCGGCGAGGTCGCCGACTGGGTCCACCTCGTCACTGCAATGCTCTGGGCGGGTGGCGTCCTGACCCTCGCAATCGTCGTCTGGCCGCTCGCGCCGCAGATGCGACGTGCGGCGTTCCTCCGCTTCTCGCGCGTCGCGATCGGGCTCGTCGGAGTGCTCGTCGTCGCGGGCACCGTCGTCGCGATCGAGCGGCTCCCCGAGGTGAGCGACCTGTGGGAGACGTCGTACGGGCAGACGCTCCTCGTCAAGGTCGGCCTCGTCTTCCTCGCGCTCTCCTGGGGCGGGATGCACCACATGGTCGTTCGCCCGCGACTCCAGCGCGGCGAGCGGGTGCACGCCGTCCGCTGGAGCCTGCTGGCGGAGAGCTCGGTCGCGATCGCCGTGCTGCTCGCCGCGGCGGTGCTCGTCAACGGTGCGCCGCCGCCCGTGGAGACTCCGGCCCAGAACGCCGTGCCCGCGGCCTCCCGCTAGCCCGGCACTAGTCTCCGGACGTGCTCGTCGCGATCTCCGGCGGCGCGGGTTTCCTCGGCCTGCACCTGTCCCGGCGCCTCGTCGCCGACGGCCACGCCGTGCGCACGCTGGACGTCGCGGCCCTCGACGATGCCGAGCTCGAAGGACGCGTCGAGGAGTTGCGCGGCGACGTGCGCTCGACGGCCGACGCGCGGCGGCTGACGGCGGGTGCGGACGTCGTGGTCCACGCGGCTGCGGCGCTGCCGATCCAGCAGAGCCGCGAGGCGATCCGCTCGGTCAACGTCGACGGCACGGCGGTCGTCTTCGCCGCCGCGGTCGAGGCGGGTGTGCGCCGCGCGGTGCAGATCTCGTCCACCGCGGTCTACGGGGTGCCCGAGCGCCACCCGATCGACGAGGACGACCCCCTCGTCGGAGTCGGGCCGTACGGCGAGTCGAAGATCGACGCCGAGCGCCTCTGCGACGCGTTCGGCCGTCGCGGCCTCGAGACGGTGATCGTCCGCCCGAAGACCTTCCTCGGGCCCGAGCGGCTCGGCGTCTTCGAGATCCTCTTCGACTGGATCCGGGAGGGTCGGCGGATCCCGATCCTCGGCGACGGCACGAATCGCTACCAGTTGCTCGCGGTCGAGGATCTCTGCGACGCCGTCGTCCGGTGCCTCGACGCGCCCGTCGCGGGCGAGGCGCTCAACGTCGGCGCCGCGCGGTTCGGGACGGTGCGCGAGGACCTCGAAGCGCTGATCGCCCATGCGGGCTCCGGCTCGCGGCTGCGGCCCGTTCCGGCCCGTCCGGCCGAGCTCGCGCTGCGCGCGCTGGAGCTCGCGCGGCTCTCCCCGCTCGCGGAGTGGCACTACCGCACCGCCCACCGGGACTCCTTCGTCTCGATCGACAGGGCGCGCCGACTGCTCGGCTGGGAGCCCCGTCTCTCGAACGCCGAGACGCTCTGCGAGACCTACGACTGGTATCTGGCGCACCGGGGGACGATGCGGACCGCCGGTACGACGCATCGCGTGCCCTGGGACCAGCGCGCCCTGGCCGCGCTGCGCCGCATCTCCTAGCGCCTACGGGACGAGGACGAGCGCGCCGCGCACGCGGCCGGAGCGGAGGCGCGCGAGCGCCTCGTTCGCCTGTCCCAGTGCCAGCGCCTCCACCTCCGTGCGCACCGGTACGCGCGGCGCGAGCGCGAGGAACTCGTCGCCGTCGGCCCGGGTCAGGTTCGCGACCGAGCGGACGACCCGTTCGCCCCACAGCCGCTCGTACGGAAACGACGGGACGTCGCTCATGTGGATCCCCGCGCAGACCACCGTGCCTCCCTTGCGGACGTGACCGAGCGCGAGCGGAACGAGCTCGCCGGCCGGCGCGAACAGGATCGCCGCGTCGAGCTCCTCCGGCGGCCCCTCGGCGGTGTCGCCCGCCCAGGCCGCCCCGAGCGACCGCGCGAACGCCTGTGCCTCCGTATCGCCCGGCCGCGTGAGCGCGTGCACCGAGCGGTTCTCGTGGACAGCGACCTGGCAGACGAGGTGCGCCGCGGCGCCGAACCCGTAGAGGCCGAGCCGCGACGCGTCGCCCGCGAGCCGTAGGGACCGGTACCCGATCAGGCCCGCGCAGAGGAGAGGCGCGGCGCCCGGCTCGCGGTAGCCCTCGGGAAGCGGGAAGCAGAAGCGCTCGTCGGCGACGCACAGCTCGGCGTAGCCGCCGTCCAGGTGGTAGCCCGTGAACCGTGCGGCGTCGCAGAGGTTCTCGCGACCGGCCCGGCAGTACGCGCACCGCCCGCAGGTCCAGCCGAGCCACGGGACGCCGACACGGTCGCCCGGCGAGAACCGGCCGGCGCTGGTGACGACCTCGGCGACGATCTCGTGCCCGAGGACGAGCGGGAGCTTCGGGTGGGTGAGCTCGCCGTCGGCGACGTGCAGGTCGGTGCGACAGACGCCGCACGCGAGCACGCGGAGCAGCGCCTGGCCGGCCGAAGGGGCGGGATCGGGAACCTCGGCATCTTCCAGCGGCTCGCCCTGCCGTCCGAGCAGCATCGCTCGCATCCGGCTGAGCATGCCCGAGTCCGCGTCGCACGGGCTACGCTGGCGCCGATGCGGGAGCTCCTCGACTATCGCGCCGAGTTCCCGATCCTCGAGCACACGACGTACCTCATCAACCACTCGCTCGCCGCGATGCCGCGCCGCGCGGAGGAGCGGCTAGCCGAGTACGCGCGGATGTGGCGCGAGCGCGGGATCCGCTCGTGGGGCGAGGGCTGGTGGGCGACGCCGATGACCGTCGGCGATCAGGTCGGGCGGATCGTCGGCGCGCCGCCCGGGACGACCGTGATGCACCAGAACGTCGCGATCGCCGAGGCCGTCGTGCTCAGCTGCTTCCTGCCGCCGGAGCCGAGCCGGACCCGAGTGGTCTACGAGCGCGGGAACTTCCCGTCGGTGCGCTACCTCTACCAGGCGCAGCCGCAGCTCGAGGTCGTCGTCTGCGAGGACGACGAGGCGATCGTGGGCGCGATCGACGAGCGGACGCTCCTCGTCCCGATCAGCCACGTCCTGTTCAAGACCGCGGAGATCCAGGACGTCGAGCCGATCGTGCGGCGCGCGCACGAGGTCGGCGCGCACGTGATCCTCGACTGCTACCAGTCCGCCGGGATCGTCCCGGTCGACCTGACCGCGCTCGGCGTCGACTTCGCCGTCGGCGGCTCGGTGAAGTGGCTCTGCGGCGGTCCCGGCAACGGCTGGCTGTACGTCCGTCCCGACCTCGCAGAGCGGCTGACCCCGACGTACACGGGCTGGCAGGCCCACGAGACGCCGTTCGCGTTCGAGGAGGAGATGCGCTTCGCACGCGGCGCCGCCCGGTTCCTCACCGGCACGCCGAACGTCCCGGCCCACTTCGCGGGGACGGCCGGCTACGACCTGATCGAGGAGATCGGCGTCGACCGGATCCGCGCGAACTCGCTGCGCCAGACGCAGCTCCTCATCGACCTCGCGGACGAGGCGGGGTTCGACGTGCGCAGCCCGAGGTCGACGGAGCGCCGCGGCGGCACCGTCACGATCCACGTGCCGGAGTTCCCGGCCGTCCATCGGGAGCTCGGCGAGCGCCAGATCCTGTGCGACTTCCGCCCGGACGCCGGGATCCGTCTCGGCCCCCACTACTACAACACGGACGACGACCTCCGGCACGTCGTCGACCAGGTCGAGGAGATCCTCGCGACCGGCGCCCACGAGCGCCACCTCGGGGTCGTCGCGCAGCACTGACCCGGTACGCGTCATGGGCGCAAGTTGCAGCTTGTAACTTGCGCTCGGCCGTAGCCGGAACGCCACCATCCCCGAGAGAACGAGAGAAAGGATCGGCACCGACGATGCGCTCGAGCCTTGAGATCGCGCAGGCCGCAACGCTCCGCCCCATCGCCGAGGTGGCGGAAAAAGCCGGCATCGCGCCCGACGAGCTCGAGCTCTACGGCCCGTACAAGGCGAAAGTCGACCTCGCGATCCTCGACCGCCTCGCCGACCGCCCCGACGGGAAGATCGTCAACGTCACCGCGATCACCCCGACGCCTCCGGGCGAGGGGAAGACGACGACGTCCGTCTCGCTCGTCGAGGGCCTCGGGGTGCTCGGCCGCCGGCCCGTGCTCGCGATCCGCGAGGCGTCGCTCGGCCCGGTGTTCGGGATCAAGGGCGGCGCCGCGGGGGGCGGCCACGCGCAGGTCGTCCCGATGGAGGACCTCAACCTGCACTTCACGGGCGACCTCCACGCGATCACCGCCGCGAACAACCTCCTCGCAGCGCTCATCGACGCGCACCGACTCCACGGGAACCGCCTGCGGATCGACCCGCTGACCGTGTCGTGGCGCCGGTGCATGGACAT
>DASXAW010000012.1:0-13955 GCA_036406535.1 Gaiella sp.
CCTAGTGGGCGGTGCAGGACTCGAACCTGCGGCCACCTGCGTGTAAGGCAGGCGCTCTACCAGCTGAGCTAACCGCCCCGGCGGCCACGGATGGTAGCTCCGGCCACAGCTATCCTCGCCCCGCCGCCCCCATCGACTAGCGGCCCAGGTCGCCACCCTTTCAAGGTGGTAGCGCGGGTTCGAATCCCGCTGGGGGCATCGGGCCCGCGTGAGCCGAGGCCCTCCGCACGCTTCACCTGCGAGCGCGAGGGGAATAGGATCGCGTCCGATGACCGCCGCGCTGCTCGGCTTCGTCTGCGTGGCGGCCTCCGGCGCCATCCTCGTCACGCTGCATTTCCTCCCGACCGGGCTCGACCCGATCCGGTACGCAGTCAGCGACTACGGGTGGACGTCGTACGGCCTCGGGTACCGCGCGATGGTCGTGCTCCAGGGTGTCGGAGCGATCCTCATCGCCGTCGGGCTCGACCGGGAGACCGACGTGAGGAGCCTCGGCTGGCTGTACGTGTACGGCGTCGTCCGGCTGCTCATCGCGGGGTTCATGACCGACCGAGAGCCGGAGAGTCTTCGCACGCTCACGCTCACCGGTCACATCCACATGCTGCTCGCCGGAACGGCGTTCGCGTCGATCGCCGTCGCCGCGTCACACCTCGACTGGACGGGCAAGCCTGCCGTCCTCGGCCCGCTCGGATGGCTGGTGACGGCGACGGCGATCGCCACGGCGACGGCGCTCGTCGTCCCAACGATTCGCCGTGTCGCGCTCGGCCTGATCGAGCGCTCGCACTACGCCGCCGCCATCGCCTGGCTGCTCGTGGTGTCCGGCTCGATCGTCTGAGTCACACGACAGACGGACGCTCGGTACAGAGCGGTACGCTCGCCTCGTGCCTACCGGATCGGCGGAAGCGCGCACATCGCGGGTGAGTGTCGGCTCGATCGTCGTCCGCTGCGTGCGGTTCGACGAGCTCGTCGTGTTCTGGCAGTCCGCGCTCGGCTACGTGCCCCGCGAGCCGCCGCGCGGCGGCTGGGTCGTGCTCACCGACCCGACCGGCGCCGGCCCGAACGTCTCGCTCGACCGGGTCGCCGAGCACGACTTGCCTCCGCTCGGCGAGATCAGCCGCGTGCACCTCGACCTGTACACCGCCGACCAGGAGGCGGAGGTCGAGCGGTTGCTCGGCCTCGGCGCGACGCGCTACGCCCGCGACTACGGACCGGACGACGACTTCGTGGTCCTCGTCGACCCGGACGGCAATCGCTTCTGCGTTGTCGAGAAGCCCGAAGGCCTCGGTCCGGCCTAGTCGCCCGGCAACGGGGCCGGCTGGTCGCTGACCGGCGTGATCTCGCACGTCGTCACGCCTGCCCCGGGCCTGAGGAACCGCTGGAGATGCGCGATGTCGTCGGTCTCGACGACGAGGTACGTCGTGTGCTGTGGGAACGCGAGCCAGTAGCCGTGGATCGCGACGTCCTGCGACTCGCCGTCGAAGAGGGACCTCGAGCCCCCCTTGCCGTACGGGCAGTCCTGAGGCGCGTGCGTCTGCTTGATGTGAAAGAGCATCGTGAGGCCTCCCGTGTCGTGGCGCCCCTCCCGCCCGTTGCAGGTCGCGAGGATCGTATCGCCCCGTCCCAGGGGCCGGTGGGAGCGCACGTCGGGGTCGGCGGCGGGTACGAATGACGCTGTGACGGCGGTGCTCGTGACCGGCATGTCGGGGACCGGGAAGTCGACCGTCCTGGCCGAGCTCGGCCGGCGGGGCCACCGAGTCGTGGACACGGACTACGGCGACTGGATCGAGGAGGTGCCGACTCCCACGGGCGGCCTCGAGCGACAGTGGCGCGGGGAGGCGATCGAGGCGCTGCTCGACGCTCAGGGCGAGGACGCGCTCTTCGTCTCCGGCTGCGTCGCCAATCAGGGCGCGTTCTACCCTCGCTTCGACGCAGTCGTTCTCCTCAGCGCGCCGCTCGCTGTGATCCTCGAACGCATCGCGACGCGCGAGACGAACAGCTTCGGCCGGACGAACGAGGAGCGGGACGCGATCGTTCGCGACCATGCGGTGATCGAGCCGCTCCTCCGTGCCGGCGCGACGGTGGAGGTCGACACCCTTGCCCCGCTGAGCGAGGTGACAGAGGCACTCGAGCGGATCGCGGCCGACGCCGCGAGGGCCTGACGCAATGGTTGCGCGCCCGGGTGCGGTGGCAGGTCGTGGAAGCAGCGATGCGAGCTACGACGCGCTCGTGACCGGCTCCGGGACGATGCCGAGCCGCTCGACGAGCGTGAAGAATGCGGCGCCGAACGGCGTCGGGTCGACCTGGCTTCTCACCACGTCCCAGTCGATCTGCTCGCGCAACGAGCGCGCGATCTCGAGCACCTGGCCGTAGTCCGGCTCCTGCTCGGTGAGCGCGAGCAGCTTGGCGGCGAGAACGTCCTCGATCGACGCGACCGGAAGCGACTGCGCGGCGACCTCGAGAACCGTGCCGCGCTCGAAGTGCTCGTCTCCGACGGCGCCGCCCGCCGGCCGGAAGATGAGGTCGACGAGGACGTCGCCGTCCCAGGCCTTCACGAGCCACCCTTCGGGTGGCTGCTCGAGGCGGAAGCCGGCGGCTGCGAGCGCGTCCTGCGCGCGTTCGACGTCGCGCTCGCGAACGAGGAGGTCGACGTCGTGGTCGGTCGGCGGCCCCCCGCGCGCCCAGGATGCCAGGCCCCCTCCGAGCAGGAACGGCACCTTCGCGTCGCGAAGCGCCGCCGCGCTCCGCTTCATCGTCTCGACGAGCCTGAGAAACGCATCGTTCGG
The DNA here is from genome assembly GCA_036406535.1 of Gaiella sp. Lineage (GTDB taxonomy): Bacteria > Actinomycetota > Thermoleophilia > Gaiellales > Gaiellaceae > Gaiella. The sequence goes on from DASXAW010000012.1 coordinate 2,781, forward strand.
CTGTGTGCCCATGGCGGCTGATGTACCCCGCCAGGGGTGAGCTGAATCGGCAGCGGGTACGCACGACGCCATGGCCGGCCTCACCGTTGCCGCCGTCGGAGACGTCCACGCGTCCGAGGAGCGACGCGAGCATCTCGCCCGTGCATTCGGCGCGCTCGGCGAGGACGCGGATCTCGTGCTCCTGGCGGGCGACCTGACGACGCACGGCCTCGCCGAGGAGGCCGCTGCCCTCGCGGACGCGTGCCGAGCGGTGCGCCAGCCGGTACTCGCGGTGCTCGGGAACCACGACCACCACAGCTCTCAGGCCGCCGATGTCGCGGCGACGCTCGAGGACGCCGGAGTGACGGTGCTCGAGGGCGGGCATGTCGTCCTCGAGACCGCGGACCTGCAGGTCGGCGTGGTCGGGACGAAGGGCTTCGTCGGCGGCTTCCCAGGCGCCGAGATCGCGGACTTCGGAGAGCGACTGCTCCGCGAGGTCTACGCCGAGACGACGCGGCAGGTCGAGGCTCTCGAGTCGGGCCTCGAGGCTATCGCCGGCTGCGAGCGACGGCTCGTCCTGCTCCACTACGCGCCGGTGTCGGACACGCTTGTCGGTGAGCCTGAGGGCATCTGGGCGTTCCTCGGCTCGGGCCGCCTCGCGGGGCCGATCGGCGCGCATCGCCCCGAGGCGGTCTTCCACGGGCACGCGCATCACGGGATGCCGCTCGGGTCGATCGGCGCGGTCCCGGTCTACAACGTCGCCCGCCACGTGATCGACAGGGACTTCGCGCTCGTCAGCCTCTAGGCGACGCGCCTCGGCCGGCGGCCTTCGGGATGAAGCTGATCTGGCCCGACGGCTCGACGATCGCCCATTCGACGTCCCCGAGCGAGGCGATCTGCTGCGTGCGTGCCGCGGATGCGACCTCCTCGAGCGTGAGGCGCTCCGCGCGGAGGTTCCTCTCGACCGCACGTCCGTGCTCGAGGATCACGATCGGAGCCGCCTCGAGCACCTTGCGGGCGGCCTTGAAGCGGAAGCTGAACCAGGAGGTGACGATCACCAGCAGGCCGAAGGTCCCCACCGCGAGGGCCGTGCCGGTCAACGACATGTCACTCTGCGTGACGCCCTGCTGGACGAGGTCGCCGATCACGACGAGAAGGATCACGTCGAACGGCTCGAGCGTCGAGAGCTCCCGGCGTCCCATCACGCGGAGCAGCAGGAACACGAAAACGAACGCTGCCGACGCGCGTAGGACGATGTCCATGGCTACCTCAGGGGAAGACGGTCACGGTTCTCTCGACGGCCGCGATACGACGACCGCCGTCGCGCAGGACAACCCCTTGCGCACGCCGGCCCACAGTCGTCGGGTTCACCTGGAACGGGATGTACACGGTGAGCGTGCGTCCTTGCTGCAGCGGCGGGTACTCGAACACGACGTCCCTGTCCTCGGTCGTCGTCTGCTCGGGCTCCGGAAGAATCGTGTTGAACGACATGTTCTCGAACCAACCGGAGCTCAAGACGAGGGTCGGCCTGCGGATCGCCCGTCGCGCGACGACCTCCAGCCGGGCCTGAAAGACGAGCCCGCCGCGGAGCGCGGAAGGCGCCTGCACGCGGAGCGTCGCGTCGGGGGAGTCCGCCGCGGACGTCGAGGGGCGCTGGCCGAAGACGTCGGCGAGCCCCGCGACCGCGAGCGCCGTGATCGCGGCAACGAAGATCCACCGCGCCCAGTGCTCGACGGGATGGTCGTCGTCGCGGTGCGCCTCGAGCGAGATGTAGTCCGGTGGACGCGACGCCTCGCTCATCCGGGATGACGTTACAAGCCGAGGCGGCGTGCAAGAGGAGCGCCGATCCGGGCCCAGGTTTGCCCCTTCGAAGTCGCGGGGACCAGCACGGCGTGGGCCGTGCCGACGAGCTCGGGACTGCGCGACGCGAAGCCGAAGGCTGCCGGCGCTGCGACCTCTGGCGGAACGCGACCCAGACGGTGTTCGGTGAAGGGACGATCCGGGCGCGGGCGATGCTCGTCGGCGAGCAACCCGGCGATGTCGAGGACGAGCAGGGACGACCGTTCGTCGGCCCCGCGGGCGCCTTGCTGCGCACGGTGATGGGCGAGGTCGGCCTCCGGGAGCGCGAGGTCTACTTGACGAACGCGGTGAAGCACTTCAAGTGGCGCCCGAAGGGCAAGCGCAGGATCCACGACACGCCCAACTGGACGGAGATCCGCGCGTGCGATCTCTGGCTCCGTCTCGAGCTCGCGACCGTGCAGCCCGAGCTGCTCGTTCTCCTCGGCGCGACGGCCGCCAAGGCGGTCCTCGGAGGAAGCGCACGGGTCAACGCGCTTCGGGGATCGGTGCTCGAGTGGCCCGAGGTCGAGGTTCCCGTCGTCGTCACGCTCCATCCGTCTGCAGTGCTCCGCGCCGGCGACCGGCGCGAGGAGCGCCGGGCGGAGCTCGTCGAGGACCTGACGATCGTCCGGGAGCATCTCGGCGGCCGCGCCCGCACGGGCGCAGCACGGCCCTAGCGGTTTTTCACTCCGTGCCGGCGGGTATCCGAGGTCGTGGAGACCACTGTCGTAGCGAAGGAGGCGAACATGCCCCCACGTGGCGTGAAGAAGGGCACAAAGCGGGCTCGCCAGTACGAGCACATCAAAAACTCGCTCCTCGAGGAGGGGCGCTCCGAGGACACCGCCGAGGAGATCGCCGCACGCACGGTCAACAAGGAACGTGCGCGCCGCGGCGAGTCGGAGACCTCGTCGCGGCTCTCTCGCGAGGACATCTCGTCGGGCCGCCGCGGCGGGATTCGCGCGCATCGCAAGAGCCCGCGCGGGCGGACGCGCGATCAGCTCTACGAAGAGGCGAAGGACAAGAACGTCGAGGGCCGGTCGAAGATGACGAAGGCCCAGCTCGCGCGCGCCGTCGGCCGGGGTTGAACGGGAGGGCCGGGTCGGGGCCGCGTCCCCGGTGACGGCGGCCCCGACCGATGCGCCGACGGTAGAACTGAGTCATGAGCCGGTCCGGGGCGGCAACGAGAGCAGGCGGAGAGATCGCGCTCGACGACGAGCAGATCCGGCTCCTCGACGCTTACTGGCGAGCCGCGAACTACCTGAGCGTCGGACAGATCTACCTGCTGGACAACCCGCTGCTGCTGGAGCCGCTGCGACCGGAGCACGTGAAGCCGCGGCTCCTGGGGCACTTCGGCACGACGCCGGGCCTGAACCTCGTCAACGTGCACCTGAACCGCGCGATCGTCGAGCGCGACCTCGACGCGATGCTCGTGGTCGGCCCCGGTCACGGCGGCCCCGCCTGCGTCGCGAACGCGTACCTCGAGGGCACGTACTCCGAGCGGTACAGCGACATCGGCAAGGACCTCGCCGGTCTTCGGGCGCTCTTCCGCCAGTTTTCCTTCCCGGGCGGCATCCCGAGCCACGCGGCGCCCGAGACACCGGGCTCGATCAACGAGGGCGGCGAGCTCGGCTACTCGCTGGTCCACGCGTTCGGGGCCGCGTTCGACAACCCCGGTCTCCTCGTCGTGTGCGTCGTGGGCGACGGGGAGGCGGAGACCGGACCGCTCGCGACGAGCTGGCACTCCAACAAGCTGCTCGACGCGCGCCGCGACGGGGCCGTGCTGCCGATCCTCCACCTGAACGGCTACAAGATCGCGAACCCCACGATCCTCGCCCGGATCCCCGAAGCAGATCTCCTCGCGCTCCTCCGTGGGTACGGCTGGGACCCGCATGTCGTGTCGGGCGGGTTCGACGGCGAGCCGGCCGAAGCGGTCCACCGTCGCCTGGCCGAGACCCTCGACGCCGTGCTCGACACGATCGAGGCGAACCAGCGCAAGGCCAGGGAAGACTCCAACGGGACCGGGGTGCGCTGGCCGATGATCGTGTTGCGCACGCCGAAGGGCTGGACGGGCCCCGAGCGGGTGGACGGGAAGCAGGTCGAGGGGACCTGGCGCTCGCATCAGGTCCCGCTCACGGCGGTGCGCGAGAACCCCGACCACCTCCGCGCGCTGGAGGAGTGGATGCGGAGCTACCGGCCCGAGGAGCTGTTCGACGACTCGGGCGCGCTCGTCGAGGACCTCGCGGCGCTTCCGCCTCGCGGCGAGCGCAGGATGAGCGCGAGCCCGCACGCGAACGGCGGCGAGCTCCTGCGCGCCCTCGACCTGCCCGACTTTCGGGACTACCGGCTCGGCGTCGACCGGCCGGCGGTGAGCTCGAGCGAGGCGACGCGCGTCCTCGGCGGATTCCTGCGCGACGTGATTGCCCGGAACCCGGACAACTTCCGGCTGTTCGGCCCCGACGAGACCGCCTCCAACCGGCTCGACGCAGTGTTCGAGGTGACCGGGCGCGCGTGGAGCGCGAGGGTGGAGCCGGTCGACGCGGAGCTCCAGCTGCGGCCGGACGGGCGCGTGATGGAGGTCCTCTCCGAGCACCTCTGCGAGGGCTGGCTCGAGGGCTATCTCCTCACCGGCCGCCACGGCGTCTTCAACTCGTACGAGGCGTTCATCCACGTGGTCGACTCGATGTTCAACCAGCACGCGAAGTGGCTCGAGTCGGCGGGGAAGATCCCATGGCGGCAGCCGGTCGCGTCGCTCAACTACCTGCTCAGCTCGCACGTGTGGCGCCAGGACCACAACGGGTTCTCGCACCAGGATCCGGGTTTTCTCGACGTCGTCGTGAACAAGCGCGCCGAGGTCGTGCGGGTCTACCTGCCGCCGGACGCGAACACGCTCCTGTCCGTCGCCGACCACTGCCTGCGCAGCCGCGACTACGTCAACGTGATCGTCGCGGGCAAGCAGCCTGCGCTCGACTACCTCACGATCGACGAGGCGATCGCCCACTGCACGCGCGGCCTCGGGATCTGGGAATGGGCCTCGACCGACGCAGGACGCGAGCCGGACGTGGTGCTCGCGTGCTGCGGCGACATCCCGACGCTCGAGACCGTGGCGGCGGCGGCGATCCTCCGCGACCGCTTGCCCGAGCTGGCGGTTCGGGTGGTGAACATCGTCGACCTCATGCGCCTGCAGGCGGACTCGATCCACCCGCACGGGCTCGAGGACCGGGAGTTCGACGCGCTCTTCACGATCGATCGACCCGTCGTGTTCGCCTTCCACGGGTACCCGTCCCTCGTCCATCGGCTGACGTACCGGCGGGCGAACCACTCGAACCTCCACGTGCACGGCTTCCAGGAGCAGGGCACCACGACGACGCCGTTCGACATGGTGATGCTCAACGACCTCGACCGGTACCGCCTCGTCGTCGACGTCGTCGATCGCGTCCCCGGGCTGGCCGCATCGGCCGCGCATCTCCGCGACGAGATGGAGCAGGCGCGGCTCGCTGCTCGCGCCTGGACGCGCGAGCACGGCGAGGACCTGCCCGCGATCCGCGACTGGACGTGGCCGTACTGAGCCGCGTTCTCGTCGTCAACGCCGGATCGACAAGCCTCAAGCTCTCCGTCGTCGACCCGGACGACACTTCGACCGAGGTCGCGCGTCTCGCAGACCCGCCCGAGCAGGTCGACGCCGTCGGGCACCGCGTCGTGCACGGCGGCCCACGACTCGTCGACCCCGTGCTGATCGACGACGCGGTGCTGACCGAGATCGAGGCGATGACCGCGGTCGCGCCACTGCACAACCGACCGGCGCTCGAGGCGATCGACGAGGCACGCGCGGCGCTCCCCGTGGTGCCGCACGTGGCGGTGTTCGACACGGCGTTCCACGCGAGCATGCCGGAGCACGCACGCACCTACGCCCTTCCGACGGACTGGCGCACGCGGCTCGGCGTCCGTCGCTACGGGTTCCACGGCCTCGCGGTCGCGTGGGCGGCCGAGCGATTTCCCGTCCGGCGACTCGTGGTCTGCCACCTCGGCGGCGGGTGCTCGGTCAGCGCCGTTCTCGACGGGCGCTCGCTCGACACCACGATGGGATTGACCCCGCTCGAAGGGGTCCCGATGGCGACTCGCTCGGGCTCCGTCGATCCCGGCGCGCTCCTCTACCTCCTCCGCGAGCGCCACCTCGGGGTCGCCGACCTGGACAGAGCGCTCGAGCACGAATCGGGGCTCGAGGCGCTTGGTGGCCTCGACGACCCACTCGCATTCGAGGTCTTCAGCTACCGCGTCGCGCAGGCGGCCGCCGCGATGGCGGTCGCACTCGAGGGCGTCGACGTGCTCGCGTTCTCGGGCGGGGTCGGCGAGAACCGCGCCGACGTCCGCGAGGCGGTGGCCGGCCGGCTGGGCTTCCTCGGCGAGTTCCGGACGGAGGTCGTCCACGCGCGGGAGGACGTGATGATCGCCCGCGGCGTGCGGTCGCTGCTCGCGCCCGGCTAGGCCGACGACGCGACCAGGAGCATCGAGTTGCCGGACGGGTCTTCGACGACGGCGCGGCCGTCGAGGTCACGCACCTCGGCCGCCGCGCTGAGCCGCTCGCGTGCGGCGGCGTAGGACTCCGTATCGGGCAGCACCAACTCGAACCGGTCGAGGCCACGCGCGCCGACCGGTGGCCGCGGCGCCCCGATCCCGGCCCACGTGTTCAGGCCCACGTGGTGGTGATACCCGCCGGCCGAGACGAACAGGGCGCCCGGGTAGAGGCTGGCGGTGACGTCGAGCCCCAGTGCGTCTACCCAGAAGCGCGCCGCGGCGTCGAGGTCGGAGACCTGGAGGTGCACGTGGCCGAGTACCGTTCCCGCGGGCATCGCCGGCGCATCCGCGTCGCCTCCCGGCTCCGCGAGGAGACCCTCGAGGTCGAGCGGCAGCGTCGCCATCGCGACCTCGCCAGCATCGCGCGGCCATTCGTCGCGCGGGCGGTCGCGGTACAGCTCGATGCCGTTCCCCTCGGGGTCGGAGAGGTAGAGCGCCTCGCTGACGAGGTGGTCGGAGGCGCCGCTCAGGTGCCAGCCTGCCTCGAAGACCCTCCGCAGCGCGTGGGCGAGGTCCGTCCTCATTGGGACGAGCAGCGCGAGGTGGAAGAGCCCGGTCGTCCCGGGCGGCCGCACGGGCGCGTCTGGGTCCGAGACGAGCTCGACGAGCGGGACGTCATCCGCAGCGAGCGTCGTCACGCCGTTTTCGGAGGACACGGCGCGGAGCCCGACCACACGCTCGTAGAAATCCCGCAGGAGCCCGACGTCCCCCGCCCGCAACCTGATCGCGCCGAGACGGGTGTCGTCGGGCAGCTCAGCCATCGGCGCCGGACTCGAGGTCGAGCGCGCAGGAGTTGATGCAGTAGCGCAGACCCGTCGGCCCAGGGCCGTCGTCGAAGACGTGGCCCAGGTGGCCGCCGCACGACGCGCACACGACCTCGGTGCGAGTCATCCCGTGGCTCGTGTCGACACGGGTCTCGACCGCGTCGAGCTCCGCCGGCTCCACGAAGCTCGGCCAGCCCGAGCCGGAGTGGAACTTCGCGTCCGAGCGGAACAGCTCCGTGCCGCAGCCCGCGCAGCGGTACACGCCGGGCTCCTCGGTGTCGGTGTAGGCGCCCGTGAAGGGCCGCTCCGTGGCCTGTTCGCGAAGCACCGCGTACTGCTCCGGCGTGAGCCGCTCCCGCCACTCCGCGTCCGTCAGCTCGACTCGCCTCGCCATCTACATCACCACCAGCGACACCGCGACGAACTGTGTGACGGCCGCGACGACCACGAGCACGTGGAATACCTCGTGAAAGCCCAGGACGCGCGGAAACGGATCCGGCCATCTCGTCGCGTAGATCACCGCGCCGAGCGAGTAGAGGCCGCCGCCGACAAGGAGGAGCACGGCCACCGCAACGCCCATTCCGGCGAAGATCCGCGGGATCGTGATAACGCCGATCCAGCCGACCATGAGGTAGGCCACCGCGCTGAGCCATCGCGGAGAGTCGATCCAGGCAAGCTCGAGCACGAGGCCGAGCGCCGCTCCGGCCCACGCCAGGACGAGCACGAGCCACCGCATGGCGCCGCCGAGCCCCAGGAGCGCGAACGGCGTGTACGTGCCCGCGATGAACACGAAGATCGTCGAGTGGTCGAGACGCCGGGCCCAGAGCCGCTTTGCCGCGCTTCGCCAGGGGAAGCGGTGGTAGAGCGCGCTCGCGCCGAACATCGCCGCGAGCGCGCCGGCATACGTCCACGAGGACACCGTCTCGAGCGGGCCGTCTGCGAGAACGACCAGGACGACACCTGCCACGATCGCCGCGACGAACGCCCAGAGGTGGAAGACGCCGCGCAGGAGCGGGGTCTGCTCGAGCTCGGCTCGCATCGCGCCATTGTCGCATGCGGCTCCCTACACTCACGCCGGGGCCGGTAGCTCAGTCGGTAGAGCAGGGGACTTTTAATCCCAAGGTCGCAGGTTCGATCCCTGCCCGGCCCATGAACAGCCCGGCTCGCATCCTCGATCCGCCGCAATCGGCTGCGACGCGGAACGGCTGCGGGAATCGGTGAGTCGTCACCCAGATCGGACGACGTGGCACGCAGCTCCACGTGGTTTGCTCGAACCCTGATCCCTGAATGACGGAGGCGGCTCATGTGGTGGGGAATCGGTCTTGGCGCGCTCATCTGGATCGTGTTGTTCGTCTGGCTCGGTATCAGGACGCTCCGAAACGGACACGGCTGGATGTTCTTCCTCGGGATCTTCTTCCCACTGCTCTGGATCATCGGTGCATTCATGCAGCCCGCTCACCGACAGGCGTACTGAGAGAGGCGCCGCCCAGCGCTCCGCGGCAGAGGCTCCCGCGACGCGCCCGCACCGTGCACGCCTCGGCCTAGCTGTCGCGGCCCGACGAGCGTGGAGCGGTCGGGTGCTCAGGCGACGTGCGCGGCAGGGACGAGCGGCTCGAGGTACACGCAGACGCGCTCGTCGGCGGGAAGGGGCGACGGGCCGTGCCGCATGACGACGAGCTCGCCGACGTCGGGCACCTCGACCAGCTTGCCGACCTCGGGCACGACGCCGTTCTCGAGCTCGACCAGCCGGTAGCCGCGCGGCGTCGAGGCGAACGCGACGCAGAGGACGGTTGCCGACTCGGGCTCCGGTGTCTCCACGGGCTGCTCGACGAGCTCCGGCTGCAGCGCCTCGTCGGGCTGCGCGGCCTCCGGCTCGGTCTCCGGCTCGGGCTCCGGCTCCTCCGCGGGCTGCTCGACGAGCTCCGGCTGCAGCGCCTCGTCGCGCTGCGCGTCCTCGGGCTCCGGCTCTTCCGCAGCAGGGGTGCCGAACGCCGGCGCGGGGTACAGCTCGGTCACGGGCACGAGGCCCGGGCCCGGCTCGGCTTCGAGCGCCGCCTCGAGGCGCGGCGCGAGCTCGACGACCTCGGCGGGCTTCCCTTCCTCCTCGGCCGGCGCTTCGGTCAACGACGCCTGCTCGGCCAGCGAGCCGGCGAGCTCGAACTTGCTGATCACGCCCTGGCCCACGAGCGCCTCTCCGAGCCGCTCGCCGGTGAGGCGCTGGCGGTCGAGCGCCTGGATGAGCTGCTCTCGCGTCACGAAGCCGCGGTTCACGAGGATCTCGCCGAGCTGGCGCCACGACTCGCTGGCGCGCGTGCCCGCATCCTCCTTCGCCTCGCCCATGCGGGCCCAGTGCTCCGCGACGACCTTGGCGAGCTCGGCCCGCTCGACGCCGAACCGCTCGACGAGGATCTGGCCGAGCTGCTGCCCCGTCTCCTGCTGGAGCTCGAGCGCGACGACGAGCTGGCTCTGGGAGACGAGACCACGCTCGACGAACAATGCGCCGATCAGTCGGTTGGAGAGTGCCTCCGGAAGGGTCACGCTTTGTCTATCGGCAGTCCCTCGAACGAGCTAGAGAGGCAATTTCGGGTGTACGGACGCCCCTCAGCTGGCCGCATACGCCGCGAGCGCGTCGAGCACCGAGCGGAGACGCCGACCGTCGTCCGTGAGGACATACTCGACCCGGGGCGGCCGCGCGTCGATCACGCGCCGCTCCAGGAGCCCGGCGTTCTCGAGCTCGAGCAGACGCTGCGCGAGGGTCCTCGGTGGGATCTCCCCGACGGCCTGCTTGATCTCGTTGAACCGGCTCGCGCCCTCGACGGAGGCCCACAGGATCGAGACCGTCCAGCGTCGCTCGAGGAGGCCCGCCGCACGGCGGACCTCCTCGGGAACGGGCGGGCAGCTCCTACACCGAGACATGCGCCCGGGACGACGGCGTCGGCTCGAGCGCGAAGCCCAGCACCTCGTCGAGCGACATCACCGGATGGAACGTCAGCTCCTCCCGAACGTGCTCGGGCACGTCCTCGAGGTCGCCGCGGTTCCGCTCGGGAATGACGACGTCCGTCAGCCCGGCCGCGTGGGCGGCGAGCACCTTCTGCTTGAGCCCGCCGATCGGCAGGACGCGGCCCTGGAGGGTGAGCTCGCCGGTCATCCCGACCGTGTGCTTCACGGGGCGGCCCGTGAGGAGGGATGCGAGCGCGGTCGCCATCGTGATGCCGGCGCTCGGGCCGTCCTTCGGGATCGCGCCCGCGGGGACGTGCACGTGGAACTTGCGCTCGAACGCGTCCTGGTCGATGTCGAGCGACTCGGCTCGGGAGCGCACCGCCGACAGCGCGATCTGCACGGACTCCTTCATCACGTCGCCGAGCTGGCCGGTGAGGACGAGGCCCTCGCCGGGCGCCGAGGTCGCCTCGACGAACAGCACGTCGCCGCCGGTCATGTTGACCGCGAGACCCGTTGCAACGCCGGGCACCGCCGTCCGCTCCGCCGCCTCGCGGAAGAACTTCTGGCGCCCGAGCGCGTCCCGCACGGCGGACACGTCGACCTGGACGGGCGTCTCGGCCTTGTCGGCGACGATCCGGGTCGCGGTCTTGCGAAGGATCGAGCCGAGCTCGCGCTCCAGCTGGCGGACGCCGGCCTCGCGCGTGTAGTCCGAGATCACCGTCTCCAGGACGTCGTCCGAGATCGAGACCTCGTCGTCACGCAGACCCGCCCGCTCGCGCTGCCGCGGCCACAGGTAGCCGCGGGCGATGGCGACTTTCTCGTCCGAGGTGTAGCCGTCGAAGCGGATCACTTCCATACGGTCGAGCAGCGGGCCCGGAATCGTCTCGGCGATGTTGGCGGTGGCGATGAAGAAGACCTGCGACAGGTCGACCTCGACGTCGAGGTAGTGGTCGCGGAACGTCGAGTTCTGCGCCGGGTCGAGCACCTCGAGGAGGGCGGCCGACGGGTCGCCGCGCCAGTCGGCGCCGACCTTGTCGACCTCGTCGAGGAGGATCACCGGGTTCATGGTCTTCGCGTCGCG
>DASXAW010000013.1:0-2579 GCA_036406535.1 Gaiella sp.
GACCCCGGTCGCCGCCGCGGCCGCGACCGCCGCGGTCCTCGCGTGGAGGACGGGGCTCGCGGGGCGGGGCGTCCTTCGCACGCTCGACCAGCGTCTCCGGCGAGACGAGCTCACCGTTCTCGTGCTTCGCAACGAGCTTGAGGCCGATGCGGCCGCGCTCCTTGTCGACCTCCTGGACGAGGACGTCCAGGGTGTCGCCGCGGGCGAGGACGTCCTCGATGTGCGCGACGCGCCCCGGCCCCACGTTCGACACGTGGAGCAGCCCGTCGGTGCCCTTCTTCAGCTCGACGAACGCGCCGAAGTCCGTCGTCTTCACGACACGGCCGGTGTAGGTGTCCCCCACCTCGGGCTCCTTCGTCATCGCCTGGATGGCCGAGATCGCCGCGTCGGCGTTCGTGCCCTCGGTCGCGTAGACGAGGATCGTGCCGTCCTCCTCGATGTCGATCTGCACGTCGTAGTCGGCCTCGAGCGACCGGATCGTCTCGCCGCCCTTCCCGATCACCATGCCGATGAAGTCGGGGTTGATGCGGATCGAGGAGATCCGCGGGGCGTGCCCCGCGAGCTCCGCGCGCGGGCTCGAGATCGTCTCGAGCATCTTGTCGAGGATCGACGCCCTGGCCCGCTTCGCCTGCTCGAGAGCCGAGCGCATGATCTCCTGCGTGACGCCGGTGATCTTGATGTCCATCTGGAGGGCCGTGATGCCCCCGGCGGTGCCGGCGACCTTGAAGTCCATGTCGCCCAGGTGGTCCTCCGCGCCCTGGATGTCGGTGAGGATGACGTAGTCGTCGCCCTCCTTGACGAGGCCCATCGCGATGCCGGAGACGGGCGCCGTGATCGGCACCCCGGCGTGCATCAGCGACATCGTCGAGCCGCACACCGAGCCCATCGACGACGAGCCGTTCGACTCGAGCGTCTCCGAGACCAGCCGGATCGTGTACGGGAAGTCCTCGACGGGCGGGATCACCGGCTCGAGGGCCCGCTGCGCGAGCGCCCCGTGGCCGATGTCGCGCCGCTTCGGGCCCCGCATGAAGCCCGTCTCCCCGACCGAGTACGGCGGGAAGTTGTAGTGGTGCATGTAACGGCGCTCCTGCTCGAGCGAGAGGTCGTCGATCCGCTGCTGCTCCTTCGCGGTGCCGAGGGTGCACAGCGTGAGGATCTGCGTCTGGCCGCGCGTGAAGAGCGCCGACCCGTGGGTCCGCGGCGCGACGTCGACCTCGGTCGTGATCGGCCGGATCTCCTCCGCCCCGCGTCCGTCCGGCCGCCGCTTGTCGACGGCGATCTTCTTGCGGACGAGGTCCTTGTAGATCGCGTCGGCGGCCTTCTTGACGTACGAGCGCGTGACGGGATCCTTGAGGGACGGATCCTCGCCGTCGCCGCCGGGGAACGGCAGCCGGAGCTCCTCCTGGATGCGCTCCACGAGGATCTCGCGCTTGCGGGACTTGAGCTCCTTCGAGTCCTGCTCCGCGTCGGTGAGAGCGCGAAGCTCGTCCTCGAACTGCTCGCGCACGACGCTCTCGACCGCGGCGAGCCGCCGCGACTCGACGAGCGCCTGCAGGCCGTTGCGGACCTGCGTCTCGCGGACGATGTCCTCCTCGCTCGAGTCCATCGTGATCGCCGGGGCGCTGTCGGCGAGGAGCTCCTCGACGATCGCGCCGGACTCGCGGAGGCCCCCCTCGCCGATCCGGGCGCTGACGGCGTCGCCGTGGCGCTCGGCCAGCTCGGCGTTCAGCTCGACGTCGATCCACTTCGGCTTCCCGACCTCGCGGGCGAGCTCCTCGATCGCGTCGCAGATCCGGATGATCTCGCCGTGCGCGAGCTCGAAGGCCTCGAGCATCGTCTGCTCGGGGACCTGGTCGCCGCCCGCCTCGATCATCGTCAGCGCCTCTCGCGTCCCGACCACGACGAGGTCGAGGGTCGACTCCTCCATCTGCTGGAAGGTCGGGTTGACAACCATCTGGCCTTCGATCATCGCCACGCGGACCGCCCCGACCGGGCCGAGGAACGGCAGCGGCGAGATCGCGAGCGCCGCCGAGGCGCCGTTGATCGCCAGGATGTCGTGCGGGACGACCATGTCGGCCGACAGCACGGTGCAGATCACCTGCACCTCGTTCTTGAAGCCCTTCGGCCAGAGCGGCCGGATCGGGCGGTCGATCATGCGCGCGGTGAGCGTCGCGCGCTCGGTTGCGCGCCCTTCGCGCTTGAAGAAGCCGCCGGGGATCTTCCCCGCGGCGTACATCCGCTCCTCGACGTCGACCGTGAGCGGGAAGAAGTCCGCGTCGGGCCGGGCGTCGGGCCTGCCGACGGCCGTCGCGAGGATCATCGTGTCCCCGCTCCGGACGACGACCGCGCCGTCCGCCTGCTTCGCGAGCTTCCCCGTCTCGAAGCGCAGGTCGCCCGCGCCCACGTCGACGCTGACCGTGGCCTGGCGCCCGGCTTGGATCGTGCTCATTCCGTGTCCTCCATCCGTCCTCTTCCTGTGTGGCGGAAGGTGGAGGTTTGATGAAGCTCCGCGCGGCCCGCGCGAGGCTCGATCAAACGTCCACCTCCCGTCTCCTCTGCTCGGCTCCTACCGGCGGAGC
>DASXAW010000014.1:0-7998 GCA_036406535.1 Gaiella sp.
GTGTACTCGGTCCAGTTCTCCTGGACGACGAACTCGCAGTCCGGGTCGAGCAGCTCCGGGACGAGCGAGTTGAACGACCACTCCTTGCCGGCGCCGTGGCAGTCCATCACCACGATCTCCGTCGCGCCGGCGGCCTTCGCACCGCGCACCGCGGCGTTGATCTCCTCGGTGTAGAGCCGCCGCGCCTCGTCGAACATCGGCTCGCCGCCGCTCGTCTGGCCGCCTTTCACGATCCCCGAGACGCCCTCGAGGTCGCTGATCACGTGGACGCGCACCGGGCTAGCGTACGCCGCACGGCCGACACTCTTACTTTGACACAGTTGTGGTAAGGTTCCGCGCCTTGGAGACCTACAGCGTCAGCGAGGCCGCGGTGCGGACGGGGTGGTCAGCGCGGATGCTCCGGTACCTCGAGTCGACCGGGCTCGTGCTGCCGGAGCGAACCGCATCGGGCTACCGCCGATACGGCGAGCACGAGCTCGAGCTCCTCCGCGGCCTCCAGGAGCTGCGCCGGAGCTTTGCCGTCGAGCTCGACGACGTCGCGTTCGTCATTCGGATGCGTCGCCGCGCGGAGCTTCGCGCGGCGGTCGAGCAGTGGCTCGACGGGGCGACCGTCCCCGCCGAGGGCGCGAGCGAAGCCGACTGGATCGAGTGGGAGCAGCGCAAGCACGAGCGTCTGCTCGCCGCATAAAACGGGATACGGAGAGAGGACGAATGGCGACCACGATCAAGCACGACGTGAAAGACCTCGCGCTCGCCCCCGAGGGCAAGCGCCGGATCGAGTGGGCCGACCGGCAGATGCCGGTGCTGGCCGCGATCCGCGACCGCTTCGAGCGCGAGCAGCCGCTCGCCGGCTACCGCGTGTCGGCGTGCCTCCACGTGACGACCGAGACGGCGAACCTCATGCGCACGCTCAAGGCCGGCGGCGCGGACGTCGTGCTCTGCGCGTCGAACCCGCTGTCCACCCAGGACGACGTCGCGGCGGCGCTCGTCGAGGAGTACGGGATCGGCACGTTCGCGATCAAGGGTGAGGACAACGACACGTACTACAAGCACCTCGAGGCGGCGATCGACCACCGTCCGCACGTGACCATGGACGACGGCGCCGACGTCATCGGCGTGCTCCACTCCGCGCGGCGCGAGCAACTCGGCGACGTGATCGCCGGCACCGAGGAGACGACCACCGGCGTGATCCGGCTCCGCGCGCTCGAGCGCGACGGCAAGCTCGGCTTCCCGGTGATCGCGGTCAACGAGGCGAAGACGAAGCACCTCTTCGACAACCGCTACGGGACCGGGCAGTCGACGATCGACGGGATCATCCGCGCGACGAACAAGCTGCTCGCGGGGAGCTCCGTGGTCGTCGCCGGCTACGGGTGGTGCGGTCGCGGGGTCGCGATGCGGGCGAAGGGGCTCGGGGCGCACGTGATCGTCACCGAGGTCGACCCGATGAAGGCGCTCGAGGCCGTGATGGACGGCTTCCAGGTGATGCCGATGGAGCGTGCCGCCGAGGTGGGCGACGTGTTCGTCACCGCGACCGGCGACAAGCACGTGATCGCCAGGCACCACATCGAGCGGCTGCAGGACGGCGCGATCCTCGCGAACACCGGGCACTTCAACGTCGAGATCGAGATCCCCGCGCTGCGCTCCCTCGCGACCGAGACGCGCATGGCGCGCGCGTTCGTGGAGGAGTTCACGCTCGGCGACGGCCGCCGTGTGTATCTCCTCGCCGAGGGCCGGCTCGTGAACCTCGCCGCGGCCGAAGGCCATCCCGCCCAGGTCATGGACATGTCGTTCGCGAACCAGGCCCTCTCGGCCGAGTTCGTGATCGCGAACTCCGCGTCGCTGGAGCGGAAGGTCTACGACGTGCCGAGGGAGATCGACGACGAGATCGCGCGGCTCAAGCTCGCGACGATGGGGGTCGCGATCGACCAGCTGACGGAGGAGCAGGCCGCGTACCTCGCCTCGTGGGACGAAGGGACGTAGCCGGGAGGTGTCCGACGTGACGTCGGACACCCGCGAGCTGGCACCGGAACGAATCGTCCGCCTCGAGGACGACGCAGTCGTCGTCCTCGACCAGCGGCGCCTGCCCGGCGAGGAGGTCGACCTCCGCTGCGCGAACGCGGCGGAGGTCGCCGAGGCGATCCGGACGCTCGCCGTCCGCGGCGCGCCCGCGATCGGGATCGCCGCCGCGTACGGGCTCGCGCTCGCCGCATCTCAGGACGAGGACCTCGACGCCGCGCACGACGTGCTGCTGGCGTCCCGGCCGACCGCGGTCAACCTCCGCTGGGCGCTCGACGCTATGCGCGACGACCCGTCCCGCGAGCGGGCCGAGCGGATCCACGCGGACGAGGTCGAGCGCTGCCGTGCGATGGGCGCACACGCGCTCGAGCTGTTCCCGCAGGGCGCGCGGGTGCTCACGCACTGCAACGCCGGCGGCCTCGCCACGGGCGGCTACGGGACCGCGCTCGGCGCCGTCCGCGCGGCGTTCGAGGCGGGCAGGGTCGAGCACGTCTGGGTCGACGAGACGCGGCCGCTGCTCCAGGGCGCCCGCCTGACGGCCTGGGAGCTCGAAGGCCTCGGGATCCCGCACGCCGTGATCCCGGACGGCGCCGCGGCGTCGTTCATGGCCCGCGGCGAGGTGGACGTCGTCGTCACGGGGGCCGACCGGATCGCCGCGAACGGCGACACGGCGAACAAGATCGGCACGTACTCGCTCGCCGTGCTCGCGGCACACCACGGCCTGCCGCTCGTCGTCGTGGCGCCGACGTCGACCCTCGATCCGTCGGCCCCGTCAGGCGATGCGATCCCGATCGAGGAGCGGGACCCGGCCGAGGTCACGGCGCGCTTCCCCGCCCGCAACCCCGCCTTCGACGTCACCCCCGCGGCGCTCGTGCACGCGATCGTCACAGAGCGCGGTCTTCACCGTCCGCCGTTTGCCGAGTCGCTGCCCCGCGAGGCGGCGGCAGCGCGATGATCCTCGACGAGGTCGACCCGGAGACCCGGGAGCTCCTGCGCCGGTACGCCTTCGACGCCGACGCCTTCGAGGAGCTCCGTGCGCGCGTCGCCTCGGGCGAGCTCTCCCAGGACTCGAACGTCGTTCGGGGCGGGGTCGAGCCGCCCGCCGAGGACGATCTCGTGCCGCTTCCCGCGGCCGGCTCGCGCGAGTGGGCCGATCTCCGCGCGATCGGGATCGACGCGATCCGCGGCGGGCGGGTCGCGCAGGCGGTGCTCGCGGGCGGGATGGCGACGCGCTTCGGCGGCGTGGTGAAGGGCGCGGTGGAGGCCCTCGACGGGCGGAGCTTCCTCTCGTGGAAGCTCGGCGAGACGGCCGCGCTCGGCGAGGCGCTCGGGGTCGAGGTTCCGGTCGTGCTCATGACGAGCTTCCAGACCGACGACGAGACGCGCGCGCACGTCGCGGCGCTCGGCGTCCCCGAGCCGCTCTGGTTCACGCAGTCGGTCTCGCTGCGGCTGACCGAGGACGGCGGCCTGTTCCTCGACGCAGGCCGTCCGTCGCCGTACGCGCCCGGCCACGGCGACCTCGTCGGCGGGATGCGCAGCTCCGGCGCGCTCGAGCGCCTGCGCGCGCGCGGCGTCGAGCACGTCGCGGTCTCGAACGTCGACAACCTCGGTGCACGGCTCGACCCCGTGGTCGTCGGCGCGCACATCGCGGCCGGCCGGCCGCTCGCGGTCGAGGTCGCCGCGAAGGAGGGGGACATGGGCGGCGCACCGGCGCGCGTGGACGGCGCGCTCGGGCTGCTCGAGGGCCCGCAGTTCCCCCCGGAGTTCGACCAGGGCCGGATTCGAGTGTTCAACACGAACTCGGCGACGGTCGCGCTCGAGGCGCTCGACCGAGCCTTCGAGCTGCCGTGGCTCTACGTCCTCAAGCAGGTCGACGGGCGACCCGCGGTCCAGCTCGAGCGCCTCTACCACCAGATCTCGTGGGAGCTCGACACGGCGTTCCTCGAGGTACCGCGGTCGGGGCCGCTCGGCCGGTTCTTCCCGATCAAGGAGCCGGAGGACCTCGAGCGCTCCCGCGCGGGGCTCCGCGAGCTGCTCTCGCGCAGCGTCCTCGACCCGTGATTCCGCGCTGCTTCGTCGTCGCCGGGCGCGACCACGAGCTCCAGAACGAGGACGATCCGGAGGCGCAACAGGTGCGGGCGTGGCACGCACCCGCGAGGCGCGCCTCCCCGCGTCACGGGCGTGATCTCCTCGGGTGGGCGATCCTCGTCTGCCGGACGCCGACGGCGCAGAGCTGACCCGAAGACGGTACGAAGCCGTGACGACCGCGGCCGTACGGTCGTCCCATGGGCCTGCTCGGGCTCGTCCTGCCCTCCCGGTGCGCGGTGTGCGCTGTCCCGGGCCCGGCGCTCTGCGGCCGCTGCGACGCCGGTTTGGTCAGGATCGCCCCGCCGGTGTGCGAGCGGTGCGGCTGCCCCGGCGCCTGGCCCGTGCGGCGTTGCGTCGAGTGCGCGGGGCGACGCCTTGCCTTCGCCCGCGCCCGCAGCGCGCTCGTCTACGACGCACGGGCGCGCCTGCTCGTCTCGGCCTGGAAGGAACGCGGCCGGCGCGACCTCGCGCCGGGGCTCGCGGCGGTCGTCGCCGAGGTGATCGCGCGTCCCGTCGCCGAGGCGATCACGTTCGTCCCGGGCGACCGCGAGCGTGGCCGCGCACGGGGCCACGTGCCGTCCGAGCGCCTCGCCGAGGCGCTGGCACCGCGTTGGGAGCTGCCCGTGGAGCGGTTGCTCGCTCGGACCGGATCGGTGGAGCGCCAGGCGGGCCTGCCGCGGAGCGAGCGGGCAGCGAACGTCCGCCGGGCGTTCGTCCCGCGCGGGATGGCGCCGGCCACGGTCGCCCTCGTCGACGACGTCTACACGACCGGAGCCACGGCGTCGGCGTGTGCCACCGAGCTGCGCAGGGCGGGTGCGCGCCGCGTCGAGGTCGTTTGCCTCGCCCGGGCGGTGCGATAGCGTTTGACGCAGAACCTGAGAGGAGAGCGCCATGCGACTGCAGGTCACGGTGCGACGGGGACACGTGAACGACGATGTCCGCCGGTACGTGGAGTCGAAGCTCGCCAAGCTCGGCCGCCGCCTCCATCCCGACACGCTCGTCGAGGTCGTGCTCGACCGCGAGCGGAACCCGAAGATCGCCGACGACCACGTGGTCGAGGCGGAGCTGCACATGAAGGGCCCGAACCTCTTCGGACGAGAGGCCGCCACGACGTACGAGGCCGCGACGGATCTCCTCGTCGACAAGCTCGAGCGCCAGGTCGAGCGGCTGCGGGACAAGAAGGTGCACGAGCCGCGCCGCCGCGCGCAGGCGGCGCCGCCGGAGCCGACGCCCGTCGAGGAGATCGAGCAGGGGCTCCGCTCGACGAACGGGTAGGCCGTTGCCGCTCCCGCACGACCCAGGCCCGCATTGGGGCGAGGTCGGGATCCACGGGCTGCATCGACAGCGGGAGTGGGACGCCGTCGCAACGGTCGAGCACGAGCCGACAGGCTCGGAGGCGTGGTTCGTCGTGCTCGCGGACGGCCGGGTGGTCGTCGAGGACGGCGACGCCGCCCCAGGGCCGTTTCGTGCGGCGCTCTCCGTCGCTCCGCCGTTCCGCGCACACGCCGTTCGGCGTGAAGGGGCGACGTGGGCGGTCGCCGCGCGCAAGATCGAGACGATCGAGCTCGACGACGCGCCCGCCGGCGACGAGGTCGAGATCGCCTGGGACGGGGCGGAGCGCACCGTTCGGATCGACGGCGAGCCGACGCTCGGCGGCGTCCCGGCGCTCGAGCGCCTCGCGGCCGCACGGCACTCGACCTACGTCGTCACGGCGGCCCGCGTCGCGGGCGCGGTCTGGGAGGTCGCCGTCTCGCCGCTCTGATCGCTAACGGAGGGGGCCGGACCGGTAGCTCACCCGTGGCCCGTCCGCCCACGTCGAGCCGCCGGGGTCGGTCGCGAACGGCATCGCCTGCCAGGGCTTCACGGAGATCGTCCGGAGCAGCGTGTCGGTCTCGCTCGGGACGCGCCGTGCTCTGACCTGGGTGCCCTTGCGGTAGACGATGGTTCGCTGCCGGTAGTCGAGCATCCTCGCCCCGGGCGGCAGCATCGTGACGAAGGGCCCGGTGGGCGAGCAGCAGACGCTCACGTCGCGTCCGGTCTGCACGACCGGGCCCGTCGCCGCGAGCGCGATCGCGACGACCTCGTCAGGCTCGTAGGACTGGCTGCGGAGCACGACGCCAGTGCGCGACAGGACGACGAGGCGGCCGTCGGCGAGCGACGCGATGACGCGCGCCTGGCCGGGGCCGGACCCGGCCGCGAGGAGCCGCACCGGGCTCTCGACGGACGTGCGGAAGAGCCTTGTGCCGGAGGGCGCCACGAACGTGAGCTGGTGCTCCACCGCATAGGGGACGCCCTCGCGCGTCCCTCGCCCGAGCACGATCGCCGCTGGGCCGTCCGTGTCCGAGGAGGCGAGCGCGAGGCGTCGGGCCACGCGCTGGGTGGGCGTGGCGGTCCAGAGCTCCCAGTCCGTGATGTTGCCGCCGATCCCGGTCAGCCAGAGCACCCGCTGACCGGTCACCGCCACCGTCGGGATGCCGAAGCCCCCGCTCGGGCCCTCCTCGCAACCGACGATCGTCCGTGTCCCGAACGTCCAGTGCCCGCGCCTCGGGGTGTCCCACAGCACGACCGAGCCGCAGTTCGCCTTCGTCCGGCCGACCGCGTATGCGACGACGCGGTTCGTGACGGCGACCGTGCCGACCGGGGCGGGAGCCGTCAGGGTGCGACCGGGCGTCAGGAGCGCGGCGGCCGAGCCTGTCAGGACGAGCGCGAGCGTCGCGCCGACCACGAGTGCGAGCGTCCTCATGGCCGAAGCATCCGCGGCTCGCATGAAGGCGACATGATGCAATCGTTCGGAATCTCGGGCGGCCGAGCGGCCCTTCGGCGAGCCGGTACCCTCTGTCCATGCCCGGCGAGAGCTTCGGAAAGTTCGAGAAGGTCCTTCGCTTCGGCGAGGGCCGGAGGCTGAAGCGGCTCGCCGAGCAGGCCGATTACATCACCTCGCTCGAGCCGGATTTCGAGGCGCTCTCCGACGCGGAGCTCCTCGCGAAGACCTCCGAGTTCAGGCAGCGCCTCGAGAACGGCGAGGCGCTCGACGAGATCCTCTACGAGGCGTTCGCCGCGGTGCGCGAGGCGCGCAGGCGGGAGTCCGGCCAGCGCCTCTTCGACGTGCAGCTGATGGGCGGGATCGTCCTCCACGACGGCGACATCGCCGAGATGAAGACCGGTGAGGGGAAGACGTTCGTCGCGAGCGCGCCGCTCTACCTGAACGCGCTCACGGGCGAGAACGTCCACCTGGTCACCGTCAACGACTACCTCGCCAAGCGCGACGCGGAGTGGAACCGGCCGGTCTACGACCGCCTCGGCGTGAGTGTCGCCTGGATCGAGAACATGATGCCGTTCGCGGAGCGGAGGGCGGCCTACGACGCCGACATCACGTACGGGACGAACTCCGAGTTCGGCTTCGACTACCTGCGCGACAACATGGCGGTGACGCTCGAAGGCACCGTCCAGCGCGGCCACACCTTCGCGATCGTGGACGAGGTCGACTCGATCCTGATCGACGAGGCCCGTACGCCGCTGATCATCTCGGGCGAGCCCGAGACCGCGGCGAAGACGTACTACGACTTCGCACGCGTCGTGCGCGACCTCGAGGGCGCGCCGCTGACCCGGAAGGCCATGAAGGGCGAGGACGAGACCGAGCTGTCCGGCGCCGACTTCCTGTACGACGAGAAGTTCAAGACCGTCTCGCCCGCCCAGACCGCGCTCGACAAGGTGGAGCGGGCGCTCGGGATCGAGAACCTCTACGACCCCCGCAACGTGCAGCTCGTCAACCACCTGACGCAGGCGCTCAAGGCGGAGTCGCTCTACAAGCGCGACATCGACTACGTCGTGCAGGAGGGCGAGGTCAAGATCGTCGACGAGTTCACCGGCCGGATCATGGAGGGGCGCCGCTGG
>DASXAW010000015.1:0-28505 GCA_036406535.1 Gaiella sp.
GCGATGTCGGCCATGACGTAGAACGTGCCGCGCGGCCGCGTGAGCAGCAGACCTTCGTTCTCGAGGTGCCGGACGGCGAGGTCTCGGCGGTCCCGGTACTCGTCGCGCATCTCGTCGATGCAGTCGCGGGGACCGGACAGCGCCGCGACCGCCGCATGCTGCGCGAGCGAGGAAGGGCAGGCGACCACCGCTTCCTGCGCCTTCACGACAGCCTCCGCGATGGTGGGCGGGGCGGCGAGATACCCGATACGCCATCCCGTCATGGCATAGCCCTTCGAGAAGCTGAAGACCGAGACCACCGGCGCCTCGCCGCCGAGGGAGGCAACGCTCGAGTGTCTGCCGTCGAAGACGATGTCTTCGTAGACCTCGTCGCTGACTATCACGAGTCCGTGGCGCTCGGCGATCCGGATCAGGCCCTCGAGCGTCTCGCGGCTGAAAACCGCGCCTGTCGGGTTGCTCGGGGTGTTGATCACGAGCACTCGTGCCTGCGGCGCAAGGCGCTCGACCTCCGCGAGGTCGGGCATGTAGTCGGCCTCCGCGCGCAGCCCGTAGCGGAGCACGCGACCACGCAGGAGCGTGACGATCATGTCGAAGCTCGGCCACCCGGGGTCGGGGATCAGCACGCCGTCGCCGACACGGAGCAGCACGAGCAGGCTCTCGAGGACCGCCGTCGTGCCACCCGTCGTGACGACCACCTCGTCCGTGGACGCCGGGATCGCGTTGTCAGCGCGCAGCTTCGAGGCGATGGCCTCACGCAGCGGCCCTGTGCCGCGCGAGAGTGTGTACTTCACCTGCCCGTCCTGCATGGCCTGCACCGCGGCCTCGATCACATGGGGCGGCGTCGGGAAGTCGGGCTCGCCGATCTCGAGATGGAGACCGTCGTCGGCGCGGTCTGCGAGATCCATCATCTCGCGGATCCCCGATCGGCGCATCGCGCGGACGGTGTCCGAGAGAAGCGCGGCGGCATCGCGCTCTCGCGTCTGTCGAGCGCTCATGCCGCCCTCGCGACGAGGTTGCCGATGCGGTCCGTGCTGACGGTCCACCCCGGCTGAACGTACGTCGTGCTCGTCGGCTCGGTCACGACGACGGGCCCGTGCAGCTCCCGGCCGGGCTCGAGCCGGGCGCGCGCGTGGACGACGACGTCGACCGCCCCCTCCTGGGCGTCGACGACGACGGGCCACGTCCGGGGCCCGTCGCCTCCGCCCGCTCGGCCGTTCCCGGTCGCGCCGTAGGCGACGGGCGGCGAGGGGACCGCAGCGGTCACGAGCAGCGCCACGAGTTCGACGGGCCTGTCTTCGCGTGAGAAGCCGTAACGAGCATGGTGGGCCTTGTGGAAGCGGTCGCGGATCTCGTCGAGATCGTCGCATTCGAAGGGGCCTGGCGGGAGCTCCACGGGTAGGTCCCACTCCTGGAGCACGTACCGCATCGCGGCGCTTCGCCGGAGCCGCGACGGCGTCTCGCCGGTGTCGTGCCGAAGCTGATCTGCGGCGTGCCGCTCGAGCTCGGCGAGGCGCCGGTCGAGGTCGGCGGCGTCGACCTCGTCGAGTGGGACGAGGTACGAGGATCGTGCGTAGTGACGGTGGTCCGCGACGATCATTCCGAGCGACGAGAAGACGCCCGGCGAGAGCGGGATCACGACCTCGCGTAGCGAGCAGGCCTCGGCGAGGAGCGTGGCGTGGAGCGGGCCGGCGCCGCCGAAGGCGATCAGCGTGAACTCGCGCGGATCGTGTCCGCGGTCGATCGTCTGGAGCCGGATCGATTCGGCCATGTTCGCGACGGCGATCCTGACGATGCCCTCGGCGACGGACTCGATCGCCATCCCGAGAGACCGAGCGAGACCCGCAAGGCTTCTCCGGGCCTCCTCGGCCGACAGCTCGATGGCCGACGCGAGCGACTCTCCGCCGAAGCGGCCGAGGACCAGATTCGCGTCGGTGAGGGTCGGCAGCGTGCCGCCTCGGCCGTAGCACGCAGGCCCGGGCGACGAGCCCGCGCTCTCCGGCCCGACGCGCAGGGCACCGCCCGCGTCGAGGCCGGCGATACTGCCGCCGCCCGCTCCGATGCAGCGGATGTCGGAGGTCGGGATGCGCACGGGGTGGTAGTCGACCTCCGTCCCGTCGGTCATCGGCACCTCGTAGTCGAGCACGAGCGCCGTGTCGCAGCTCGTTCCGCCGATATCGCACGAGATCACGCGGGGCCGGCTCAGCTTGCGGGCGAGGAACGACGCCGCAACGGCGCCGCCGACGGGGCCGCTCCGAAGCGTGAGCACCGGGAGATCGCGGAGCTGTTCGGGGCCGCTCACCCCTCCGTGGGACTGCATGAGCAGGAGCCGGCCCCGAAAGCCGCGCTCCTCGAGTCGCTCGTCCACGCTGTGCAGGTACTCACCGAGCACGGGCAGGAGCGATGCGTTCACGGCGGTGGTTTCCATGCGCTCGTACTCCCCGACCAGCGGGGCGACCTCGGTCGAGATCGAGAAAAACCCGTTTGGCGCGAGATTCGCGAGGTGCGCTTTCGCCTGGCGCTCGTGGAAGTCGTTGACGGGTGACCAGAGGAAACAGATCGCGATCGCCTCCGCCCCTTGTGCCGTCAACGCCCGCGCGGCCTCCTCGAGCTGGCCGACCTCCAACGGCTCGACGATCTCGCCGGAGAAGAGCGTCCGCTCGTCGACCTCCCGACGGAGCCGCCGCGGAACGAACGGCGCGGGCTTGACCTGGTGCAGGTCGTAGATCGCTGCCCGTGGCGTCGTCGCCCAGCGTCGCACCATGCGCTGGATGTCGAACTCGTCGCTGAACCCGCGTGTTCCGATGAAGGCGGTGGTCGCCTGCTTGCCTTCGATCAGCGCGTTCGTGCACGTCGTACTCCCGTGCACGATGCGCGACACGTCTCCGAGCTCGAGTCCGAGCTCCTCGACCCCCGACACGATTCCGTCGACCAGGCTCCCCGGGACGGTCGGCACTTTCGCCGCCGACAGCACGCCGGTCTCGACGTCGACACCGAGAACGTCCGTGAACGTTCCTCCGATGTCGATTCCGAGGATGTGGCGGGCGTCGTTCACCTCGCAGTCGGACGCACCAGCTCGTAGCCGCCCCGGTCGACTGGGTCGAGTCCGGGTGCGATCTCGTCGTACGCGCGGCCCAGCTCGACGCGAAGCTCGTCCGTCTTCTCCTCGTCGAGTTGCCCGGTGTCGGGGTCGACCACGACCCCGTACTGGGTCCGCGCCCGCTCGCGCGACAGGATGCCGTCGAGTACGTCGTCGAGGACGGCTTGCGCGTCGCGTTCGAGCGGGTTGCCGTAGCCGGCGCCGCTCGTCGCGTCGACGACGAGCACGTCGCCTTCCCGTACGGCGAGGCGCTCCGCCTTCATCGTCCGCGGCGCGACCTCCTCTTCCGTGCCGTCGCGACGCCGGATGTGGCAGCGCGCCGTGGCGCCTGGCTTGCCGCCGAACAGCCCGAACGGGGGCGTGCGCGCGCGATCGCCGTTCAGCGAGAAGACGGCGTCGTGGCCGACGGGGGAGAGCTCGAGGTGGTTCCCTTCACCGCCCCGCCAGCGGCCGGCACCCGCGGAGTCTCCGCGCAGTCGGTAGGCGAGCACGCGCCACGGGTAGCGGTATTCGATCGTCTCGACGGGGATGTCCCAGCCGTTCGCCTCGATGAAGCAGACGTTGTGCCAGCCGTTGGCGCCGGCGCGTCCGCCCCAACCGCCCTGCGAGTTGATCGAGTACCAGACGTATGGATCGCCCGTCGCCGGGTGCCGACCCCCCAGGAAGGTGTTGCACGTCGTTCCGCTCGTCGCGGCGATGACACGTTCGGGGACGACCGGCGCTAGGGCGGCGATCACGACGTCGACGATCCGGTTGGAGACGTCGGGGAAGCCGACGGCCGGTGCGGGAAACCGTGGGTTCACGAGCGAACCGGCAGGTGCCGTGATGTGGATAGGTCGGTAGAAGCCGTGGTTCGGCATGATCGTCGGATCGCTGAGCGAGAGCAGCGTCGAGACGACCATGGAGACGGTCACGGGGAAGACGCTGTTGACCGGCCCGCGCGACTGCGGATCCGTGCCGGTGAAGTCGACGAAGATGTCTCCGTCGCGGAAGGTCAGCGAGACGGCGATCTCGAGCGGGCGGTCGTCGACGCCGTTCCCGTCGATTCGATCCGACGCCGAGTACGTGCCGTCGGGAACACGGAGGCTCTCGCGAAGCGCCCGTTCCGAGCGGTCGAGGTACTCGGCGACCGCTCCGAGGACGACGGTGCGTCCGTACCGGTCGACGAGGCGTCGCACGCCGCGGACGCCGGCGTCGTTGGCGGCGATCTGTGCGTCCAGGTCCCCTTCGACCTCCCTCGGCGTGCGCACGTTCGCCAGGAGGATCTCGGCCACCGCGTCGACGCGCTCGCCAGCATCGACGAGCCGGGCCGGCGGGATCCGAATCCCCTCCTCGTAGATCTCGCTGGACAGCGGGAAGCTGCCCGGCACGCTGCCGCCGACGTCGCTGTGGTGCGCGCGGTTTCCGGCGAACATCACGATCTCGTCGTCGAGGAACACGGGTGTGATCAGCGTGAGGTCCGGGAGATGGGTTCCGCCCCGGTACGGGTCGTTGAGGATGAAGACGTCGCCGGGACGCATCTCGTGCCGGGGGAACCGGTCGATGCACGCCATCACCGCGAAATGCATCGACCCGACGTGACCCGGGCAGTTGCAGGCCTGGGCGACGAGCTGTGCGTCCGCGGTGAAGAGGGCGCAGGAGAAGTCCTTGCCGAGGTTGATGATCGGGGACAGCGACGTGTTCCGCAGCGTGAGGTCCATCTCCTCGCAGATCGCGAACAGGGCGCCGCCGATGACGGCGAAGGTGATCGGATCGAACTCCACCCGCACCACGGCTTCGGCGTCCCGTAGAGCGGCCGGAACGTCGCCGACGCAGACGTACCGCTCGCCGGCATCGCGAGACCACTCCAAAGGTGACAGCGGCGGAGTCCAGGACTTGGCAGCGAGCGAGTTCAGAGGCGCACTGATCGTTTCGTCGCGGTTGAGGTAGCAGGGGCGGGCGGTCGCGGAGGCCGGACGAGACAGAGACCCGAAAAGGATCCGCTGCGTTCACTCGGGAAGTCGCGGCGCACTCGCTCAACTCTATGAGATCGGCTTTTTGAGGGTTGCGCGAGAGCAGCTCTGGTCACCTGCCCGCGCCCGAGCGTCACGGGCCTCCACGTGGCGGGTCAGGCGACGAGCAGGCGAAGACCGAGCTCTGCCGCCTCGAGACCGAGAACGTCGCGGTTGCGCTCGGCCCACCCACCAGATGCGAGGTCCTCGCGGAGGCTTTGCACCACCCGCTGCTCGACCTCCGACCCGACACTCGACCACACCGACACTCCACGACGGACGCGCTCGTCGAGATACGCCTCGGGTCTGCGCCAGTACGCCTCGAAGAAGCCGTCCGCACAATCCCACGGAACGAGCACGGGCTCCATACGGGCGCCGATCACCCGGGCCAGCTCGGTCGCGAGGCCGACGCGGGACGTGGCGACCTCGTGGAGGTAGTCACGGGTCAACCAGAACCGACGACGCCAGCTCCGGTCGGTCGTCTCACACGTGAACACCACGACGCGACGGGCCACTCGCTGCATTTCACGCAGGCCGGCGATCGGGTCCTGCCAGTGATGCACTGTGGCAAAGGCCATCGCCGCGTCGAAGGACTGGTCCTCGAACGGAAGGCTCTCCGCGGAGGCAGCCACGCACCGCGCGGCGCCTTCGGGGCGCTGAGCGCGCATGACCGCCGACGGCTCCACCGCAGTGACCTCACGGTCAGGGGGTTCGTAGGAGCCGGTGCCGGCCCCGACATTGAGAACGGTGCGCGCATCACCGAGCGCGGCCCAGAGTTGCGCGGCGATCCGGGGCTCGGTGCGCCGCGTCACGGTGTACGTGGTTCCGATGGCGTCATACAGGTGCATCCCGAGTACGACGCTACCGCGGTCCGTCAGCGACGCCTCCGCTGGCTCGCCTCCGACGAGAGATCCGGGTTCTCCTGCGCTGCCGGACCGCCGACCTGGCGCCAGCCTTCTGTAGCGTCCGCGAGATGGAGCCGGCCAGAGACGGCAGCGCGCGGAAGTGGACGCTCCTCGCCGTCTGCCTGACGACGTTCATGCTCCTGCTCGACATCACGGTCGTGGTCGTCGCCCTCCCGAACATGCAGGAGCGCTTCGACGCGAGCTTGACCGGCTTGCAGTGGGTCGTCGACGCCTACGCGCTCAGCCTTGCCGCCTTGATCCTCACCGCGGGCGCGCTTGCCGACAGGTACGGGCGGCGCCTGGTCTTCATGGCGGGCGTCGTGCTCTTCACCCTGTCCTCGCTCGTCTGCGGCCTCTCCTGGAACATCGCCACGCTCGACGTCGCCCGCGGGCTGCAGGGGATCGGCGGCGCCGCGCTCTTCGCAACGGCCCTCGCGATCATCGGCCACGAGTACCGCGGACACGACCTGTTCGGCGCGCTCGCCGTCTGGGGCGCCACGGTGGGGGCGGCGGTTGCCTCGGGCCCGCTGATCGGCGGTCTCCTGACCGACGGCCTCGGGTGGCGCTGGATCTTCTTCGTCAACGTCCCGGTCGGCGTCTTCGCGTTCGCCGTCGCGCTGACCCGGATCTCGGAGTCCCGGGACGAGGGCGCGCGACGCACCGACGTCGCCGGTCTGGTGACCTTCTCCGCGGCGTTGTTCCTCATCGTGTTCGGGATCCTTCGCGGCAACGACAGCGGCTGGTCGAGCCCTCAGATCCTCGTGTCGCTGGTCGGAGGCGTGGTCGTGCTGGTCGTCTTCGTCGTCGTCGAGCTCCGCCAGGAGCGGCCGATGTTCGACGTGAGGCTTTTCCGCCAACGTGCGTTCGTCGGGATCTCGGTCGCGACGTTCTGCATCGCCGCCGGGATGTTCGCGATCTTCCCGTACCTCTCGATCTACCTCCAGGACGTCCTCGGCTACTCGCCGCTCGCGACGGGCCTTCGGTTCCTGCCGCTCACCGGGTTCGTCTTCCTCGTGCCGCTCCTGACGCGACGTCTGGCCGCCCGCGTGCCCCTGCGCGTGATGGTCGGCACCGGTCTCGCGCTCGTCGCGGCGGGGCTCGTGTTGATGCACGGGCTCGACGCGGACTCGGGTTGGACGGCGCTCCTCGCGGGCTTCGTGGTCGGAGGCATCGGAATCGGGCTCGCGAATCCCGCGCTCGCGGCCGGTGCGCTTCGCGTGGTGGATCCCGCCCGAACGGGGATGGCGTCTGGCATCAGCAACACCTTCCGCCTCGCAGGTGTGGCGGTCGGGGTCGCGGCGCTCGGCGCGCTGCTCGAGAACCGCGTCGGACATGCGCTGTCAACCTCGGTCGGCGCGAACGCGGATGCGCTCGGTGCCGCGGTCAGCTCGTCGGGAGTCCGCGCTGTCGCCGGTCGTCCGGACCTGGTGGAGCCCGCCAAGACCGCCTTCACGATCGGACTGGACGACGTGCTCCTCGTGGGCTCGGTCGTGCTCGTCGTCGGCGCTCTCGCGGCCGTCCTTCTGCTCCGCACCCCGGCGCCGGCCCGGGCGCCGGTGCCCGAAAACGCCTGAGCCGGGTGGGGCGCGGCCAGCCGCTCAGCGGCGGACGGCCCGCAGAACAACTGTCGCCTCGTTCCGGATGCCGGCGGAGTCGACGACGGCGACGTCGAGCGGAAAGACGCCGGGCGCCCTCGGCTTCCCGAGGATCGTCCCGTCGCCCAGCACTCGCAGCGGCGCGGGCAGGCCCTTGACCGAGACGTGGTACGGCGGCGTGCCCCCGGTCAGGCGGAGTCGCTCGACGTAGCGCACGCCTACCCGTGCCCGGCGGAGGGGACCTCCGACGGTGAGCATCGAGCCGCCGTCCCCACACGCGGCCCCGCATGCAGCGATCACCAGCGGCCGTAGGAACCCGGCGAAGGCCGCTCCGCCGTCCCAGTTCATGTGGATGCCGTCGGAGAACCAGCCGTCGTGCGCGCGACTCTCGAGCTCCCAGTCGCCGACCGTCAGCTGGGGCCACCGCTTCGGCGCCTGGTGGATCTGGTCGTTGATCTCGGCCCAGCTCGGACGGCGCTCGCGGAGGGTGATCCAAACCACCTGGTCGACACCGGCGTCCAGGAGTGCGCGCATCACGCGATCGATGCCCGACTCGAACCCGCTCGGCGCGTCGTTGTAGCCGGCGTCGATCACGGCGACCTGCCCGAGCGCGGGGCCGAGGTCTCGGATCGCGTCGAGCACGCTCGGGGGCCGCTCGCCGTCGTAGACGCACCCGTCCGTCACGAGTCGACGGCACGTGCGGATGTCGATGCGGAGGTCGATGCCGAGGGCGAGGTCGTCCTTGGCGTCGTGTTGCCAGAACAGGATGCCCCCGACCGAGTCGGAGATCAGCGTCACCCGCGGCGCGGCCGCGACGGCCGCGTCGGACGTTCCCCCTCCGAGGAGCATGGTGAGGGCGGTGACGGCGAGGCAGGCTTTGAGCGGCGTAGGCATGCGCGTTCGTCCGGCTGGGATGGTGCCCGAAACGGGTTTGGCCGGACACGAGCCGAGGCGGCGGCCACCACCGTTCGCTCTCGGGGCCTCGGTGTCCGCGATCTCAGCGCGGTCGGCTGAGGCCTCACGACGGGGCGCCACGTTCGACGCCTCGTCGACCGTGGCCCCTAGCCGTCGGGGCGGGAACCTGTTTCAATCGTCGACAGGAGTTGGCGTCGAACCCTGCGGAGGGACTGTGGACACCTACCACGTCATGCTGTACATCCACCTGCTGTCGCTGCTCGTCGGGTTCAGCGCGGGCATGATCGAAACGGTCTGCCTGTTCCGTCTGCGGGGCGCGACCACTCTCGAGGCCGCGGCGCCCTGGGGTCAGCTCGCGGGGGAGATCGAGAAGGCGTTTCCGGTCGCGATCGTGGGCCTGTTCGTCACGGGCGCGTACATGACGTCGGACGTCTGGACGTGGGGGGATTCCTGGATCGTCCTGCCGATCATCGGTCTCGCCGTGCTCTCCGTGCAGGGCCCGCTGGTCGCCGGTCGCCGCGGCCATGCCGTCAAGGCGGCCCTGATGGCGAACGGGCCGGGGCCGCTGGGGCCCGAGGCCCAACGGATGACTCGCGACCGAGCGCTGTGGTCAGCCGCGATGACGAACGAGGCGCTCGTGCTCGGGATCATCTGGGTGATGACCCTGAAGCCGGACTGGGGCGGCTCCGTCGCGGCGCTCGTCGTCGCGTACGCGGTCGGCCTCGCACTCGCCGCGCGCCTGACACGTGAGCCCGCCGGCAAGAATGCGCCGGCCGCGGAGCCGACCGGGTAGGGGCGCTCAGGCGGAGACCGTTGCGGACTCCCCCTCGGGGGCAGGCACGTGGACTCCGCGGAAGAACACGAAAGCCAAGATCGCGCCGGCCGCGGCGAACGCCGCGAGTGCCGCGAAGGCCCAGTGGTAGCCGGACGTGAAGGCCTCCGGGGTGAAGTTTCCGGCCTTTGCCTGCGAGACGAAGATCGTCGACGTGATCGCGACGCCGACCGCGCCCCCGATCTGCTGGCTCGTGTTCAGCAACCCCGATGCCAGGCCGGCCTGATGAGCCGGGACCCCGATGAACCCGGCGATCGTGACCGGGATGTACCCGAACGCCAGTCCGAGGGCGAAGACGAGATAGAGCGGAAGAAGATCGGGCCAGAAATGACCGTCCACCGGCAGGCGCGTATAGCCGAGCACCGCCAGCGCCAACACCGCCAATCCGACGGTCATCACGGAACGAGGCCCGATCTTCGTCACGAGAGCCTGCGCCACGCCCGCCCAGATGACCACCGTGCCCGCGGTCGCGAGAAACGTCACCCCGGTCTTGAGCGCCGACCAGCCGAGGATCTGCTGGACGTACAACGTGAGAATGAAGAAGTTCGCGTAGATCGTGGCGCCGAGAAGCAACCCGACGCTGTTGGCGCCGGACAGCGTGCGGATCCGGAAGATCCCGAAGGGCACGAGCGGTGCGGTCGCGCGCAGCTCCCAGACGACGAAGAAGGCGAGGACCAGGGCGGCGGCGAGGAGGAGCCCGATGGTGCGAGCCGTCCCCCAGCCGACGTCGGGCGCTTTCGAGATCGCGTACACGAGCAGCGCCAGACCGCCGGTGACGCTCACGGCCCCCACTGCATCGAAGCGCCGGTGTCCGAGGTCCGCGCGGCTCTCCGGGACGATCGGGCGCGTCAACGCGAACACCAGCACGCCCACGGGCACGTTGACGAAGAAGATCCACTCCCAGCCCAGGTACTTCGTGAGGATGCCGCCGAAGAGCACACCTGCGGCCGCGCCCGAGCCGCCGAGCGCACCCCAGATCCCGAGCGCCTTGTTCCGCTCCGCGCCCTCGCTGAACGTCGTGGTCACGATCGAGAGCGCGGCCGGCGAGATGATCGCAGCGCCGACGCCCTGAACCGCGCGCGAGGCGATCAACACGCCGGCGCTCGACGCCAGGCCACAGGCCAGCGACGCGAGCGTGAAGAGCACGAGGCCGACGATGAAGATGCGCCGCCTTCCGAGCAGATCCGCCATCCGGCCGCCGAGCAACAGGAATCCGCCGAACGTGATCGCGTACGCCGTGATCACCCACTGCACCGTCGACTCCGCGATGTCGAGGTCTTCCTGGATCGAAGGAATCGCGACATTGACGATCGCGACGTCGAGGATCGTCATGAAGAACGCTGCGCCGACGACGGCCAGGACCAACCACTTTCCCCGGGGCGTGTCGCTCATCGATGTCAGCCTACGCCGTCCGGCCTCGGACCCGGCGAACGACCGGGCCGGCGACGGCGCGCGCGGTTTCGGCCGTTCGTCAAGGCGAGGAAGCTCGCTACGGTGTCACCTCCAGCGCTTCGAAGGGGTTGGACGCCGTGGCGAACGGGAACGACTGATCGATGCCGGCGACGAGGCCCGCGCTTCCGTCCCGGTACGCGAAGCCTGAGCTGCTCGCGTACGGAGGCATGGCAGAGGTCTACCGGGCGACCGACGAGAGCCTCGGGCGGTCGGTCGCCGTGAAGGTCCTCTCGGAGCGCTACGCCTCCGACGACGAGCTCCACGCGCGCTTCCTGCGCGAAGCGCGTACCGCGGCGAGCCTCTCGGGCGAGCCGAACGTGATCGTGATCCACGACGTCGGGGAGACGCGCCGGAAGCTCCCGTTCATCGTGATGGAGCTCGTCCCCGGCGGGACGGTCGCCGACCGGCTGCGCCAGGGCCGCGTCACCCCAGAGCAGGCACTCGAGTGGCTCGAGCAGGCGGCCGCGGCGCTCGACCGCGCGCACGAGCGCGGAATCGTCCACCGCGACGTCAAGCCCGCGAACCTGCTCGTCGCCGACGACGGTGCGATCCGCGTCTCGGACTTCGGCATCGCAAGGGCCGCAGGGAACGACACGTTGACGATCGCCGGGACGGTGCTCGGCTCGGCGGGCTACATGGCGCCCGAGCAGGCACGCGGCGAGGCGACGACCGCCGCGAGCGATCGCTACGCGCTCGCGTGCGTCGCGTACGAGCTCCTCTGCGGTCGGCGGCCGTTCGTCCGTGCCAACCCGACCGCCGAGGCGCACGCCCACGCGACCGAGGAGCCGCCGTCGCCTCGCGCAGTCGACGCCTCGCTTCCGGGGTCGCTGGACACGATCTTCGCGCGCGCGCTCGCGAAGCGCCCCGAGGGCCGGTACGAGAGCTGCTCGGCGTTCGTCGACGACCTGCGTCGCGCCCTGGAGCCCGCAACCACGGCGACCGCGCCCGCGACAGTGGCGACGGTCGCCGCAGGCCGGCCGCCCGCGCCGCCCGCGCAGGCTCCGGTGACACGGCACTCCACACCGCCGCGGCGGACGGCGGTCATCGTCCTCGTCGTCGGCCTGCTCGCCGCGGGCGCGGCGCTCGCATGGGGGCTCTCCTCGCTCGGTGGCGACGAGGGCGCCGCCACGGTCGTGATCACGCGGACCGCGCTGGGACGAACGGTCGAGCAGACGGTCACGCAGTCGAACACCGTCACGCAGACCGTCGAGTCACAGGGCGGAGGCGGGGAGGGGGACAACGAGGGCCCGCCTCCGGCCAACCAGGGCGACGGCAGCGCCCTCAACGACCAGGGCTTCCAGCTGCTCCAGCAGGGCGACCCGCAGGGCGCGCTGCCGTTGCTCGAGTCCGCGGTCGCCGCGCTCGCCGGCGCGGGCTCGACCACCGAGGCGTACGCCTCGTACAACCTCGCGCTGGCGCGCTACTCGCTCGGCCAGTGCGACGGCGTCGCCGACCTGCTCGACCGCTCGCAGGAGATCCAGGGCAAGCGGAAGGAGATCGACCGGCTCCGCAAGCAGGTCGAGAAGACCTGCGGCCAATGAGCCCGCGCGAACTGCTCGGACCAAAAGTCCGCAGGCGGTAGCCTGGCGCCGTGGGGTCTGTGAAGCGAGTGCTGCTGCTCGCCGGCGCCGTCGTGCTCCTGGCGGGCGGGCTCGTCGGTGGCTGGTTCGCGCAGCAGGAGACGCGCGACGCCGAGACCGTCGTCGAGACGACCACGACGACGCTGACGACGACCGCGGAGCAGCCGGCGCCCGGCCTGCCTGCCGAGGTCGACAAGACCCGCGCCGACCTCCTAGCCGCCGCGGAGAGCGGCGACTACGCGGCGCTCCAGCCGTTCATCCGGTCGACCTCCTTCGCGTACACGTTCGGCGACCCGGTCACCGGCGGGCCGATCGCGTACTGGCAGAACCTGGAGAAGACGACCGACCAGAAGCCACTCGAGGCGCTCGCCGACGTCCTGCGGATGCCGTACACGCTGTCGAGCGGGATCTACTACTGGCCCTTCGCCTACGACGTGGCGGCGATCGGCGACCTGACCGCGCACGAGCGGGAGCTCCTCGCGCCGCTGGGGCCGCTCGAGTCCGTCTTCGTCGAGGGGACGGGCTACGTCGGCTGGCGCGCGGGCATCCAGCCGGACGGCACCTGGGTGCTCTTCGTCTCGGGCGATTAGCCGAGAAATCCGGCGCGCGGCAGGGACGACTGCTACGGTCCCGCCGAGCTAGAGCGGGTCCGGTCTGCGCTTCCTGCGCCTTCCCTACGCGTTCGTGAGTTGTGCAAGGGAGGTGTATTTCCATGGCAGAAGGAACCGTGAAGTGGTTCGACGATGCGAAGGGCTACGGGTTCATCACCCCTGCCGAAGGGTCCAAGGACCTCTTCGTCCACCACAGCAACATCACCGGTGAGGGCTTCAAGTCGCTCCCCGAGGGTGCGAAGGTGACGTTCGAGCCGCGCGAGGGCCAGAAGGGCCCCGAGGCGACCGAGGTCACTCTCGTCGCGTAGTGCCCTGGCAGCCCGTGGCCGCTCCGCGCGGCCACGGGCGCCACACCTGTCCCTCTCTCGATGAAGGAGGCGCGCCATCGCCGTCAAGGAAGAGAAGCTCGAGATGGAGGGCGAGATCACCGAATCCCTCCGCAATCGCATGTTTCGCATCACGCTCGACAACGGGCACGAGATGATCGGCTACACCGCGGGGAAGATGAAGCGCTACCGGATCCGGATGGGCCCCGGGGATCGGGTCCGCGTCGAGGTGTCGCCCTACGACCTCGACCGAGGCCGCATCGTCTACCGCCTGCGTTAGCGAGCCCATAAGGACGGCAGGCGCCACGCGCGTTAGCGTTGGCGTGTCGTCCGCGAAGGAGGAGCGATGCCGTCGTCCCGCCTGCTCGCCGGAGTCACCGTCGTCGTGGCGGCCCTCTCACTCGTGGCCGGCGCGGGCGCGGCGACGAGCCCCGACCTCGGGAAGACCCTTCGCGCAGGCGGACTCGTGCTCGTACTGCGGCACGCGCACACGGACCAGTCGAAGCAGGACGAGGATCCGGTCGTCGTCGCCGACTGCACGACGCAACGGAACCTCTCGGGGCAGGGTCGCGTCGACGCGCGCGCGATCGGGCGCGGCGTCCGGCGCCTGAACCTGCCAATCGGCCAGGTCCTGTCGAGCGCGTACTGCCGCACGCTCGAGACTGCGCGGCTCGCGTTCGGGCGCGCGACGGTGAGCCCGGGGCTCCTCAACACGATCGCGTCCGCCCACGACGCCCGCTGGCGCGCACAGATCCGCGCTGCACGGCAGCTGATCGGCCGTAAGCCGGCGCCCGGGACGCTCACCGTGCTCGTCACGCACGGAATCCTCGTCACCGAGGCGACGGGCCAGACGTTGGAGGAAGGCGAGATCATCGTCTTTCGGCCCTTCGGCTCCAGCCGGTTCCGCGTCGTCGGGCGCGTCCTGCCCGGCCAGTGGTCGGCGCTCCGCACGACGTCCGCATCCTCGGCGCGGCGTCCGACGGTCCGTGAGTTCACGGTTCCCGCAGGATCGCACCCGCACGATGTCGCGCCCGCCCCGGACGGGACGGTCTGGTACACGGCCCAGCTGACCGGCGCGCTTGGCCGCCTCGACCCGCGCACGGGCAAGACGACGCACATCCCGCTCGGCGACGGCTCTGCGCCGCACGGGGTGATCGTGGGGCCGGACGGCGCCCCGTGGATCACCGACGGCGGGCTCAACGCGATCGTCCGCGTCGACCCGGAGACGTTCGAGGTGAAGCGGTTCCCGCTCCCCGCCTCGAGCGGCTACGCGAACCTCAACACGGCGACCTTCGACCACGCGGGCGTGCTCTGGTTCACCGGCCAGAGCGGAATCTACGGCCGCCTCGAGCCCGAGAGCGGCGCGATGCGCGTCTTCCGTGCGCCGGGCGGAATGGGGCCGTACGGGATCACGACCACGCCCCGCGGAGACGTCTGGTACGCGTCGCTCGCCGGGAGCCACGTCGCTCGCATCAATCGGGCCACCGGCAAGGCGACGGTCATGCGGCCGCCGACGCGCGGTCAGGGCGCGCGGCGGATCTGGTCGGACTCGCGCGGGCGGCTCTGGGTGAGCGAGTGGAATGCGGGCAAGCTCGCCCGCTATGACCCGGCGACGAGGCGCTGGCGCGAGTGGCGCCTGCCGGGCCCGGCACAGCCGTACGCCGTGTACGTCGACAACCGGGATGTCGTCTGGCTGACGGACTTCGGCCGGAGCGGCATCGTCCGCTTCACGCCGAGGACGGGCACGTTCACGCGCTTCCCGCTCCGTGCCGGGGCCGACGTGCGGCAGCTGCTCGGCCGGCCCGGAGAGCTGTGGGGCGCCGAGTCGGGCGCCGACCGGCTCGTCGTCATCCGCGGCTGACTGTCGACCACGGGCGGCGCTGCCCGAGCGGGAACGTCGCGACGAGGTGGAGCGCCGCGAGGACGCCGAGGGCGGCGGCGGCCCAGCCGATCCCGGCCGCGGCGAAGGCAAGGGTCCCCGCGCCGAACACGAGTGTCTCCAGCAGGAGCCGCCACGGATCCCCGGGGTGCCGCGGCGCTCGCGGCGCGACGAAGGCCCCCCAGAGCGCGGCCGCCGCGAGCGGCGCGCCGATCGCCAGCAGGACGTTCACGCCCGTCGGTCCGGTGCGCCAGCCCCAGAGCGCGAGTCCCGCCAGGGCAGCGAGCTCGAGGAGGAACCGGAGGACGTCGTTGACGACGCGAGCGGTCTGCAAGCCCTAGTCGGGCTTCGCGCCCATCGCCCACACGGCGACGACGAGCCCGACGAGGATCAGCGCCGAGATGGCGCCGCTCGCCTTGCCGAGCCCCGTCTTCGACTTCCGCGAGGCGATCCAGGCGAGGATCAGCGAGATCACGAACAGGATCGCCCCGATGTCGCTGACGATGTAGCCGATCCCGACCCAGGTCGGATCCTCCTCGACGTCCGGAAACTCCTTGTCGTAGATCCACTGCGCCCCGACCCGGAAGACGATGTACGCGGGCAGGCCGACGATGAGGAGGGTGCGGAACGCGACCTTCTGCAGCAGCTGCGGCTCCGCGACCTTCGTCGCGGTGAGCTGGGCGACCGTGCCGACGGTGAGCGCGCCGAAGAAGACGGCG
Organism: Gaiella sp.; assembly: GCA_036406535.1. Taxonomy (GTDB): domain Bacteria; phylum Actinomycetota; class Thermoleophilia; order Gaiellales; family Gaiellaceae; genus Gaiella. Next base: position 15,903 of record DASXAW010000015.1, read on the forward strand.
GCCCCGGCGACGTGCAGGAAGAGCGGGAAGTTCCAGCTGTCCGGCCGGATCGAGGCGAGCACGGCGATCATGCGCCCGGCTTCCAGATCATGTCGATGAGGATCAGGAAGATCACGACGGTCGTGAGGCAGTGCATCCAGAACGCCCGTGAGGCGCCCATCGCGGCAGCGAGTTCCGGGCTACGGGGCGAGCCCGAGGCGACGAGCTGGGCGGCCATCTCGGCGTTCGCGCGGTAGCCGTCACCGGTCTGCTTGCCGACGGCTCCTGCGATCGCCCAGAGGACGATCGCGGCGATCACCCAGCCGTCCCACACCTGGTACGCGTCGAGCGAGATCGCGAGCCAGATCCCGAAGATGATCGTCCCGAGCGAGCCGACGGTGACGAAGATGTTCCCGACCAGCCCGAGCCGCATGAACGAGGTGACCGCGGCCGGGTCGTCCGTCCGCCAGAGCGCCGCGATCATCACCGAGAACAGCGTGACCGCGGCGATCATTGCGACCGCAGACAGCAGGTGGAGCGCGAGAATCCAGTCGTTCAGCTCCATCGGGCGCAGAACCTACTCCAACAGGGGTCATCATGCGTAGGTGCGGATCGAGCTCGTCGAAGGCGACGTGACCGCGCAGCCGGTCGACGCGATCGTCAACGCCGCGAACTCTTCCCTCCTCGGCGGGGGCGGGGTGGACGGTGCGATCCACCGGAAGGGCGGCCCAAGAATCCTCGAGGAGTGCCGCGCGCTGCGGGCCTCGCGCCACCCGGACGGGCTGCCGGCGGGCGAGGCGGTCGCGACGACCGCAGGCGACCTATCGGCCGGCTGGGTGATCCACACGGTCGGTCCCGTGTGGCGCGCGGGTGAGGCCGAGGAGCGGGCCGCGACCCTCCGAGGCTGTTACACGAGCTCACTCGCGGTCGCCGATGACCTGGGCGCGACGACGCTCGCGTTCCCGCTGATCTCCTCGGGCGCGTTCGGCTGGCCGCTCGACGATGCGGTACGACAGGCGCTGACCGCGCTCGGCGGCGCCGAGACGGCGGTCGCGGAGGCTCGGCTCGTGCTCTTCGGCGCCGCGACCTTCGCTTCGGCCGAGCGCGTGCGCGCGGCGCTGTAGCGCGACCCGGAGTCAGGCCGGCTCGAAGCGGACGAGGCGCTTCATCACGTCCGCCTCGGTGAGCCGTACGCGGATGCGCCCACCGAGCGGGAGGTCGTCCCCGGTGCAGCGGGCGGTGACGGCGGGCTCGCGGATCGCGACGGTCGCGCCGCCGCGGCGGGAGTGAAGCTCGACCACGATTGCCTCGAACGCCTCGCCGATCCGGGGTGCGAGCAGCGCGGCCTCGACGATCGAGACGATGCCCGCCTCGTACTGGCCGGCGCGTCCGCCGGTCGCTGCCATGGTCTCCGGCAGCGTCCAGAGCTCGTCGCGGACCCACTGCGGGATCTCGGCTCCCGCCGCGAGCGCGAGGCAGATCTCGCCGACGTAGCGGTCGACGAGGCGACGGAGCGGCGCCGTGGTGTGCGTGTACGTGGAGGCCAGCGGGGAGTGGACTGGGTCGGCGGGAGGGTCGCCGTCGAAGGAGACGTAGCCGGAGCCGCGAAGCAGGCCGGCCGCCTCGACGAGGAGCGCCGCCTGTCGGGCGACCCACGGGCTGAGGTTGCGGACGAACGCCTGGTAGGTGACGCCGTCGGGCCACTCCACCCGTAGCGCCTGCGCGGTCAGCTCGAGGCGCTTGAGGCGGTCGGGCTCGGGCGGAGGCACGGTGCGGAGGACGCCGACGCGGCCGCCGAGCATCAGCTCCGCAGCGGCCATGCCGGTCAGGAGGGAGATCTGGGCATTCCAGCCCTCGATGGGCAGCGGCGCCCTGAAGCGAAGCCCGTAGCGCGCGTCCTCGTGCGTGACCAGCTGCTCCGGGAGGGCGAGGCTCACGCCGCCGCGGCGCACCTCGCGCTGCTCGCGCAGGATCCCGATCTCGCGCAGCAGGCGGAGCTGCTCGGCCGCCGAGCCGTCGTCGAGCGCCGTCTGCGCGCTCACGTAGTCGAGCTTCGCGCGGCTGCGGACGCGCGCCCGGTGGACGTGGACCGCGGTGCCCTCGCCGGTCTCGTCGACGTCCATGGTCCACACGAGCGCCGGCCGGGTCTCGTCGGGCAGCAGGCTCGCGGCGCCCTCCGAGAGCACCGGCGGGTAGAGCCGCACATTCGTGTCCGGCGCGTAGAGGGTCGTGCCGCGCTCGTGCGCCTCGACGTCCATCGGCCCGCCGGCCTCGACGAAGGCGGCCACGTCCGCGATCGCGTACTTCACGCGGTATCCGTCGCCGCGGCGCTCGACGTGGAACGCCTGGTCGAGGTCCATCGAGTCGGCCGGGTCGAGCGTCACGAACGGCGTCTCGGTGTCGTCCTCATCGGGCAGCCGGGGCGAGCGTGCCGCCTCCTCCGCCTCGCGCATCACGTCGTCGGGGAACTCGGCCGGGATACGGAGCTGTCGCCTGAGCTCCGCGAAGGCCGCCGTGACCTCGGGGCTGTCGGTCGTCAGGCGGTACGAGCGGGTCGGCACGCGGGCAGCGTACGCGTGCAGACTGTCGCGAACGACGCGGAGGTTGACGTGGACGAGCGCGAGTTCGACGTGGTCGTGATCGGCGCCGGCGCGCCGGGTGAGGTGATCGCGGGGAGGCTCGGGGAGGCCGGTGTCTCCGTCGCGATCCTCGAGGAGCGCCTCGTCGGCGGCGAGTGCTCGTTCTTTGCGTGCATGCCGTCGAAGGCCCTGCTCCGGCCCGTCGAGATCCGGGCCGAGGCGGCGCGGGTCAAGGGCGTCGACGTGGACGGGCTCGACGTTCCCGCGGTGCTCGCACGGCGCGACGAGGTCATCCACGATCTCGACGACTCGTCGCAGTTGCCCTGGCTGGCCGACCGCGGCGTGACCCTGGTCCGTGGGCACGGCCGGCTCGACGGCGACCGGCGCGTGACGGTCGGCGACGAGACCCTCGTCGCGCGGAAGGCCGTCGTCGTCGCGACTGGCAGCTCGGCCGCGATCCCGCCGCTCCCGGGGCTCGCGGACGCAAAGCCCTGGACGAACATCGAGGCGACCACGGCGAAGGACGTGCCTCGCCGCCTCGCGATCCTCGGCGGCGGTGTCGTCGGCGTGGAGATGTCGCAGGCGTGGGCCGCGTTCGGCTCGGAGGTGACGCTCGTCCACCGCAGCGAGCGGCTGATCGAGCGCGAGGAGCCGTTCGCGAGCGAGCAGATCACGGCCGCGCTCCGCGAATACGGGGTCGACGTCCGTCTGCGGACGAGCGTCGCGTCGGTCTCCCGGAACGGCGCGGTGGGCCTCGAGCTCGAGGGCGGCGGCTCCCTCGAGGCGGACGAGCTGCTCGTCGCGATCGGGCGCGCTCCGCGGACAGCGGATGTGGGGCTCGAGACGGTCGGGCTCGAGCCGGGGAAGCACGTCGAGGTCGACGATTCGCTCCGCGTCCCCGGCAAGGACTGGCTGTACGCGGTCGGCGACGTGAACGGCCGCGCGCTCCTCACGCACATGGGGAAGTATCAGGCGCGCCTCGCCGCCGACGCGATCATGGGCAAGTCCGTCGAGCTGCGCTCGGACCGCGGCGGGTCGCCACGGGTGATCTTCACCGACCCGCAGGTGGGAGCGGTGGGGTTCACGCTCGCGGCCGCGCAGGAGAAGGGCCTTCCCGTGCGGAGCGTCGACGTCGACACCGGCGGGAACGCCGGCGGCTCGTTCGTCGGGAAGGGCGCGGTCGGGACGGCGCGGATCGTCGTCGACGAAGACCGGCGCGTCGTCGTCGGCGCGACGATCACCGGCCCCGAGGTCGCCGAGGCGCTCCACGCGGCCACTATCGCGGTCGTCGGCGAGGTGCCGCTCGACGACCTCTGGCACGCGGTGCCCGCCTTCCCGACCCGCTCGGAGCTCTGGCTCCGACTGCTCGAGACCTACGGTCTCTGACGGATATCCCTCGGACGAGGGATGGCCCTCGGGCGCGTCCTTGATCACAAGGAGACAACGCACCTCAGGGATTGGGGGAGATCGATGGGGGAAGGGGGGAAGCGATGGCTTCCGCTTCGCTCGCACAGGGCGAGCGCGCCGAGCTCGACCGTATCCATCGGTGGCGCCTGGACGAGCTGGTCCGGGCCGGATACGCGTTGCCCGATGCACTCGAGATCGCGGTCCACACCGAGATCGACCTGCATTGGGCGACGAGCCTCGTGGAGCGGGGCTGCCCGAGCTCGACGGCGGTGCGGATAGCCATCTAGCGCGACGGCCGCCCGGGCGCCAGCGCCCGGGCGGCCACGAGCGAGCATGATGATCGGGTGACGTACTCGATCATCGGGCGCGACCCCGCGACGGGTGCGACGGGCATCGCCGTCCAATCACGCTGGTTCAACGCCGGGCAGGGCCTCGCGTGGATCGAGCCGGAGGTCGGCGCCGTGTGCACCCAGGCGCTCACCGACCCGTCGTACGGGCCGCGAGGGCTCGAGCTGATGCGCGAGGGACGGAGCCCTGCCGACGCGCTCGCCGAGGCAGCGGCAGCGGATGAAAGCCGCGAGGTCCGGCAGGTCGCGTACATGGACGCCTCGGGAGACGTCGCTCAGCACACCGGCGCCGCCTGCGTCCAGGCGGCGGGTCACGTCGTCGGGCGCGACTGCTGTGCCCAGGGAAACATGCTCGCCAGCGACACCTGCTGGCATGCGATGGTCGACGCCTTCGCCGACACCGCGGGCGACCTGACCGACCGGCTGCTCGCGGCGCTCGACGCGGCCGAGCGCGAGGGCGGCGACGCGCGCGGTCGGCAGGCGGCGAGGATCCTCGTCCGCCCGGGGAAGGCGACCGGCGTTCCGTGGGAGGATCGCCTCGTCGACCTGTACGTGATCGACCACCCGGAGCCCGTGCCCGAGCTGCGGCGGCTCGTCGACGTGCGTCGCGCGTACGACCGGCTGGGAACGGCGCTCGACCACGCACGCTCGGGCGACCATGCGGCCGCGGCGGACGACGCCGACCGCGCCCATGTCCTCGCACCCGACGACGACCAGATCGCGTTCTGGCGCGCGACGATCCTCGGCGCTGCCGGGCGCACCGACGATGCGGCCGCATCGTGGCTCCAGGCCACCGCCGCCCACCCCGGCTGGCCCGAGTACCTGCGCCGCTGCATCGTCGCCGGCCTCCTGCCGCCCGAGGCGCGGGCGCTGCTCGACGTGCGCGCGTAAGCCGCGACCGCCGCCGCGCGGATACTTCTGCAAGTGAAGGTCCTCGAGGGACATGTCTGGCTGTCGCCGTCCGACGTGACGGCCTACCTCGCCTGCGAGCACCTCACGGCACTCTCGCGGCAGGTGGCCCAGGGAGAGCTGCCCGAGCCTCCGCCGCCCGGCGATCAGGCCGAGCTGGTCTTCCGGAAGGGGCTCGAGCACGAGCGGGCATACCTCGAGCGGCTCCGTGAGCAGGGGCTCGCCGTCGCGGAGGTCGAACTCGAGGACGGCGACTGGGCTCGGGCGGTCGAGGAGACGCTCGCCGCGCTGCGCGCAGGCGTGGACATCGTGTACCAGGCGGCGCTGGTCGGCGACGGGTGGCGCGGGATCGCGGATTTCCTCGTCCGGGTCGAGACGCCCTCCGTGTTCGGCGCCTGGTCGTACGAGGCGCTCGACACGAAGCTCGCGCGGCACGCGAAGCCCGCCTACGTGCTCCAGCTCTGCTTCTACAGCGAGCGGCTCGCCGCGCTCCAGGGCGTCGAGCCCGAGCTGATCCACGTCCTGCTCGGAAACCAGACGATGGAGTCCTTCCGCCCGCGCGAGTTCGCCGCGTACCAACGACGTGTCGCGGAGCGCCTCGAGGAGTTCGTCGCGAGTCCGCCTCCGACGGAGCCGCTTCCCGTCGACCGGTGCGGGATCTGCGAGTTCAACCCGCGATGCGAGGCGTACTGGACCGCCGTCGACCACCTCTGCCGCGTGGCGGGCATCCAGCGCCGCCAGATCCGGGGTCTCCGGGAGCGCGGCGTGCCGACGCTCGCGGCGCTCGCGAACGCGGACGACGGGGCTCGGCCGGCGGGGATGGCCGACGAGACGTTCGCGAAGCTCCGCGGCCAGGCGCGCCTCCAGCTGATCGCGCGCGAGACCCGCCGCGAGCAGTACGAGCTTCTCCCGCTCGAGGCCGATGCCGGGTTCGCGCTCCTGCCCGATCCGTCCCCGGGCGACCTCTTCTTCGACTTCGAGGGCAACCCGTTCTGGGACCACGAGGGGAGCCTCGAGTACCTGTGGGGGCAGACCGACACGCGCGACGACTTCACGGCGCGTTGGGCGACCGATCACGACGAGGAGCGCGCCGCGTTCGAGTCGTTCGTCGACGAGGTGCACGCCCGGCTCGCCGTGCACCCCGACCTGCACGTCTACCACTACGCGCAGTACGAGATCACGGCGCTCCGGCGGATGATGGGTCGCTACGGCACGCGCGAGGCTGAGCTCGACGACCTCCTGCGCCGGGAGGTGTTCGTCGACCTCTACAAGGTCGTGAAAGGCGGGCTCCGCATCTCCCGACCCGGGTACGGCCTCAAGGAGATCGAGCACCTGATCGGGTTCGAGCGCGAGGCCGAGATCCGCGAGGGCGGCACGTCGATCGTCGAGTTCGAGCGCTGGATGGTCGAGCGCGACGACGCGATCCTCGACGAGCTCGCCGCCTACAACCGCGAGGACTGCATTGCCACGCGCGCGCTGCGCGACTGGCTGCTCGAGCGGAGGGCGGAGGCGCTCGAGCGATTCGGGCCGTTCCCGCCGCCCGAGCCCGTCGAGCCGAAGCCGCTCAAGCCGGAGAAGGAGGCGCGGCGCCTCCTGCGCGAGGCGCTGCTCGACACGCGCGACCCGGTCGGCGAGCTCGCCGGCCAGCTCCTCGACTACCACGATCGCGAGCGCAAGCCGTTCTGGTGGGCGTTCTTCGACCGACTCGACCTGACGGCCGAGGAGCTCGTCGAGGACGCCGAGGCGATCGGCGGTCTCGTGCCGGTGGACGAGCCGCGGCCGGAGAAGAAATCGACGGTCTTCGCCTTCACGTATCCGCCGCAGCAGCAGAAGCTCGGCGGCTCCCCGATCGACCCCGCGACGAGGCGGCGGGCGGGCGAGGTCGTCGGCCACGATCTCGACGCCCGCACGCTCGAGCTGAAGCGCGGGCCGGTGCTCGACGACGTGCCGCTCCCGGCCGCGCTGATCCCCGGCGACGTCTACTCGACGAAGGCGCAGGAGGAGGCCCTCGAGCGCTTCGGCCGCTCGCTCCTCGAGGGAGGCGGCGCGTATCCCGTGCTCGAGTCGATCCTGCGCCGGGACTCGTTCGGCCGCGACGTGCAGACGACGGACCTGGACGGGATGGCGGAGCTGCTGCTCGCGATCGGCCGCGGCGACCCTTCGCTCGCGCCCGCAGGCGGACCGGTGCCGCGGCACCTCGTGATCCAGGGCCCGCCCGGCTCCGGGAAGACGTGGACGGCGGGGCGCCTGATCGCTCGGCTCGTCGCAGGGGGAAGGAGCGTCGGCGTCGCCTCGACGAGCCATCGTGCGATCCACAAGCTGCTCGCCGAGGTCGAGGAGGCTGCGGCCGAACGCGACCTCTCGTTCCGAGGGGTCAAGAAGGCGAGCCGCGGCAACGCCGAGTCGGAGTTCGACGGTCGGTTCGTGGAGAACGTCTTCGACAACGCCGACTGCGTCGACCGGGACGTCGTGGGCGGCACGGCGTGGCTGTTCGCCGACGGGCGGCACGAGCGCCGGTTCGACTACCTCTTCGTCGACGAGGCGGGCCAGGTGTCGCTCGCCGACGCGTGCGCGATGGCGACGTGCGCCCGGACCGTCGTGCTCGTCGGCGATCCGCAGCAGCTCGACCAGGTGCTGCAGGGCTCGCACCCGGGCGGGAGCGAGCTCTCGGTGCTGCGGCACCTGATGGGGGACGACGCGACGATCCCGCCCGACCGCGGTGTCTTCCTCGAGCGGACGTTCCGCCTCCATCCGGACGTGTGCGACTTCGTCTCGGAGGAGTTCTACGAGGGCCGCCTCCGACCGGACGTGGTCGCGGCGGCGAGGACGACGCCGTTCGGCACGGGCCTCCGCTGGATCCCGGTGCCGCACACCGGGAACCGGCAGGAGTCGCGCGAGGAGGCCGAGGCGGTGCGAAGGGAGATCGCACGGCTCGTCGGCGCGGGCGTCCAGCCGGGCGAGATCAAGGTCGTCGCGCCGTTCAACGCCCAGGTCGATCTGCTGGCGTCGCTCGTGCCCGAGGGCGTCGAGGTGGGCACCGTCGACAAGTTCCAGGGGCAGGAGGCGCGGGTCGTCCTCTACTCGATGGCCTCGTCGAGCGGAGACGACGTGCCGCGCGGTCTCGACTTCCTCCTCTCGCGGAACCGCTTCAACGTCGCGATCTCGCGCGCCCAGTGCCTCGCGTACCTCGTCTGCTCACCGAGGCTGCTCGAGGTCGACTGCCGCACGATCGAGCACATGCGGCTCGCGAACGCGCTGTGCCGCTTCGTCGAGCTCGCCGTGCCCGTGCCTGCACGACCGTAGGATCCGGCGGTGGATCCCTCGCTGCCACGTCCAGCGCGCGGGCGGACGTTCACCGGTCGGCGGCGGATCCGCCTCGCGGACATGGACGAGCGCGGGCGGCTGCGGCTCGACGCGGTCGCGCGGTTCCTCCAGGATGTGGCGATCGAGGACGTCTCCGAGACGGGGTGGGGGACGCCCGAGCACCTCTGGTTCATCCGGCGGATCCGCATCGAGGTGCGCGAGCCGTTCGTCCGCGATCGTGAGGTCGAGCTCGTGACGTGGTGCAGCGGGCTTGCGGCGATCGCCGCCGGCCGTCGCTGGTCGGTCTCGGGCGACGCGGGCGGGCGGCTCGAGGTCGACAGCGTGTGGATCCACCTCGATGCCGACCAGCGGCCGGCGCGGATTGCGGGGTTCGACGTCTACGCCGAGGCGACCGACGGCCGCGGCGTGTCGACGCGGCTCGAGCTCGCCGCCCCGGACGACGGGTCGGTGCATCGCCCCTGGCCGCTTCGCGCGAGCGACGTCGACCTCCACGGGCACGTGAACAACGCCGTCTACTGGCAGGCGATCGAGGACGCGCTGCGCCAGTCGTCCCTGGACGCCGCCGGGCCGCTCGTGGCGGAGCTCGATTACCGCGACCCCATCGACCTCGCGGATCCCGTCGAGCTCCTCGTGGAAGGCGGCGCGGCGGCCCTCGCGATCGGCTTCCGCGTAGGGGAGTCGGTGCGCGCCGTCGCGCGGGTCGAGGCCGGGCGTCCACCGTGACCGCGATGATCGAGGCGCATGTACGGCCTGCGCACGGAGCAGCACGAGCTCCTCAGACGCCGCCGCGAGGAGGCGTTCGAGCTTCTCCTCCTCGCCTCCGCGGCCTATACGGGCGCGACGCCGCTGCGTGAGCTCCCGGAGGGCAAGGCGCTCCTGCGCGAGCCGCCCGAGCGCCTCGTCCCCGTCGCCGTCTCCGCGGCCGCGGCGGCCGTCGAGCGCCGCAGGCTTCAGCAGGACGCCGCCGACAGCGAGCGCGAGGTCGCCTTCGAGGCGGCGGACTCGTTCCCGATCGAGGTGCTCGACGCCCTGAAGCGGCGGCAGCTCCCGTTCACCGGCGAGGACGTCGAGCTCCTGCTCGACCTGGGGACGACGACGATGCGCCCCGATCGGATTCTCGGACGCTCGTTCGAGACGCTGTCGTTCGGCCTCGCGGCGGCACGGCATCTCCTCGAGCGCGAGCCCGGCTCGCCGCCGGTCTTCGCGGCCCTCGGACGCGCCGGCCCCGCCCTCGACGACCTGGGGCTCTCCGACAACGGCGGCCCGTTGCGCCGTCGCATCCGCGCCCTGGTCTCGGCGCAGTCTCCCGGAGGACTGCTCGACCTCTCCGTCGTCGACACGCGAGACGCATGGGCGGAGCCCGCGAGTGAGGCGCTCAGGCGCCACGCGGAGGCTTGGGACGGCACGCAGCAGCTCGTCGCGCTGCTCTCGCAGGCGACCGGTCCGCGGCCGACGCAGGCGTGGCGGCGGCGCTCGGCCGAGCTCGCGGCGTCCTACGACGACTACGGGAGGCTCATGCGGGAGCTGCTCGAGCCGTTGCTGTCGATCGAGCTCGTCGCTTCCGGGGTGGCCTGGCCGCCGGCGTGGCTCGTCGCGCCCGCGAACGAGCCGTTCGTGCGCGGCGCCGCGTGGGCGACGGTCGACGTCGACGAGCCCTGGGTCGTCGGTCTCCTCGGCCGGCTGGCGCTGCGGGGCGCCGCTGCGTCGCCTCATCCGAGGGTCACGACCGCGCTCTGCCACGCGGTGGCGACCGGCTCGATCGAGGCCCTCGCGGAGATCGACACTCCTGCCGCGCACGCCGAGCTGCGGACGCTGCTGGGCCATCTGCGTCGCCGCGACCTGCTCAAGCGCGTGGCGATGGTGCTCGGCGAGCCGCTCGAGGCGACCCTCGCGCGAGACGAGCGCGTTCGCCGCGAGAAGCGCCGGCTCGTCCAGGCGACCGCGGATCCGGAGCACAGGGAACGCCAACGTGAGGCGGCGGCGTTCGTGCGCGCCGAGCTCGCGCCGGTACTCCGCGCTGCGGGCTTCGACGACTCCGCAGGGCGGACGTTCTGGCGCCGGCTCGACGACCGCGTCGAGATGCTCCACGCGAAGGCGCACAAGGGCGGGCTCACGCTCGAGGTCGGGATCTGGTTCCGGTTCATCCCGCGGCCGTACGAGGTGCCGGAGCGCGACGGCAGGGAACGCCCCGGCGCGCTCTACTGCGACCTTCGCGGCAACGTCCACGCGTGGAGCAGCGAGCTCGAGTCAGCCGGGCGCCAGTCGGCGCTCTGGTTCGCGCGGTGGCGTCCGCTGCCCGTGGTTCTGCGCTGGCTCCGCGAGGGCGCGCAATCCGACGAGGTTTTCGGGTGGGGGGCGGCCGGTTCCCCACACCACCACATGCTCACGGGCTACGTCGCGCGCGCCGCCGGCGACGCCGAGGTCGCCCGGGCGCAGCTGTCGCTTGCGGCGGCGTACTACCGCGGCCAGCTCGACGAGCGGAGCGCGGAGCACGCGGGCGACCCCGAGTGGGTCGCGTGGGTCGGACAGCTCGAGGCGGACGCCGCGAGCGTGTGAGCGCCGCTGCCACCCGCTTTGGCAGCCGAGGGCGTCACCGCCGCGTCGGCGCAGTCGAGTCAGGCGGCGGGCGGACATGTCTCTTTCGGCCGTCTTGACAGACAACGGTGTCAGACACCGTTGTCTGTCAAGGAAAACCTGTGCCGATTCGGTGCCAGTTGCTCCACAGCGCTCAGCCGCGGCGGCGCGGGCGGAGGGCCGCGAACGGGTCCGTGATCGCGAGTCGCCGGTCGCGGAAGCGGAAGACCTCGGCCGGACGGCCGCCGGCCCGGCCCGACGGCCGGCGCTCGCCCGTGGGCTCGATCACCGCACGGCGCTCGAGCACCCGCCGGAGGTTCGTCGCCGAGACGTCGTGACCGAGGGCGGCGACGTAGACCTCGCGCAGCTCGGCGAGGGTGAACGCGGGCGGCGCGAGTGCGAACCCTGCGTTGGAGTACGAGAGCTTGCCGCGGAGCCGCTCGCGACCGGCGAGCACGATCGCGCCGTGGTCGAACGCGGTCGGCGGCAGCTCGTCGACGGGATGCCAGCGCGTATCGGCCGGGACGTCGGGGTCGAGGCCCAGCTGGACGAGCCCGAGATACGCGGTCGCAAGCTCCCAGCCACGCGGGTCGCGCGTCGGCTCGCTGTACGTCGCGAGCTGCTCGAGGTGCGAGACCTCGCGAACGTCGACCTTCGCCGCGAGGTGACGCCTGATCGACTCCTCGAGCGTCTCGCCGGGGGAGAGAACCCCGCCCGGAAGCGCCCACGCTCCGCTGAACGGATCGCGCGCACGCTGCCAGAGGAGCACCTGCAGGCGGCCGTCGCGCACCTGGAAGACGACGGCGAGGCTGCCGTGGCGTGGTCTGCTAGACTCGCCCTCAGGTTTACGACTCATAGTCAAAAACTAGCAACAGGAGAGATCGTCCATGACCAGACGCGCACCCCGCTGGGTTGCCCTCGCGCTTGTCGCCGTGGTGGCGGCGGTCGCGGCAGGGTGCGGCGGCAGCAGCGACGAGACATCCGGCGAGGGGACGACGACCGCCGCGACCGAGACGACGCCGAGCAAGGCGCTCAAGGTGGGGCTCGTCGCGGACGCCGGCGAGCTGAACGACAACGGCTTCAACGAGCTCGCGTACAAGGGCCTCAAGCGGGCCCAGCGGGAGCTCGGGATCAAGGGTCGGGTCGTCCAGGCGAACTCGGCCGCGGACTACGTCCCGAACATGACGACGCTCGCGCGGCAGGGCTACGACCTGATCATCGGCGTCGGGTTCGCGCAAGGCGACGCGATCGCCGCGGCCGCGAAGCGCTTCCCCGACACAAGCTTCGCGATCGTCGACGTCGACCAGTCGTCCCTCAAGGGCAAGCCCGCGAACGTGCAGGGACTGCTCTTCCGAGAGGAGCAGGTCGGCTATCTCGTCGGCTACCTCGGGGCCCTCGAGGCGAAGCGCGCCGGCGCGGAGTCGATCAGCGCCGTCGGCGGCTTCAAGGAGCCGCCCGTCGACCGCTTCATCGCGGGCTACCGC
>DASXAW010000016.1:0-7918 GCA_036406535.1 Gaiella sp.
GGCGCCCGACCGCTTCGGGGCGCCGGCGCCCCCGCGCGACGACCGCGACGCCGCTCGGGCGGGTCGCCACCTCGTGCCCGACGGCCGCACCGCCGCCACGGTCCACCAGCCGGTCAAGGTCGACAACGAGCTGTACGTGCGCGACTACGCCAAGTGCATCCTCTGTTACAAGTGCGTCGACGCCTGCGGGGAGCAGCACCAGAACACGTTCGCGATCCACGTCGCAGGCCGCGGGTTCGACGCCCGCATCTCGACCGAGCTCGACACGCCGCTCCCCGAGTCGGCCTGCGTCTACTGCGGGAACTGCATCGCCGTCTGCCCGACGGGCGCGCTCATGTTCCGCTCGGAGCACGAGCTGCGCGCGGACGGGAACTGGCGCGAGGCAGAGCAGACCGTGACGGAGACGACGTGCCCCTACTGTGGCGTCGGCTGCTCGCTCGAGCTCCACGTGCAGGACAACACGATCGTGAAGGTCACGAGCCCCGCCGACCACGACGTCACGCTCGGGAACCTCTGCGTCAAGGGCCGCTTCGGCTTCGGGCACGTGCGGCCGTGACGCGCTAGCGGTTTTCGGTCACCTCGCCGCTCGCGACGAGTGCCGTCGTGCCGTCCGCGCGCGTCACGCGAAGCCGCCCGTCGGCCGCGATGCCCGCCGCCATCCCGGCGACGTCTCCGACCGACACTGCACGGCCACGGAGCGCGTCCCGTCGGCCCAGGTCGGGGAGCAGGCGCGGCAGCCCGCCCGCGAGCCACGCCTCGTACCGCGCCTCGAGGCGCTCGAGCAGCGTGACGAGGAGCTCCGCGCGGTCGTGGGCGCGGCCCGTCAGCGTGAGCAGCGACCCGGCCGGGGTTCGTGTCTGACGCGGCAGCGACTCCTCCGTCTGGCCGACGTTCACGCCGATGCCGCACACGACGGCGCCGCCGCTGCCGTCGAGGAGGATCCCCGCGACCTTGCGCCCTCCCGCGAGGACGTCGTTCGGCCACTTCACCAGCGTCTCCAGATCCGCCGTCGCCTCGATCGCCTCCGCCACCGCGAGCGCGCAGGCGAGCGACAGCTGCGGCACGTCGGCGCTGTCGGGCGGCCGCAGGAGCACGGACAGGAGGAGCGCCTTTCCCGGCGCGTCCTCCCAGCTCCGGCCCACGCGACCGCGGCCGGCGGTCTGGTGCTCGGTGACCGCAACGGCGCCCTCCGGCAGGCTGGGGTCGCGCAGCGCCTCCTGCGTCGACGGGCACGACTCCGACCAGAGGTACGGCCTGCCGAGGCGCCCGCGCAAGAGCGGCTCGACCACGGGACCGGTCAGGGGCTCGTTGTGGATCACCTCGAGCGTCGCCTACTCGTCGGGCGGCGTGGAACGGCGCCGCTTCACCGCCGCGCGGCGGCGCTTCGCCTCGAGGCGGCGCTCGACCGACGCTTTCGTCGGGCGTGTCGCGACCCGGCGACGCTCGACGCGTAGCGCGTCGCGCAGCTTCGCGACGAGCCGCTCGACCGCGAGCTCGCGGTTTCGCGCCTGGCTGCGCTCGTCCTGTGCGACGGCGCGGACGACGGGCCCGACTGCGGCCCGCACCCGCTGCTTCTGCCGGTCGGTCAGCGAGGCCGAGGCGTCGACGTCGAACAGCGCCTCGACCCTCGTCTCGGCGGTGTTCGCGTGCTGCCCGCCGGGCCCCGACGACCGCGAGACGCGGATGCGGACCTCGGAGGGAGGGATGGAGACCGATCTGGTGACCCGAATAGACTCCCGCTCCATGGCGTGCATTCTCCTGGACGTCGACGGCGTCCTGCACGTCTCCGGGGTCGCGATTCCCGGCGCGCAGGACGCGATCGCGCGCCTTCGGGGCGCCGGCCACGTGCTCCGCTTCGTCACGAACAACTCCACCCGTCCACGCGCGCAGCTGACCGAGGAGCTGTCGGCGCTCGGCTTCGAGCTCACGGAGGACGAGCTTCAGACGCCCGCCCGCGCAGCCGCGCACGAGCTCAAGGGCAAGCGGGTCTTCGCGCTCGTGATGAGCGGCGTCGTGCCCGACCTCGAGGGACTCGAGCTCGTCGGCGAGGGCGCGGAGGCGGTGCTCGTCGGCGGTTGCGACGAGACCGTCCAGCCGAACCAGGTGTTCCGCTACATGAACCTCGCGCGGGCGTTCGCGGAGATCCAGCTCGGCGCGGAGCTCTACTGCCTGCACAAGAACCGCTGGTGGCAGACGAGCCGCGGGCCGCTCCTCGACGCCGGCGCGTTCGTCGCGGGCCTCGAGTACGCGACAGGCGTCGAGGCCGTGGTGCTGGGCAAGCCAAGCCCCGCCTACTTCGCAGCGGCCCTCGACGCGCTCGGCGCAGAGCCGGAGCGCACGTGGCTCGTCGGCGACGACCCGGAGTCGGACGTCCGCGGCGCGCAGCTCTTCGGCATGCAGACGGCGCTGGTGCGGACCGGGAAGTTCCGTCCCGACACCCTCGAGGGGCTCGGCTTCGCGCCCGACGTGGTGCTCAGCTCCGTCGCCGATCTCCCGGCGTGGCTCGAGAAGCAGTGAGCGTCCGGATCGGAACCGACCTCATCGAGATCGAGCGGATCCGCCTCGCGCTCGAGCGCCCCGGCTTCCGCGACCGCTGCTTCACGACCGATGAGCAGGAGTACTGCGAGTCCCGCCGGAACCCAGCCGAGTCGTACGCCGCGCGCTTCTGCGGCAAGGAGGCCGTGGGGAAGGCGCTCGGCTGTGGCGTCCTCTTCACGTGGAAGGAGATCGAGATCGTCGGCCCGCCGAAGCCCGGCGTGACGCTCTCGGGGAAGACGCTCCGCTGGGCAGAGCGGGTCGGGATGCGCGAGATCGACGTCTCGCTCACGCACTCGCACACGATGGCGGGCGCCACCTGCGTCGCCGATCTCGCGGCGCCGCCGCCCGTGCGGCCGCGTCCACAGGCCTGATGCTCGAGCCGCTCTACTCGATCGAGGAGATGCGTGCCGCCGAGGCCCGCTACCCGGGGTATCCGGAGACCGCGCCCGAGCTGATGGATCGCGCCGGCCGCGCGGTCGCCGACGAGTGCATCCGGGCGTTCCCGGAGGCACGGCGTTTTGCGGTGGTCTGCGGCGGAGGCTCGAACGGCGGCGACGGCCGGGTGGCTGCCGGCTACCTCCGGCAAGCGGGGAGGGAGGCGACCGAGACCGGAGACCTCTCCGGAGCGGAGGTCGTCGTCGACGCGCTGTTCGGGACGGGCTTCCGGGGCGCGCCTCGTGCCGAGGCGGCGGCGCTGATCGAGCGGATCAACGCGAGTGGGCTGCCGGTCGTCTCGGTCGACGTGCCGTCCGGGGTCGACGCGTCGACGGGCGAGGTCGCCGGCGCAGCGGTCGAGGCCGACGCGACGGTCACCTTCCACGGCGTCAAGGTGGGGCTCGCCGTCGCGCCCGGCCGGTTCCATGCGGGTCGCGTCGTCGTCGCGCCGATCGGGCTCGAGCGATCCGCGACCGCCGTCGTGCGTGCGATGCCCGCCGTGCTCGACCGCGTCCCGCGTCGGGAGGGCCCCGACTCGAAGTTCACGGCCGGCAGCCTGCTCGTCGTCGGGGGCTCGTCGGGGACGACGGGCGCCGCAGTCCTCGCGGCGCACGCCGCCCTGCGCGCCGACGCCGGGTACGTCACGCTCGCGGTGCCCAACGCGTGCCTCCACGTCGCCGAGGTGCTCGCCCTTGAGCCGGTCAAGCGCGGCTTCGACCACGCGACGGCGATCGAGGCGCTCGCCTCGGACCTCGAGCGATCGTCGGCGCTCGCGATCGGGCCGGGGCTCGGACGCTCCCCGGAGGCGCGCGCGCTCGTCCACGACCTGCTCGCCCGCGCATCCGTACCGGCGGTCGTAGACGCGGACGCGCTCTTCGGGCTCGAGCTCCCGCCGCGGAAGGCCGCGACCGTCCTGACCCCGCACGCGGGCGAGCTCGCGCGCCTGCTCGACGTCGAGTCGTCATGGGTCGACGCGCACCGCCTCGCGGCAGCGGGGCGGGCGGCCGAGACACTCGCCGCGGTCGTCCTCCTCAAGGGGGCGGACACGATCGTCCGCGCCACCGACGGGACGACCGTCGTGTGCGACGCCGGCCCGCCCTCGCTCGCGACCGCGGGCACGGGGGACGTCCTCACCGGGATCCTCGGCGCGTTCCTGGCGAAAGGCCTCGACGCGACCGATGCGGCCGTCGCCGCCGCCGTCGCGCACGGCCGTGCGGCCGCCGCCGTGCCGCACCAGGCGGGCCTCGTCGCATCGGACGTGATCGCCGCTCTCCCCACCGTGCTCTGAGTGAGCGGCGCAGGCGTGTTGCAGGCAGCGCGTCGCGGCGAGAATGCGGTGGTGGCCCGCTCGCTCGTCACCGTCGACATCGGCGCGATCCGCGACAACGCGCGGACGCTCGCCCGCATCCTCGGCCCGTCGGAGCTCTGGGCCGTCGTCAAGGCGGACGGCTACGGCCACGGCGCGACCGACGCGGGCCGCGCCGCGCTCGCGGGAGGCGCGACGACGCTCTGCGTGGCGACCCTCGGCGAGGCGCTCGTCCTCCGCGCGGCGATGCGCGACGCGCGTCTCGTCGTGCTCGGCCCGACGGCGCCGGAGGAGGTCGCGGCCGCGCGCGAGGCCCGGCTCGAGCTCACGGTGCCGGACGAGCGGCTTCCCGAGGGCGTGCCGCTCCACCTCAAGCTCGACACCGGTATGGGCCGCTGGGGGCTCGCAGAGCTCACCGACCCGTCCTCCTCCGTCGTCGGGCTGATGACGCACTTCGCGACCGCGGACAGCGACGCCGGCTTCGCCCGGGAGCAGCTCGGCAGGTTTCTCGAGGCGACGGATGCGTACGCCGGGCGGCTCACGCGTCACGCCGCGAACAGCGCCGCGGCGCTCACGCTTCCGGACTCGCGGCTCGACGCAGCCCGCTGCGGCATCGCGCTCTACGGGATCGACCCGCTCGGCTCGGACCCGGCGCAGTTCGGCCTGCGCCCGGCGCTCCGCTGGGAGTCGGAGCTCGCGCAGGTGCGCAGGCTGGCGCCAGGCGAGAGCACTGGCTACGGCCGCCGGTTCGTCGCGACGGAGGAGACGTGGCTCGGCATCGTGCCGGTCGGATACGCGGACGGCTTCCGGCGCGACATGAGCGGAACGGAGATCCTCGTCGCCGGCATGCGCGCGCCGGTGGTCGGCACCGTCTCGATGGATGCGCTGGCGGTGCGCCTGCCCGGACCGCTCGAGTGCGGCGCCGCGGTGACGCTCGTCGGCGACGGCGTCACGCTCGAGCAGCACGCGGCGGCCGCCGACACGATCGGATACGAGCTCGCCTGCGGGATCAGGACCGGCGGCGGGCGAGCGGAGAGGGTGGTGGTCGATGTCTGACCCGGTCGAGCATCGACTCGCGCTGCAGGCGTTCCGGCACGAGGAGCTCTCGGCCAGGGTCACGGCGCTCCTGGCGCCGTTCGCCGGCGACGAGCGGGCGCTCGACGTCGGTTGCGGCACCGGCGCGCTCGCGTACGTCCTCGCAGAGCACGTCGCCGAGGTCGTCGGCGTCGATAGCTCGGAGACGTACCTCGAGGCCGCGCGGCGCAACGCGCCGCCGGGCTGCACGTTCACGGTCGGTGACGCGACGTCGCTGCCGTTCCCGTACGGCGACTTCGACCTCGTCGGGTGCCTGCGCGTCCTCCACCACGTCCGCCGCCCGGAGCTCGTCGTCTCCGAGCTCGCGCGGGTCGCTCGTCCCGGCGGGAGGATCGTCCTCGCCGACCAGCTCGGCGACGTCGACCCGATCCGCAGCCTCGAGCTCGACCGCTTCGAGCGGGTGCGCGACCCGACCCACACGCGCCTGCTCCCCGACGCGGACATCAGGGGCTACCTCGACGCGAACGACCTCACGGTCGTCGCGAACGACGTCGTGCGAGAGCACCGGAACATGGAGCAGTACCTCGACCTCGTCGGCCTCGAAGGCGAGGCGCGGGAGCGGGTGGCACGGATGGCGCCGGAGTCGTACGACGTCGAGCTGGGCTGGTACGTCGCCGTCAAGCACGGCTAGCCGTGTGCGACTCTGACACCTGCGCAGTAGTCAATCAGGCGAAACGAAGGTAGTCTGTGCGGCGCATGATCGTCGACGTGAACCCCTTCGTCTACTCGCGCCCCGTCGCGCCCGAGGACGTGGTCGACCGTGAGGACGAGGTGCGGAGGCTCCTCCGCGACGCGGTCGGCGGCCACTACGTCCGCCTCTACGCGCCCCGCAAGTACGGGAAGACGAGCCTGCTCAAGAAGGCGCTCCACGACGGCGAGCGCGACGAGGGACTGATCCCGATCCTCGTCGACCTCTATCGGGTCTCCTCCATCGCCGACGTGACGGTGCGGCTCGAGCGCGCGTACGCGAAGCAGCTCAAGGGCGAGCTGCGGTCCCGGATCGAGGCGTTCCTGCAGCGGACGGGCGTCGGGCTCTCGCTCGGCGCGCTCGGGATCAGCGCCCGCCTCCAGCTCGAGCCCGCGTCCGACCCGCTCCCGGCCCTCCACGCGCTCCTCGAGCTTCCCCTCAGGCTCGAGTCGTCCGGCGGCTACCGCGCGCTCATCGCGTTCGACGAGTTCCAGGACATCGGTCGCATCGACGGCCTCGACGGGTTGATCCGAAGCCACATCCAGCACCACGGCGACGTCGCCTCGTACGTCTTCGCGGGCTCCGAGCCGGCGCTGATGCGCCTCCTCTTCGAGACGAAGGATCGGCCGCTCTACGGCTCAGCCGTGCCGATGCGGCTCGGCCGTCTGGCGGACGCCGATCTCGCAGACTACGTCGCCACACGGTTCGAGCAGACCGGCCGGAGGGCCGGGGAGGCGCTCGGGCCGCTGCTCGGCGCGGCCCGCGGGCACCCACAGCGCGCGATGCTGCTCGCGCACCGGCTCTGGGAGGAGATCCCGCAGGGCGGCGAGGGGACGCTCGACCACTGGGTCGCTGCGCACGCGGCGGCCCTCCGCGAGCTCGAGCCCGAGTTCGACGCGCAGTGGCGCGGTCTCGACGTCTCGCAGCAGAAGACGCTTCGCGCGCTGCTTCTCGGCGATGGATCGCCGTACCGCACCGCGGCGCTGCGGCGGCTCGAGCTGACGAAGGACGTCGTGCGCCGTGCGCTCCCCCGGCTCGCCGCGACCGCCGAGATCGAGGAGCGCGAGGAGGGCGGCTACTCGCTCGTCGATCCGCTCTTCGCGGAGTGGGTCGGTCGGCTCAACGACCGGGCGTTGTCCTCGGGCTCGGGCTCGGACGACATCGGCACCGATCCGGGCCTGTAGTCGGACATCCCGGAGAACCGGCCGACCACGCGAGGCATCACCGCCTGGGCGATCGAGATGAGCCGGTACGGGAACCACGGCACCGTCACCTCCGCCTTGCCCTTCTCGATCGCGTCGACGACCGCCTTCGCGACGCGCGGCGGCTGGATCACGAACATCGCGAGGAGCGGGCTCTGCAGCACGCCCTTCTGCGGGAAGCTCTCTGTCTCGACGAACCCGGGGAGCACCGTGTGCACGCGGATGCCGCTGCCCCGGAGCGCCGCCGCGAGCGAGCGCGAGAATGCCAGCTGCGCGTGCTTCGCGGCCGCGTACGCCCCCGCGGGCGCGAACGCGGCGGTCCCCGCGATCGAGACGAGGTTGACGACGTGGGCGCCGCCGTCTCGTGCGGCCGCCTGGAGCCCGGGCATCAGCGCCCGCGTGCACCACACGCCGCCGAGGTAGTTCACCTCCATGACGCGGCGGATGCGATCGAGGTCGACCGTCAGGAAGTTCCCCCGGGCCGGGATTCCCGCGTTGTTGACGAGCAGGTGCACGGCCGGATGGCGCTCGAGGATCCGTGCCGCGAGCGCCTCGACCGCGTCGCGGTCGGCGACGTCGCAGAGCTCGACCTCGCCGCCGATCTCCTCGGCGAGGGCGCGGAGACGGTCCTCGCGGCGGGCGACGAGCACGCAC
>DASXAW010000017.1:0-20860 GCA_036406535.1 Gaiella sp.
ACCCCGAGTGCCGTGAAGCAGCCAAGCGCGGCAATGGTGAGACTGAGTATGAGACGACGCATCGAGCTCCCTTCGGCGACAAGTACGCGTTTCCTCGCCGAGCCCCCTCGGAGCGCCCGGCGCAAAGGACATGGCCGCAAAGGCCGCGCGGCACGGTAGCAACGTCCTTGAAAGATTCCGTAAGAAGTCCGTCGTATCCGGCGTTCGTGGCGGCATAGGATCCGGCTGTGCCGCTGCGGTCGCGCGAGATCAGGCTTGCCGCCAGGCCGCGCGGCATGCCGGTGTCCGGCGACTTCGAGCTCGCCGAGGTCGAGCTTCCCGACCCCGAGGAGGGTCAGGTCCTCGTCCGGAACGCGTTCGTCTCCGTCGACCCGTACATGCGGGGACGCATGAACGACGTGCGTTCGTACGTGACGCCGTTCGCGGTCGGCGAGCCGCTGACCGGCGGTGCGGTGGGACAGGTGGTGGCCTCGGCGGCCGAGGCGCTGCCCGAGGGCGCCTGGGTCGTCCACGAGCTCGGCTGGCGGGAGGCGGCGCTCGTCGACGCAGGGCGGGCAAGGCCGTTCGACGCGTCGGCCGCGCCGCTCTCCACGGCCCTCGGCGTGCTCGGGATGCCGGGGCTGACCGCCTTCGTCGGGATCGACGACATCGGCGGGGTGAAGGACGGCGACACCGTGTTCGTCTCGGGCGCGGCGGGCGCGGTCGGGAGCCTCGCGGGGCAGCTCGCACGGAGGCGCGGCGCGCACGTGATCGGCAGCGCCGGGAGCGCCGCGAAGCTCGCCTGGCTCGACGAGCTGGGGTTCGACGCGAGCTTCGACTACCACGAGGATCGCCCCCGGAAGGCGCTTCGCGCGCTGGCGCCGGACGGCATCGACGTGTACTTCGACAACGTCGGCGGAGAGACGCTCGAGGCCGCGATCGGCGCGCTCAACCGCAACGGGCGGATCGTCGCGTGCGGGTCGATCGCGGGCTACAACGCGACCGAGCCGCAGCCCGGGCCGCGCAACCTGTTCATGGTCGTCACCAAGCGGCTCCGGATGCAGGGCTACATCGTCTTCGACCACTTCGACAGGTGGGGTGCGTTCCTCGCCGAGGTCGCCCCGCTGGTCGCCGACGGGACGATCGGCTACCGGGAGACGATCGTCGAGGGGATCGAGCGTGCCCCCGAGGCGTTCCTCGCGCTGTTCGCCGGCGAGAACACCGGGAAGATGCTCGTTCGCGTGGGGCCGGGCCGGTGAGGCGCCACCTCTGCAAGGTCTTCGGCCACAAGGTCCCGGAGATGCGGCGGTTCTTCCTGACCGAGCGGCGTGCGCGCTGTGCCCGCTGCGGGAAGCGCGTGCGGGTCAAGCACCGCTAGGCGTCGAGCGCGGCCCGCAGCGACGCGACGTATTCGCCGAGTGCGCGCGGCCCCTCCTCGGCGACCTGCACGGCGCGCGAGCCGACCACGACCCCGTCGGTGAGCGCGGCCACCGCCCTCGCCTGCTCGGGCGTCGCTATCCCGAATCCGGCGTACAGGGGGACGCCGTCGGCGAGCCGTCTCGCCCGCTCGACGAGCCCGGCCAGCGCAGCCGAGACCTCGTCTCGCGCCCCGGTCGTGCCGGTGAGCGTCACGAGATAGAGCCATCCGTCCGTCGTCGAGGCCGCGACGCGGATCCGCTCGTCGGTCGAGGTCGGCGCGACGAGATGAACGCGCCGGAGCTCGGGCCGCTGCCCTGCGGGGACGTCCGAGACGATGAGGCTCGTCGCCCCGCTCGCCGCCGCGTCGGCGGCGAAGCGGTCCCACCCGTATGCCTCGAGGAGCGCCGCGTAGGTCATCGGGACGATCGGCGTCCCACCGAGAAGCGAACGGGTCTCGGCGAGGCAGCCGAGGCAGCGGGCGGTGCGCATCCCGCGGGAGAGAGCCCGTTCCGACGCACGCTGGATCACGGGCCCGTCCGCGAGCGGGTCGGAGAAGGGAAAGCCGAGCTCGATCACGTCCGCCCCCGCCTCGACCGCGGCGCGGGCGAGCTCCGGCGTCTCGGGCTCGGCGACGAGGTAGATGACCAGCGTCTTCGCCACGGAGCGGCTCAGTCGGCCGCGAGCGCGGCGAGCGCCTCGGCGAGGTCCTTGTCGCCGCGGCCCGAGAGACAGACCGCGACGTATTCCGCGTCGAGCGTCTCGACGACGGCGAGCGCGTGGGCTGACTCGAGGGCCGGGACGATCCCCTCCGTGCGCGAGAGGCGCGCGAACGCCGCGAGCGCCTGCGCATCCGTGCACGGGACGTACGTCGCGCGGCCGGTGTCGCGCAGCCAGGCGTGCTCGGGCCCGACGCCCGGGTAGTCGAGCCCGGCCGAGATCGAGTGGGCGTCCGCGATCTGCCCGTCCTCGTCGGCGAGGACCGACGAGCGGGCACCGTGCAGGACTCCGGTGCGGCCGGTTCCCAGCGAGGCTGCGCCGGCGGCCTCCACGCCGACGAGCCGAACCGCGTCGTCGTCGAGGAACCCGGCGAACATGCCGATCGCGTTCGACCCGCCGCCGACGCACGCGACGACGACCTCGGGCGGCGCGCCTTCGGCCTCGAGCAGCTGCTCGCGCGCCTCCCGGCCGATCACCGACTGGAGCTCCCGGACGAGCTCGGGATACGGCGCCGGGCCCACACACGAGCCGATCACGTAGTGCGTCGACTCGACGTTCGTGATCCAGTCGCGGATCGCCGCGCTCGTCGCCTCCTTGAGCGTGCGGGTGCCGAACTCGACCGGCTCGACGACCGCCCCGAGCAGCTGCATCCGCTCGACGTTGGGCGCCTGGCGCCGCATGTCCTCCGAGCCCATGTACACCACGCACTCGAGACCGAAGCGCGCGCATGCGGTCGCGGTCGCGACTCCGTGCTGCCCGGCCCCCGTCTCCGCGATGATCCGCCGCTTCCCCAGGCGGCGGGCGAGCACGACCTGGCCGAGCGCGTTGTTGATCTTGTGCGCGCCTGTGTGGTTCAGGTCCTCGCGCTTCAGGTACAGGCGCTTGCCCGGCGCAAAACGGTCGGCACGCGTGACAGGGGAGGGGCGGCCGACGTACGTCCGTCCGAGCTCGTCGAGCTCGCCGCGGTAGGCGGGGTCGCGCTTGGCGTCCTCCCAGGCCTCCGTCAGCTCGTCGAGCGCCGGGATCAGCGTCTCCGGGACGTAGCGTCCGCCATACCCGCCGAAGCTCTCCACGAGCCCGGTCACGCGCGGGCCGCCTCGACGTAGCCGCGCACACGGGAGTGGTCCTTGATGCCCGGCGAGACCTCGAGCGACGAGGATGCGTCGACCGCCCAGGGCCGCACGGCGGCGATCGCGTCGGCGACGTTCTCCGGCCCGAGCCCGCCGGCGAGGACGACCCGTCCGTCGGCCGTCGCCGCGCGTTCCCAATGGGCGGGATCCTCCTCCTGCCACGGAAGGTCGACGACACGCGCGACGGCCTCGTCGCCCCGGTAGAGCGTCGCGTCGCGGCCGCGGACCTTGCCGGGCTCGACGGTGTGCACCTGGTCGAGGTCGGCGTCGCTCTCGCCGGCGGAGCCGACCCACACCGCCACGGCGAGCGTCTCGTCGGGGACGGGGAGAACGCGCGCCGCCGCACGCGGGCTCTCCGGCGCGAGCACGAAGCCGAGCAGGTCGGCGCCTGCCTCGGCCGCGACGGCGACGTCCTCCTCGCGCGTGAGCCCGCACACCTTGACCAGCGGGCGCGACACGAGCTCGGCGAGCTTCGCCGCCGGATCCGGAGCCCGCATGAGCGTCGAGCCGACGAGGATCGCATCGGCGCCGGCGAGCTCGGCCGCGGCGCCGTGCGCCCGGGAGACGATGCCCGACTCCGCGACGACGACGCGATCCCGCGGTGCGCGTGCGACGAGCCCGAGCTGTGCGGCGCGGTCGATCGCGAAGGTCGCGAGGTCGCGCGCGTTGGCGCCGAGCACGGGGGCGCCGAGGCCGATGCCACGGTCGAGCTCGGCCTCGTCGTGCGCCTCGACGAGCGTGTCGAGCCCGAGCCGGTCCGCGTCGGCCATCAGCGCGCGCGCGGTGTCGTCGTCCAGGTCGCGCAGCAACAGAAGGACCGCGTCCGCGCCGGCCTCCTTCGCCGTGCGCAGGTCGTCGGGCGTGGAGAAGAAGCCTTTCGCCAGGAGCGGGACGTCGCTCGACGAGCGTGCTGCGCGGAGATCGTCCCAGGTGCCGCCGAAGCGCTCGTCGACGAGGACGGAGACGGCAGCCGCGCCCGCCCGCGCATAGGCCGGAGCGATGCGCGCGGGGTCGGCGTCGGGGCGCAGCTCGCCGGCGGAGGGCGAGCGCCGCTTGATCTCGGCGATCGCCCCCAGGCCCGGCGCGCGGAGGGCGTCCGCGAAGCGGCCCATCAGGCGGGCACCGCGTTCGAGAAGGAGACGAGGCGCTCGAGGGTCGCTCCGGCGTCGCCCGTGTCGAGGACTTGCGCTGCCGCACCGACGCCGCCGGCGAGGTCGTCGACGACACCCGCGGCGACGAGCGCACCGGCGGCGTTGAGCACGACGGCGTCGCGCCGCCCGCTCCGCTCGCCCTCGAGCACGCGCCGGATCGCGTCGGCGTTCTCCGGGGGGCTCCCACCGCGCAACTCGGTCGGATCGGAGCGCTCGAGCCCGACGTCGCGGGGGTCGAGCTCCGACTCGCGGATCACGCCGCCCACGACCTCGACGACGAGATTCGGGCCGGCCGGCGTCAGCTCGTCGATCCCGCCCGAGCCGTGGACGACGAACGCGCGCCGTGCGCCGAGTCCGGCGAGCGCCTCCGCATAGGTTCGCGCGAGGTCGGCCGAGTAGACGCCGAAGACGCCGTCGCGGGCCCCGGCGGGGTTCGCGAGAGGGCCCAGCACGTTGAAGACCGTCCGCGTGCCGAGCTCCTGCCGCACCGGCGCGGCATGGCGCATCGCAGGGTGGTGCGCGCGGGCGAACATGAAGCCGAAGCCGTGCTCGTCGATCGACGCCGCGATCCGCTCGGGCGGCAGCTCGAGCGTGAGGCCGAGCTCCTCGAGCACGTCGGCCGAGCCGCAGGCCGAGCTCGCGGCGCGATTCCCGTGCTTCGCGACGGCCGCACCCGCAGCCGCGGCGACGACGCCTGCGGCGGTCGAGATGTTGAACGTCCTCGCACCGTCCCCGCCGGTGCCGACGACGTCGACGAGCGGAGCGCGAGTCGGGGTGACGGGGAGGACGTGCTCGCGCATCGCCTCGGCGA
This sequence comes from Gaiella sp., assembly GCA_036406535.1. Classification (GTDB taxonomy): domain Bacteria; phylum Actinomycetota; class Thermoleophilia; order Gaiellales; family Gaiellaceae; genus Gaiella. The sequence goes on from DASXAW010000017.1 coordinate 5,208, forward strand.
AGCCAGTGATCTCGTCGACGGTCTCGCCCTTGGCCCGCAGCCCGACGAGGAGACCGCCGATCTGGGCCGGGGTCGCCTCGCCGCGCATGACGACGCCCATCACCTCACGCGCGTCATCCCGCGAGAGGCTGCGTCCGTCCGCGACGGCGGCGATCGCGGCGACGATCACGAGAGGAAGTTCTCCGCCATGCGCGCACCGAGCGGCGTGAGGACGCTCTCGGGATGGAACTGGACCCCCTCGACGGGATGGTCGACGTGCCTGACGCCCATCACCTCGCCGTCCGCTGTGCGGGCGGTGACCCGGAGGACATCCGGAATCGAAGTCGCGGCCAGGGAGTGGTAGCGCCCCACCTCCACCTCGTTCGGCAGCCCGGCGAACACGCCGCCGCCGTCGTGGGTGATGCGGCTCGCTTTCCCGTGGAGCAACGCGCGCGCCTGCCCGATCTCGCCGCCGTACGCCTGCACCACGGCCTGGTGCCCGAGGCACACGCCGAGCGACGGCGTGGCCGGCCCGAGCCGTCGGAGCAGCTCGACGGACTCGCCCGCATCCTCCGGGCGGCCGGGTCCGGGCGAGACGACGAGCCTGTCGGCGCCGAGCGCGACGGCCTCGTCGACCGTGAGCGCGTCGTTTCGGAAGGTCACGACCTCCGCGCCCAGCTGCTCGAAGAGATGGACGAGGTTGTAGGTGAACGAGTCGTAGTTGTCGATCATCAAGACCTTCACGTGCCCGCCGCCTCCTGCTCCGCCAGGTCGATCGCGGCCTCGAGCGCCGCGAGCTTCCTCAGGCACTCGTCGTGCTCGGCCGCCGGGTCCGAGTCCGCGACGATCCCGGCGCCCGCCTGGAGATAGGCGGTCCCGTCCCGCACGACCATGGTTCTCAGGGCGATGCACGCGTCCATGGTGCCGTCAGGGAGGGAGTACAGCACGGCCCCGCCGTACGGGCCGCGGCGGTAGCCCTCGAGCTCGGAGATGAGCTGCATCGCGCGGATCTTCGGGGCGCCGCTCACCGTCCCCGCCGGGAAGCACGCGCGGAGGACGTCGAAGGGCGAGATTCCGTCGCGCACCTCGCCGACGACCTCGGAGACGAGGTGCGAGACGTGCGAGAACCGCTCGACCTCCATGCTCCTGGCGACGTGCACCGTCCCCGCGCGGCAGACGCGGGACAGGTCGTTCCGGCCGAGGTCGACGAGCATCACGTGCTCGGCCCGGTCCTTCTCCGAGGAGAGGAGGCGCTCGACGTCGCCCTCGGTCGGGTCGGTCGTCCCGGCGATGGGGCAGAGGCTCGCCCGGCCGTCCTCGCAGGCGACGAGACGCTCGGGGGACGAGCCGACGAGCGCCATCCCGTCGAGCTCGAGGAGAAAGAGGTAGGGCGACGGGTTGACGCGGCGCAGCGCCCGGTAGAGCTCGAGTGGCGTGGCCGACGTTGGACGCTCGGCCCGCTGCGAAGGGACGCACTGGAAGACGTCACCGCGCACTATGTGCTCCTTCACCTCTCTCACCATCTCGAGGTAGCGCTCCCGCTCCGGGAAGCGGCGTACCGGGCCCGTCGACCCGCGCGGCTCGCGATGCCAGGGGATGCCCGCGTCGAGCCGCCCGGCGACCTCGTCGTGGTCGCCTGCGACGACCTCGGCCGTGCCCGAGCCGTGATCGAAGCGCACGAGCGTCTCGGCGACGATCAGCCGGCTCTCGGGCAGATCGGGTCCCTCCGACGGGAGCGACACCGTCGGCTCGAGTCGCGCGACGTGGTCGTACGACACGTAACCGATGACGGGCAGCGCGAGCCTCTCCGCCTCCTCGATCGTCACGAGCCGCGAGCCGGCGCCCATCCACGAGGCGCGGCCGAGCCGGCCGCGCTCGACGGACTCGAGGAGGAAGCTCGCGCGGGCCATGGCCCGCAGCCGGAGATAGGCCCCGAGCGGGGTGAGGAGATCGGTGGGAATCGTCGCGGTCGGTGTCAGGTCGTTCCTCCAGAGACGAAAGAGACCTCCGTCGGAGGCCTCGGGGCGAAACAGGGGCGTGTGGCCGTCGTCAGCGCACGCTCCCGCCTCGCTCGCGGCGCCACCACCAGGCGAATGCGCGTGTCGACGTCATCGAGACGAGGGTAGCGACCAGACCGCAGACCCGCAACGAGGCGGCCGGCAGTGCGCCGCCTCGCTCGGGGATGGATGCGACCGGCCTCAGGGCGTGCTGGATCGGTGCCCGCAGTGAGCGGCGAGGTACAGCCGGTCGAGTGCTCGGTGCACCTGCGGGGTGAACGACATCTCGTCGAGGTTCGCGAAGAGGACGAACTGCGTCGAGCCGTCGACGCGGCCGTACGCGGAGCTGTTGAATCCGACGAAGTCGCCGCCGTTGCCCCAGAGCGCACCGCACGGCGACGGGAAGCGCGCGAGGCCGAGGCCGTACCGCGCGGTCTTGCTGTACGCGGCGACGGTGGCCTTCATCTCCGCCAGCCGGCTCGGCTCGACGAGCCGCCCCTCGAAGAGCGCCTGGTAGAACCGCGCGACGTCGTCGACGGTCGAGACGATCGCGCCCGCGGCCCACGCCCAGGAGGGAGTCAAGAGCGTGGTGTCCAGGAGGCGCGCACCGTCCCGGACGTAGCCGTGGACGTGGCGGCCGGCGATCCGCCGCTCGGTGTCGAACGTCGTGTGACGGAGCCCCAGCGGGACGAAGACGCGGCGTTCGAGCTCCTCCCCGATCGTGTTGCCGGTGGCCTTCTCGACGATCAGGCCCGCCAGGACGTAGCACGTGTTGCAGTACGACCATCCCTTGCCCGGGGCGAACAGCGGCTCGTGCGACACCGCAATCCGGACGAGGTCCTCGGGCTTCCAGCGGTGGGCCCAGTTCCCGCTCGTGAAGTCGCTTTCGATCCGCCTGTCCTCCGGGTAGTCGTAGAGCCCGGCCTTCATGTCGAGCAACTGCCGGATCGTGATCGCGCGGCCGTTCGGTACGAGGCCCGGCAGCCACTGCTCCACCGAGTCCTCGAGCGACAGCCGGTCCTCCGCGGCGAGCTGGAGGACGACCGCCGAGACGAATGACTTCGTCAGGCTGCCCACGCGAAAGCGATCACGTGCGCGAATCGGCGTCTTCTTCGTCACGTCCGAGTGACCGCTCGTCATCCGAACGGTGCGGTTCCCCTCGCGGACGAGCAGGATCGCGCCGGGGACGCCCGTCTGGACGAGCCGGTCGAGGGCCGTCTGCAGCTCGGGGCTCGCGGCCCGCCCGCGGTCGCGCGTCGACGCGGTTGCGGACCCGGCGCCGACGAGGGCCAGCAGCGCCAGCGTGAGCGCCATCGTCGCCGTCGTACGTGCGACGGCCGGCCCCACTCGGAGCTCCGCCCGATCGGGCGAGGAGACGCCCCGCCGGATCCGCACCGTGACCGCGACCGCGGCGACGAGCAGGAGGAGCAGTGCGAGCGTCGTGGCGAGGTAGTCAGGGCCGGGGGTGACGATCGCCGCGACCGGCGCCGCGAGCACCGGCGCAAGCACCCACGTGGGCGCCGCCCCGGCGCGCAGCAGGGCCGCGAACATCAGCAGGATGCCGACGGGGAACGCAACGAAGCCGATTCCGAGCGGCGCCACCGCGGCGGAGCCCATGATGCGGTCGAGCACCGCGATCATCTCGGTTCGGCCCGCGCCTTCGCCCGGGATCGCCGCCCACATGAGGTAGGCCCCGCCGAGCGCCGCGTGACCGAGCGCTCCGAGGAACGACACGGCGATCGCGGCGTTCGCGCATCGCCGACCCCGGCCGGCGACGCCGCGGGCGAGGCCGTAGACGCCCGGGAAGACGAGGAGTGCGGAGATAAGGAGCAGGTATCCGCACAGGATCAGCCGTGCATGCTGTTCGACCGCAGCGTCGTAGACGTGCGCGGCTTCGCCGCTCGACGCGGGGTCGAGCACCGTCTCGGCGAGGTCGGCGAGCATGGCGCCGATCAGCGCGGCCGCCGCCCACATCCCGCCGCGGCCGGCGCGGTACCCGGGGGCGGCCGCGACAGTGACGGCGTCGCCGCGACGGACGATCTTCTGAAGCATTGCGTTCACGATTCCTCCCTGTTCGTCATCGACAGGTCGACGGTAGGACGGTCGTCCCCGCGGCACATCGGCCGTGGGTCGTGCCTGTCGGTCGCCCGGGTGGAACGTGCGCCGGCCGGTCTCCACCCCTGGGTTGACCTTCGATCGGCGTGCGAGTGGATGAAATCGCCCCGTAGGAGAGCTAGCGTGGCCGCATGAGCCTGCGTGGTCGCGTCACGGTGACGGACGTCGCGATCGGCGCGGCCTTCATCGCCGCCTCCGAGCTCGAGGTCTGGCGCGAGGACATCACGCCGACGGCCCTCGCAGCCGGCACGTTCGCCCTCGTGGGGGTGGCCGTCGCCATCCGCCGGGCAGCGCCGATGCTCGCGCTCGTCGTCGGTCTCGGAGCGTTTCTCGCTGCCGTCTCGGGCGGTGTCTCACTCGAGACGCCGATCACGCCGCTGCTCTTCTTCGTGCTCGTGCTCTACAGCGTCGGCCTCAGGGAAGAGCGCGCGGTCCTCGGTCTCGGGGTCGCCGGGCTGCTGATGAGCGCGGTCCTCGTCGTATCCCACGAGAACGGCGACTTCGACACGACGGACATCCCGTTCGTGCTGCTCGTCCTCTGCACGCCGTGGTTCGTGGGCTACGCGATGCGCGGCAAGGTTCGGCGGTCGGAGGAGCTGGAGCGCCGGACGGAGCGCCTCGAACGCGAGCGGGTGACCGCGGTGGCCGACGAGCGCAGCCGCATCGCACGTGAGCTCCACGACGTGATCGCACACTCCGTGTCGGTGATGGTGGTGCAGGCAGGCGCCGCGGAGGAGGTGCTGAAGCGGAGCCCGGACGCCGCGCTCGAGCCGATCCGGGCCGTCCAGGAGACGGGCCGCCAGGCGCTCGTCGAGATGAGCCGACTCGTCGGGCTGCTGCGAGATGCGGGTGAGGAGCTGGGCCTCGCGCCTCAGCCGACGCTGGACGAGCTCGAGGCGCTCGTCCAGTCCGTGAGCCACGCAGGACTTCCGGTCAGCCTCTCGCTCGAGGGCATGCGGCGTCCGCTGCCCCTGGCCGTCGAGCTCACCGCGTACCGCGTCGTCCAGGAGGCTCTGACGAACGCGCTGAAGCACGCGGGCGACGCGGCCGCCGAGGTGCGCGTCCGCTACGAGCCCGACGCGCTCCTGCTGGAGGTGGTCGACGACGGGCCCGGAGCGAACGGGTACGGCGGCGGCCACGGCCTCGCCGGGATGCGCGAGCGGGTCAGCGTCTTCGGGGGCGATGTCACGGCCGGCCCGCGGCCGTCCGGAGGCTTCGCCGTCCGCGTACGCCTGCCGATCGAGGCGGCGACGTGATCAGCGTGCTGGTCGCAGACGACCAGGCGTTGGTTCGCGGCGGCTTCCAGCTGATCCTCGAAGGGCAGGAGGACATCGAGGTCGTCGGCCAGGCCGAGAACGGGCGGGAGGCGGTCGCGCTCGTCCGGCAGCTGCGACCCCACGTCGTGCTCATGGACGTGCGGATGCCAGTGCTCGACGGCATCACGGCGACGCGACACATCGTCGCGGAAGGGCTCGCCACGAAGGTGCTCGTCCTCACGACCTTCGACAACGACGAGGTCGTCTACGACGCGATGCGAGCGGGAGCGAGCGGCTTCCTCCTGAAGAGCGCCCCGCCGGCGCGGCTCGTCGAGGGCGTGCGCGTCGTCGCCGAGGGCGACGCGCTGCTCGCGCCGACGATCACCCGGCGACTCGTCGAGGAGTTCGTCCGTCGACCCCGGCCGGGGAGCGATACCCCAGGGCTCTCCGACCTGACCGACCGCGAGCGAGAGGTGCTCGTCGACATCGCACGCGGGCTCTCGAACGGCGAGATCGCGGCGCACTTCGTCGTCAGCGAGGCCACGGTCAAGACGCATGTGAACCGCGTGTTCCAGAAACTCGGCGTGCGTGATCGCGTCCACGCGGTCGTGTTCGCGTACGAGACCGGTCTCGTGCAGCCCGGCGAGGCGAGCGTCCGAGGAGCGCCGCGGGAGGCGGGAGTCTGACGGTCGCGCCGCGGCTACGCTGCGGCCATGATGCGCGCCGTCATCGTCTCGGCGGTCCGGACGCCCTTCGGGCGGCTCGGCGGAGGCCTCGCATCCGTCCCCGCGACCGAGCTGGGCTCGATCGCGATCCGCGCCGGTCTCGAGCGCGCAGGCGTGGAGCCGGCAGAGGTCGGCTACGTCGTCATGGGCCAGGTGCTCCAGGCGGGCGCCGGCCAGGCCCCGGCACGCCAGGCGGCGATCGGGGCCGGAATCCCGAAGGAGGTTCCCGCCGACACGATCAACAAGGTCTGCGCCTCGTCGATCCGGGCGATCGAGATCGCCGAGCTGATGATCTCGGCTGGCCGCCACGACGTCGTGGTGACGGGCGGGATGGAGTCGATGTCCGGCGCGCCGTACCTGCTCCCGAAGGGCCGCTACGGCTACCGGCTCGGGAACGGCGAGGTGCTCGACCACGCGGTGTTCGACGGGCTCGTCTCGTCGTTCGACGGGCAGCACATGGTGCAGCAGGCCTCCACGGTGTCGCGTGAGCTCGGCATCAGCCGCGAGGACCAGGACGCATGGGCCCTGCGCTCTCACGAGCGGGCAGCGGCGGCGCAGGACGCGGGGCGCTTCGAGGACGAGATCGTCCCGGTCGCCGAGGTCACGGCGGACGAGAGCATCCGGCGAGACACGACGCTCGAGAAGCTCGCCTCGCTGAAGCCCGTCTTCGACCCCGAGGGCACGACCACGGCGGGGAACGCGCCGGGGCTGAACGACGGTGCGTCGTGCGTCGTCGTGTGCTCCGAGGACTGGGCGCGGGAGCGGGGGATCGAGCCGCTCGCGCACGTGCTCGGCCACGCGTACGTCGCCGACGACTTCGCGTACCTCGCGCGCACGCCTGCGGCGGCGTCCGATCGGGTGCTGACGGCGACGGGCCACGGGATCGGCGACGTCGCGCGTGTCGAGATCAACGAGGCCTTCGCGTCCGTCGCGCGCAACTCGACGAAGATGCTCGGCGCCGACGAAGCGCGCGTGAACGTCAACGGCGGCGCAGTCGCGCTCGGGCACCCGATCGGGGCGTCGGGCGGCCGCATCGTCGGCACACTCGTCCACGAGCTGCGCCGGAACGGCGGCGGCCTGGGGCTCGCCGCGATCTGCTCCGGCGGCGGCCAGGGCGACGCCGTCCTGATCGAGGTCTGATTGGTCGCACGGCTCGTGGCGGCGGGTCTCGCCGCGCTCGTCCTCGCGCCCAGCGCGCTCGCGCTCGACTGCCCGAACGTCCCGCTCGACGAGCGTCTTTCCGAGGCGGACGTCGCGTTCGTGGGGCGCGTCACGGCAGAGCGGCAGTCGCCGGGAGGCGGCCGGGTCTACGAGTTCCTCGTCGACCAGAACGTGAAGGGGCCGGTGGGCCGCGAGATCGACGTCGACTCCCAGACGAAGCTCGTCGACGCCACCGACGAGCCGCTCGTCCACGACGAGGCGCTCGGCGTGCTCGCGAACCTCGACGGCGCGCGCGTCGTCACGGAGCCGTGCCTCCTCACCGACCCCGGCGCGCTCCTCTCGGTGAGCGACGAGCCGAAGGGAAACGCGATCCGGCTCGTGATCGGGATCCTGATCCTCGCAGCGGTGCTCGCCTACTCGATCCGGCGGTTGCGTCATCGGCGGCGCGACCTCGCGACGCGGAGTAGTTTCCGGCGATGATCTTCGAGCGGGTGCTCGTCGCGGGCGCGGGGCAGATGGGCGCCGGGATCGCGCAGGTCGTCGCCGCGTCGGGACGCACCGTCTGGCTCCACGACTCGGTTCCGGGCGCGGTCGAGCGCGGGCTCTCGACGATGGAGAAGAGCCTCGCGAGGCTCCACGAGAAAGGGGGTCCGGCGCCGGACGACGTGCTCTCGCGCGTCACGCCTGCCGACCAGCTCGTCGAGGCCGATCTCCTCGTGGAGGCGATCGTCGAGAACGCCGACGCCAAGAAGGAGCTCTTCCGCGCCGCCGATGGGGCCCTGCCGAAGAAGGCCGTGCTCGCCTCGAACACGTCCTCGATCCCGATCACGGAGCTCGCGGCGGTCACCTCGCGGCCCGAGCGGGTGATCGGCATGCACTTCTTCAACCCGGTGCCGATGCTCCCGCTCGTCGAGGTGATCCGCGCGGAGCAGACCTCCGACGAGACCGCGTTGTCGATCGTCACGCTCGCCCGCGAGCTCGGAAAGACGCCGGCGCAGGCCAACGACTTCCCGGGGTTCGTCTCGAACCGGATCCTGATGCCGTTCATCAACGAGGCCGCCTACGCGTTGATGGAGGGCGTCGCCGAGCCGGAGGCGATCGACACCGTGGCGACGCTCGGCTTCGCGCACCCGATGGGGCCCCTCGCGCTCGCGGACCTGATCGGCCTCGACACGTGTGTCGCGATCATGGACGTGCTCCACGACGGGCTCGGTGACCCGAAGTACGCGCCGTGCCCGCTCCTGCGCCGCTACGTCGCCGCCGGGAGGCTGGGGCGCAAGGCGGGGCGGGGCTTCTACGACTACGCGTAACCGCATGGACCCGAACGTGGCAGCGTCGCTCGAGGCGTACACGGGCCCCGACGAGGAGTTCGTCGACCGCGCGTTTCGCTGCATCCTCCGCCGTCCGATCGACGACGAGTCGCGCGCGCGGGCGCTCGCGATGCTCGCGGACGGGACGCTCTCCCGCTCGGCGTTCCTCCACGAGCTGGCGACGGCGCCCGAGGCGGAACGGATCCGCGAGCTCGACGGCGCGGTCGCGCTCGGTCTCGGCGCGCGGGCGAGGAGCGAGCGGCTCTCCTGGCTCCAGGCGCCGGGCGGGACCGACGAGCGCCTCGTCGAGATCCCGTGGGTTCTCTCGCGGCTCGTGACGACGGGGAGCGTGCTCGAGGTCGGGTACGCGTACGCGGAGCCGGTCTACCTCGCCGGGCTCCTCCGGGCGGGCGTCGAGCTCGTCGGGCTCGACCTCGCCGAGCGCGACATCGACGGCATGGAGCGGATCACCGCCGACGTCAGGGAGATCCCCCTGCCGGACGACAGCGTCGACCAGGCGCTCCTCGTATCGACGCTCGAGCACGTCGGCGCCGACAACACCGGGTACGGCCTCGCCGCCGACGACGACGGGAGGTCGCGGGCCGATGCGCTCCGGGAGCTCGCTCGCGTGCTCCGCCCGAGGGGCTCGCTTCTCGTCACGGTGCCGCTCGGCGAGCCGGGCGACCACGGCTGGTTCCGGCTCGACGACGTGCGCGGCTGGACGGGTCTCTTCACCTCCGCCGGCCTGTTCGTCGAGGAGCAGGAGGCCTACGAGCTGACCGACGAGGGCTGGCGGCCGGCGCCGGCGTTCGACCCGCAGGGCGTCGGCTACGGCGATCGCGGGCCGGCGGCCTCCGCGGTGCTCTGCACGGAGCTCTCGCCCGGCCGTCTCCGACGGCTCGCGTCGCCGGACGGTCTCGCCCGTACGCTCAAGCGCCAGATTCGGCCCCTGCGGCACAGGTCGTAGACGCCGGGCGGCACCTAGACTGCGGCCGTGGACTTCTCCCTCACCGAGGAGCAGCGGGAGATCCAGGCGCTTGCGCGGGAGGTCGCGGACACCGAGATCGCCCCGCACGCGGCGGAGTGGGATCGCGACCACCGCTTCCCGCGGGAGCTCTTCGGCAAGCTCGGCGAGCTCGGGCTGATGGGCGTGTGCGTGCCGGAGGAGCTCGGGGGGGCCGGCGCCGACTTCGTCTCGTACGTGCTGGTCCTGGAGGAGCTGTCGCGCGCCGACGCCGGGGTGGGTGTGACCGTCGCGGTGCACACGAGCGCGGCCACGCTGCCGATCGTCGCGTTCGGGACCGGCGAGCAGCGTGAGAGGTTCGTGCCGCCGCTTGCCCGGGGCGAGGAGATCGGCGCGTTCGCGCTCACGGAGCCAGGCTCGGGGTCTGACGCGGGATCGCTCCGCACGACCGCCGTGCCCGAGGGCGAGGGATGGCGGATCACGGGGACGAAGCAGTGGTGCACGAACGGCAGTCACGCCTCGACGTTCCTTCTCTTCGCCCGGACGGACTCGGAGACGGCGGGCGCCAGGGGCGTCTCGGCGTTCGTCCTCGCGCCCGAGCACGTCGAGGTGACGCGCGAGGAGGAGAAGCTCGGGCTGCACTCGTCGTCGACCGCCGATCTCCGGCTCGACGGCGGCGTCGTCGTCGGACGGGACCGGTTGCTCCACCAGGAGCGGAAAGGGTTCGCGGTCGCGATGACGACGCTCGACGGCGGCCGGATCGGGATCGCCGCGCAGGCCGTCGGGATTGCACAGGCGGCGCTCGACACGGCGCGCGCGTACGCCCTCGAGCGCGAGCAGTTCGGCCGGCGGATCGCGGACTTCCAGGCGATCCAGTTCACGCTCGCCGACATGGCGACCCAGGTCGAGGCCGCACGGCAGCTGACGTGGCGCGCCGCATGGCGGAAACAGGCGGGCCTTCCGCACAGCGCAGACGGCGCGATGGCGAAATTGTTCGCCTCCCGGGTCGCCGTCGAGGCGAGCCGCGACGCGATCCAGGTGCTGGGCGGCTACGGCTACACGCGCGAGTTCCCGGCCGAGCGCTACTACCGCGACGCGAAGATCACCGAGATCTACGAGGGCACGAGCGAGATCCAGCGGATCGTGATCGCCCGCGACCTGCTGCGCCACGCCGAGCGCAGCCTCGCGTCGGCCTCCGTCGGCAGCCTGCCGGGGTAGCGTTCGAGGCATGCCGCGGGCAAAGGACGAGCCGGTCCGGCTCACGAAGATCTACACCCGCGGCGGAGACGCCGGTCAGACGTCGCTCGGCGACGGGTCTCGGGTCTCCAAGCTCGATCTCCGGCTTGCGGCGTACGGCACGGTGGACGAGCTGAACGCGTCGCTCGGCGTCGTGCTCGCCGGTGAGGTGCCCGCGGAGGTGCGGCCGGTGCTCGAGCGGGTGCAGAACGAGCTGTTCGACGTCGGTGCGGACCTGTCGGTGCCGCTCGGGCGCGAGGGCCGCCTGCGCGTCGCGCAGTCGCAGGTCGACCGGCTCGAGGCGGATTGCGACCGCTTCAACGCAGACCTTCCGGAGCTCCGGAGCTTCGTGCTTCCGGGCGGGACCGTCGCCGCAGCGGGCCTGCACGTCGCCCGGACGATCTGCCGCCGGGCCGAGCGCGAGACGCTCGAGGCGTCCCAGGAGCACGAGCTCGATCCGCTGACGGCGATCTACCTGAACAGGCTCTCGGATCTGCTGTTCGTGCTCTCCCGGGCCGCGAACGCCTCGGCCGGTCGCGACGAGCCGCTCTGGCGCCCAGGCGACACGCGCTGACGCGCGCTCAGGCGACGTCCACGACGATCGGCCACTCGCGCTCGAGCCACTCCGCGAGCTCGTGCGCCGTGAGGGGATGCCCGAAGTAGAACCCCTGACCGCGGTCGCACCCGAGTTGCGCGGCGGTATCCCAGGCAAGACGCGTCTCGATGCCCTCGGCGACGACCTCGAGGCCGAGCTCGTGCGCGAGCTCGACGAGCGACCTGACGATCGCGCGCGACCGCTGGTCGCGTCCGAGGTTGTGGAGGAACATCGCGTCGATCTTCGCCTGGTCGAGAGGCAGCGTGCGGATGGCCGCGATCGACGATGCGCGGCCGAGGTCGTCGAGCGAGAGCCGAACGCCGAGCCGGCGGAGCCGCTTGACCTGCTTCTCGTCGATGCTGGAGCCGGCGCCCGGGCCCGAGGGCACGACCTCGAGCGTCAGGCGGTGGGGCTCGATGCCGATCTTGTCGAGGAGACCGCGGAGCCCGGTGATCAGCTCCTCGTCGTCGAGCATCCGGTACGGGACGTTGACCGCGGCCTCCAGGCGGTGGCCACGGCGGTCCCACTCCACGAGATGCCGGAGCACGTCGGCGGCCACCGCGAGCGTCAGCGAGCGCACGACCGGCGAGCGCTCGACGTGGGGGATGAACTCCGAGGGGCCGATGAGCCGATCGGTGTGCGCGCGGCGAACGAGCGCCTCCACCGCGCGCACCTCGCCGGAGCGGAGGTCGACGATCGGCTGGTAGTGGACGACGATCTCGTTGTGGGCGAGGGCGAGCTCGAGGTCGCGAACGACGTTCGCGTCGAGGGCGCGGCGCTCGACCGCGGACTCCTCGCTCGTGTCGCGCTTCGTCGCGTACATCTGCCCGTCCGCCTGCGCGAGGAGCTCTCCCGGCGCGAGCCCGTCCTGCGGGAACAACGCCCAGCCCACGGAGGCGTCGAGCTCGACCGGGCTTCCGTTGATCCGGTACGGGCGCCGAAGGCCCGTGCGGAGCCGCCCGACCAGAGCGGCGGCTTCAGCGTCCTCCTGCGTGCCGAGCGAGAGAATCACGAACTCGTCGCCGCCGACGCGGGCGACGGTGTCGCTCTCGCGCACAGCAGCCTGCAGCCGCCGCGCGATCGTGCGCAGCACGACGTTGCCCGCCTCGTGCCCCCAGACGTCGTTGACCGCCTTGAAGCCGTCGAGGTCGATGACCATCAGGGCGAAGGACTCTCCCGTCCGGCGCGACCGCGCGAGCGCCTGGTCGATGCGGTCGTCGAGGAGCTTGCGGTTCGGCAGCCCCGTCAGCGGATCCCGTAGCGCCGCTCGCTCGGCCGTGCGCATCCGCCGCGTCAGGAGCCACGCGGCGAGCGCCGCCACCCCGGCCATCGAGAGGGCGACCGCGACGGCCGCGAGAATCCGGCCCTGACGGCCGAGCTGGAAGCCGGCAAGCGCGCCGGATCCGATGACCAGGGCCGAGAAGACCGGCCTGTGCAGGCCGGCACCCACGGCCTTTCGAATGAAAGACTCGAGCACCTTGTAGTTGTCGCGCCCAGACGCCAGGAGCGGGCGCACCTCCGCAGTTCTCCCATCGTTGTGAACTACCGTCAGCGGTACGACCACCCGGACGGGGGAACGGGGGTCACTCGTGCGGGGGAGAGGATCGCGCGCAGGCGTGGTGAATCCCTGCGGCGTGACGTTGCGCGCGATCGGTGTCGCGGTCTGGGTCGCGCTGGCAGTGGCGTGCGCCGTCGTCTTCGAGGACACGGGCGAGGCCGTCGTGAACGCGCTGGGCTGTGCGGTGCTCGTGGCCGTCAGCGTCACCGACCTCGAGCGCCGGATCATCCCCAACCGGATCATCGTCCCGGCGCTGGCGGTCGCGCTCGTCGTCCAGACGGCCCGCGAGCCGAGCGTCGAATGGCTCGTCGCAGCGCTCGCCGCAGGAGGGTTCTTCCTCGTCCTCGCGCTCGTCTACCCGGCCGGGTTGGGAATGGGCGACGTCAAGCTCGCGGCGTTCATGGGGGCGTGGCTCGGCCGCGACGTCGCGGTCGCCCTCTTCGCCGGCTCGCTCCTCGGCATGCTGCCGGCGCTCGTCGCGCTCCTCCGCCCGGGCGGGAAGGGGAGGAAGGAGACCTTGCCGTACGGACCGTTCCTTGCGGCAGGGGGCCTCGTCGGCCTCTTCTTCGGCGAGGCGCTGCTCGACGCCTGGCTGGGCTAGGCGGCCGTCGGAGAGACCCGCTCGAGCACCGCGCAGCGGCGGGGGTCGCCCGGATACGGCGACGCCGTCAGCCGCACGCAGCGATGCGGCCCGTCGTCGAGCTCGATCGTGTCTCCGGGCTGCGGGACTGCCCCGTCTCGCTCGACGAGCCGGTAGCCGTGCTCGAGCGTGAACGCGACGTACGCGTCGTCGGGCGCGACCCGGGTCGGCGCCGCATCCGGGCCGATCGCAGCCTCGCGCCTTGCGAGCTCCCACTCGCGCTCTCGCAGCTCCTGCTCGCGCCGGTCGAGGGTGCTCTCCCGCTCCTGGAGCGCCTGCTCGCGGCGCTCGACCGCGGCGCTTCGCAGCTCGACCGCGCCGAAGGCTCGGGCTCGCTCCTCGACCCGGCCCTCTCCCTCTGCGACAGCCGCCTCACGCCGGTCGAGCTCTGTCGCGCGGACGACGAGGTCCGAGTGCCGAACGTCGAGCTCCGCGGAGCCCTCGCGCAGAACCTGCTCGACGCGCGCGTGCAGCTCGCGCGCCCGGGCCTCGCGCTGCTCGAGCTCGGCGACCGCGCTACGGAGCTCCGTCGCGCGCGCCTCGAGCTCGCGGCTGTGCTCCGCGATGAGCTCCGTGATCGCGTCCTCGGCCTCTGTCGGCACGAAGAGCGCCCGCAGCCGGCTACGCACGCCTTCCTCGCCGGTCGGGCGCCCGGGCCAGTGTTCCCACTCCTGATCGCGTCGTGGCGTGCCCTGCATGAACGTCGTCTCGATGGTCGATGCGCCGGCGACGCACCCTCAGCCGTCGAATTCGGAATGAGCCGCCGGCGCTCTGTGGCGTTCGGCGCATCGGCTCCGCCTCCTCCCCTTTCGGGTGAGTCAATACTCACCGATCGGGGGACGCCCGTGTGGACAACCGCCAATTGACTGTGGGTATGGATGCGACAGGTGCTCGTCTGCTCGCCGCGCGGATTGCCGCCGGCGTGCGCATCGGCGCCGTGATCGAGCTCGTTGCGGACTCGGGAGCCGACCTCAGGGCCGGTGACCGGGGCGTTGTCCGTGAGTTCGACGCGACCGGTGCTGTGGTGGTCGAGTGGGATCGCGGCTTCGACAGCGCGATCGATCCTCGGATCACCCCCTTCCGCGCACTCGCGGCCTAGCGGAGCCGCACAACTCCCCGAAACGAACAGCCCCGGCCTCCAGGGAGGCCGGGGCTTCACGCTGCGCGCTCGTGCGTCGCGGTCGTCGACGTCGTGTCGGACCACCACGCGGCGCAGGCCACAGCGCCCGACCTCGAGTCGGACACGTGACGGATGTTGGGCGCCCGCTAGCGGGAGCCGACGTCGAGCGTGACGACCCAGGTCGACAGGCCGCCGTACACGCCGCCCGCGGCCGGATCGTGCAGGATCGCGATCCCGGCGTTCGCGAACAGCTTCGAGAGGAGGTTCGCGCGGTGAGGCGCCGACGCCATCCAGGATTCCACGATCGCGTTCGCGTCGGGCTTCGTGCCGCCGAACATCGCGAGGTTCTCGCCGACCGTCCAGCCCTGCGTGCGAGGGCCGTAGAAGCTCTTGACGCGCTGCCAGAAGGGCGTGCCGTTCTTCGACTCGTGGGCGAAGAAGCCGTTCAGGACCATCGAGCGTGAGTGGGTCAGCGCCGCCTGCGAGAGGCCCGTGGACGCGGTCAGCCGGCCGAGACCGTGCGAAACGCGGACGTCGTTGATCCGCTGCAGCACGAGCGTCTCGAGCGACGGCTCACGCGCCGCCGTGGACTTCGTGTCGGTCCCCGCCGCTGCGCCGAGCGGCAGCGCAAGCGCGAGCACAGCGACCATGACGAGGGCTCCCCTGAGCATTACTCACCTTATCGTCTCCCCCGAGTGGGTTGCTGCCACCCCCGAAAGGGGGATGGTCGCGGGCGGAGAGACCGCGCCCCAGCGCGGGCTCTCAACCGTTGTTGCCGCCGTGGTGCCTCAGCCACCAGAACCACCACGTCCACCACTCGTGATCATGACCGCCGTCGCCGTCGGGCGACCCAGACGGCGCCACCGGCGTTCCGGTCGTATCGCCAGGCGGGGAGGTCGGAGGCGGCTGGGTGGGGGGCTGAGGTGTCTGGTCGGCCGGCGGGGGCGTCGTGGCCGGCGGTGCCTGGTCGGCCGGCGGCGGCGTCGTCGTCGGCGGC
>DASXAW010000018.1:0-34168 GCA_036406535.1 Gaiella sp.
GGCGCGGAGCTACGGCACTTCATGGGCACGTCGACGTTCGCGGAGTACACCGTGATGCCCGAGATCGCGCTCGCGAAGGTGAGCCCCGATGCGTCGCTCGAGGGATGCGCGCCGTTCGCCTGCGGCCTCTCGACGGGGATCGGCGCCGCGCTCTACACCGCGAAGGTCGAGCCCGGATCGACGTGCGTCGTCTTCGGCTGCGGGCTCGTTGGCCTCGGGGCCGTGATCGGCGCGCGGCTCGCCGGGGCGGGGCGGATCGTCGCGGTCGACCTCTCCGAGGACCGCCTCGCGCACGCCCGGCACCATGGCGCGACCGACACTCGCCTCGCCGGCGACGACACGCTGGAGTGGATCAGGGAGCAGACCGGCGGCTTCGGCGCCGACTACACGTTCGAGGCGACCGGCGACGTCACGGTCATGCGCCAGGCGGTCGAGTCGGCCCGCGAGGCGTGGGGGCTCGCGACGATGTGCGGCGTCGCGGGCAAGGGGGAGACGCTCGACGTCGTCCCACGTTTCCTCATCACCGGCAGGCGGGTCACGGGCACCTCGTTCGGCGGCGTCAAGGGCCGGACGCAGGTGCCGCAGCTCGTCGACCGCTGGCTCGCCGGGGAGATCGACGTCGAGTCGCTTCTCTCGCATCGCCTCGGGCTGGACGAGGTGAATCACGGCTTCGAGCTGTTGGAGGCCCAGGACGGGATCCGCAGCGTGATCACGTTCGACTGAGGCAGCGCTCGGCGGCGCCACGGCGCGAGCGGCAGCTCCGCCCGGGCCGGACCGGCGGTGGCGCGCACCGGGACAGCCACGGGGCGCACGCCCGCGAGCGTCTCGCCCCGCGCATCGAACCGCCGCATGCTCACGGGTGTGCGTGGCTCTGACATCGCGGTCTCCTCTCCGTCGAGTATCTTCAAGACGAGTTACTCGAAGACAAACTACTACGCGGAGTAGCTTGACGTCAAGAGTCTTTACATGGAAGATCTCAGCGTGACGACCCGCGCGAAGGCGAAGCCCGACACGGTCGACGCGAACCTCGACGTGTGGGCGCGCGAGCTACCGGAGCTCGATCTCGAGACCGAAGGCATCATCGAGCGCATTCACCGGCTCGAGCGTTTCGTCGATCGGGCGATGCAGGAGACGCTCGACGCGTTCGACCTCTCCCACGGGGAGTGGAAGGTGCTCGCGAACCTCCGGCGGGCCGGCCCGCCGTATCGAGGAAAACCGGGCAAGCTCGCCAAGCGGCTCGATCTCTCGAGCGGCGCGATGACGAACCGCCTCGACAACATGGAGGAGCGCGGCCTCGTCCGGCGCCTCGACGACCCGGGCGATCGGCGCGGCGTGATCGTCGAGCTGACCGACGAGGGGAAGCGGCTCTGGGATGCGGCCGTAGGCGCGCAGGCGGAGAAGGAGTCGATCGTGGACGCGGCGCTCGGCGAGCGGGAGAAACGCGAGCTGAACGAGCTGCTGCGCCGCCTGATGCGCGCCTTCGAGGACGCCCACGGGCCCGCGGTGCCGCCGCACGAGTGACGTGCCTCCTCTCCCGGCTGGTTGACTGTTGTAGGGACAGCCGCGGCCGAGGGGAATAGAATCCCGATCGCGCCGCGGCGAACGGCGTAAGGCGCATCGAGGGAGGGATCATGAAGAGAAGAGGACTACTCCTTGTGTCGGCGGCCGCGCTCGTGCTCGCATCGGTCGCGACCGCCGCGCAGGGACCACCGCCGACGCCGAAGGCGGTCGACGGCCATCCGGTGACGGTCGTGGCGCGCGGGATCCCGACGCCGACGACCTTTGCGTTCGGGAACGGCCAGCTCTTCGTTGCGGGCTTCGGCGACGAGGAGCACCCGAAGGTCACCGGGGGAGTCTTCGTCGTCAAGAACGGGAAGCCGGTCAAGCTGGCAGGTTCCCCGCAGCACGTGCTCGGTCTTGCCTACAGCGGCGGAACGCTGTACGTGAGCGGGGGCACGAGGGTCGGAGGAATCGAAGCCTGGAGCGGTTGGAACGGCACGCGCTTCACGAAGTCCCGCGTGGTCGTCGGCCCGCAGAAGCGCTTCACCGCGTTCAACGGGATCGCGATGGGCCGCGACGGGAAGCTCTACGCCGGCGTGTCGCTCGGAGACTCCAAGAAAGCCGACTTCAGCAAGGGGACGACGCTCTACGCGAACAGCGTCGTGGCAGTCGACCCGACGACCGGAGAGATCAGCGTGGTCGCGACCGGGCTGCGGCAGCCCTGGCAGCCGCTCTTCGCGTCCGGCCACAGCGGCGCCTTGATCTCCGATCTCGGTCAGGAGAACCTGGGCAAGAAGCGCCCCGTCGACCGAGTCGTCGAGGCACAGCAGGGCGCCGACTTCGGGTTCCCGTCCTGTCCGGCCAGGCCCGCGACCTGCTCTCGGTACGACGAGCCGTTCGCGGAGTTCCCCGCACACTCGTCGCCGATGGGCCTTGCGGCCGTGCACGGGAAGCTGTTCGTCGCTCTCTTCGGGGGCACCGGCAAAGGGCCCGAGGTCGTGTCGATGCCCCTTGGAGGCGGCAAGTACACGCCGGCCCTGACGGGCTTCGTCGCGCCGGTGGTCGCGCTCGGCGCCCACGGGGGCAAGGTCTACGTCGGAGACCTCACCGGCTCGGTCTACAGCTTCCGTCCCTGACGGAGCACGCGGGAAGGAAGGGCCGCCCCTTCCTTCCCGCACGTGGGGACGGCGATGGCCTCGCGTCTCGGGCGGCCGACTATCCTGGCCCGACGTGAACGTCACGCTCCCCGACGGCTCAGAGCTCGAGCTCCCCGACGGCGCGACGGCGCTCGACGCGGCGCGCGCGATCGGGCCGAAGCTCGCCGAGCAGGCGGTGCTCGCGCGCGTCGACGGCGAGCCGCGCGACCTCAGGCTGCCACTTCCCGAGGGCGCGTCGCTCCAGCTCTTGACCACGCGTGACCGCGACGACCCCGATGCCCTGTACGTGCTCCGTCACTCGGCGGCGCATCTGCTCGCCGAGGCGGTCCGGCGCCTGCATCCCGGTGTCAAGGTCGCGATCGGCCCGCCGATCGAGAACGGCTTCTACTACGACTTCGAGTTCCCCGAGCCGATCCGCGAGGAGGACCTCGCGGCGATCGAGGCGGAGGTCGCCCGCGAGATCGCAGAGGGCCGCACGTGGGAGCGGACGGAGATCGATCGCGACGAGGCGCGCACGCGCTTCGAGGCCGAGGGCGAGCCGTACAAGGTGGAGCTCGTCGACACCGCCGACGGCGCGATCTCGCTCTACACGCAAGGCGACTTCACCGACCTCTGCCGCGGACCGCACCTCCAGGACGCGAGCCCGATCAAGGCGCTCAAGCTGACCGGACTGGCCGGGGCGTACTGGCGCGGCGACGAGAAGAACACCCAGCTGACACGGATCTACGGCACGGCTTTCTTCACGCAGGAGGACCTGGACGCGTACCTCGAGCGCATGGAGACGGCGCGGGGGCGCGACCACCGACGGCTCGGGCCCCAGCTCGACCTGTTCCACATGTCGGAGTTCTCACCCGGCGCGGCGCTCTGGACGCCTCGCGGCATGGCGATCTGGAACGCCCTCGAAGACCTCCGCCGCAGCGAGAACGCGAAGCGCGGGTACCTCGAGGTGAAGACCCCGCTGATGTGGGACGTCGAGCTCTGGAAGCGCTCGGGGCACTGGGAGAAGTACGGCGACAACCTCTTCCGCATCGAGCACGGCGACAGCCTCTACGGGCTCAAACCGATGAACTGCCCCGGCCACATGCTCCTCTTCAACACGAAGCTGCGGAGCTACCGGGAGCTGCCGGTCCGCTTCGCGGAGGCCGCGGTGCTCCATCGCGACGAGCCGACGGGCTCGCTGCACGGGCTGACCCGCGCACGCCAGTTCAGCCAGGACGACGCGCACGTCTTCTGCACGGAGGAGCAAATCGAGGAGGAGATCGACGCGATGTTCGACTACGTCGGCTTCCTCTACGACCGCTTCGGGGTGCGCGAGATCGCGCACGCGGAGCTCGCGACCCGGCCGGACAACAAGCTCGGCACGGACGAGGACTGGGACCGCACCGAGGGAATCCTCCGCACGGCCGTCGAGCGGCAGGGCATCCCGTACCGCGTCGCGGAGGGAGAAGGCGCGTTCTACGGGCCGAAGATCGACTTCTTCATGGACGACGCGATGGGGCGGCCCTGGCAGATGGGGACGATCCAGCTGGACGGCCAGCAGCCGGCGCGCCTCGGCTGCGCCTACACCGGGCCGGACAACCGCGAGCACATGCCGTACGTCATCCACCGCGCGCTCTTCGGCTCGCTCGAGCGCTTCGTCGGGATCCTGATAGAGCACTACGGGGGCGCGTTCCCGACGTGGCTCGCGCCCGTGCAGGTGCGCACCCTCGCCGTCGCGGAATCCCACCGGGCGGCCGCGCGCGAGCTCTCCGAGGCACTCGGTGAGGCGGGCGTGCGGGCGGACGTCGACGAGCGCGAGGAGACGCTCGGCAAGCGGATCCGCGACGCGGAGCTTCAGAAGATCCCGTATGTCGTCGTCTGGGGCGACCGCGAGACGCGCGAGTCGATGGCGGTGCGGAGGCGGGGCGGACAGGGCGTCGAGAACCTCTCCCTCGACGGGCTCCTCGCCGAGCTCGAGGCCGAGCTTCCGTCCTGAGCCGCCATTACGGTCGGCGGGATGCCCACGCCCGCCCTGGCCAAGATCGGCGGCGGCTTCGCGCTCGCGCTGCTCGCCGCCGTCTTCGTGCCCCGGATGGACGACTCGGCGGGCGAGGCACCGGCGCTGACGACGCTGTTCGTGAGCGCGATCTGCGTCGCGGCCCTGACGACCGTCGCGCTGTACCTCGCGCTCACCCGTGACCTCGGGGTTCCCCGGCTGATCGTCGGCTACGTGGTCGCGTACAACGGGCTCGTCGTCTTCGTGAAGTTCGTGCTCAGCCCCGAGGCGCTGTACGAGCACAGCGAGAACGGCACGCTCGAGTCGCTGCTCTTCGACCCGAACGACGTGTGGGGCGCGGCGCTCGTGGCGAGCCTGGTGTTCGGCCTGTACGCGGTAGCGCTCTACGTGATCTACCGCCTCTGCCGCCGGAAGCTCGAGGACAGCCGGTCGTCGCTCAGCTGGAAACGCGTGCTCGTCGGGGCCGTGCTCGTCGTCGCGGTCGTCTTCGCGAGCGGTGGCCTCGCGCTGTTGCTCGCCTTCGGGGGGCTGGAGTACCTGGGCTTCGTGTTCTCCTCGAGCGTGTCGCTCGTCGTCGCGCTCTCGCTTGCGGGAGCGGCCTCGCTCGCCGCGATCGCCTTCCGCGACACGGCGCTGCGCGCGAGCGCCCTCGGCGACGCGGCGCTCCTCGTCAGCGTCTTCTGGGTGGCGCTCGTGTTCCTCGCGCTGTACCACGTGCTCTGGGTCGTCTACGTCCTCGTGCTCACGACGATCTGGCCGCTCAAGGTGATCACGCCGAAATGAGGCTGCCTGGCCTGGCGTGGCGGCTCCTGCGGTTCCGTGTCGCGGCGATGGTGTGGACGTTCATGCTGATCGGCGCGGCCCATCCCGACGGGCTGCCCGCGAGCTGGCTCGCCCTGCTTCCGGCGGTCCTGGCTCTCGGCGCGAGCTACGTCGCGGCGACCTCCGCGAACGACCTCGCGGACGAGGGCGTCGACCGGATCAACCATCCGGGCGACCGCGCGCGGCCGCTCGTCAGCGGCGACGCGTCGCGCGGCGACCTGCGGCTGCTGCACGCGTGCGCGTGCGCCGCGGCGCTCGCCTGCGCCGTGCCGCTCGGTCCACTCGCGGTCGGGGTGGTGGCGGGATCGCTCGCGATCGGCGTCGCGTACTCGTTGCCGCCGCTCCGGCTCTCGTACCGGACGTGGCTTGCGCCCCTCGCGCTCGGCGCCGCCTACGTGCTCGTGCCCTACTGCCTTGGCGCGCTCGCGGCCGGCCGTTCGCCCGTTTCCGGGGACGGCCTCCTCGCCGCCGCGCTCTTCGCGCTGTTTCTCGCGCGGATCGTGCTCAAGGACTACCGAGACCTCCCGGGCGACACGGCGTACGGCAAGCCGACGCTGCTCCGCCGCTTCGGCTCCGGGGTGACGTGCACGATCAGCCTCTGCGCGCTCGCAGCCGGCGCGGTGCTGCTCGTGACGGCGCTGCACACGCCGCCGCTCGTCGCCGCGGCGCTGCTCTCGCTGCTGGGCGGGGCGGCCGTGCTCCTGCGACGGCTGAACGGGGCGGAGGACGGACGGGCGCAGCAGGTCGCGATCGGCCTCGGCGCCCGCCTCGGCAACGGAGCGCTGCTCGTCGTGCTCGCCTGGCTCGCGCTCGGCGGCGAGGGCGCCTCCGAGGCGGCACGCACGGCGTTCGCCTGGCTCCTCGCGGGCCTCGTCGGCGCCAGCGTGGTCGCGCTCGCGGCCCGGCCCGAGCAGGTCGTGATCGGCTACAAGGGCTGACCGCCGTTTCGGCGCGTCGGAGGTTCCCTGCTACGCTTGCTGCCTGCCAAGCAGGAGCGGCATCGCCCCTCACCTCGCCGGTCACGAGCCGTGCGGGGTTCAACCGAGTCGAATCGGACGAGGGAATGCCGCCGCTGCATGGAGTGGCGTTTCAACGAAAGAGGAGGATCGACTCGACTTGGTGACAGCCCTTTGAGACCGCGACGCCGTCCCGAGGACAGGACGCGTCCCGTCGTCCAGCAGGATCGGATCAACGAGCAGATCCGCGTGCCGCGGGTCAGGCTCGTCGGGCCGGACGGTGCGCAGATCGGGATCAAGGAGACGAAGGAGGCGCTCGACTACGCCTATTCGCAGAACCTGGATCTCGTGGAGATCGCGAAGGACGCCGATCCGCCCGTGGCGAAGGTCATGGACTACGGCAAGTGGCGGTACGAGCAGGAGCAGCGGCAGAAGCTGGCCCGCAAGCACCAGTCGACGATCAACATCAAGGAGATCAAGCTCAGGCCGAAGATCGGGGACCACGACTACGAGACCAAGAAGGGCCACGTCGTCCGCTTCCTCAACCAGCGGGCGAAGGTCAAGGTCACGATCATGTTCCGGGGACGGGAGAACCTCCATCCGGAGCGGGGTCGGATGCTCCTCGAGCGCCTCTCCGAGGACGTGAAGGAGCTCGGTCAGGTCGAGCAGCAGCCCACGCTCGACGGCCGGAACATGGTGATGGTGCTCGGGCCGACGAAGAACGCAGGAGTGAGACGAGATGCCGAAGGTGAAGACAGGGAGCGGGGCGAAGAAGCGGTTCAAGGTGACCGGCTCGGGAAAGCTGATGCGCCGGCACGCGATGAAGAGCCACAAGCTCACGAAGAAGTCGTCGAAGCGTAAGCGCGACTTCGGCAAGGACCATCCCGTCGCGAAGGTCGACGTGAAGGCCGTCAAGAAGCTCCTGGGGGTGAAGTAGATGGCACGCGTCAAGCGCTCCGTCGCCGCGCGCAAGAAGCGCCGCAAGGTCCTCGAGCAGGCCAAGGGCTACTACGGCCGGAAGAGCACGCACTACCGCTACGCGAAGGAGCAGGTCGAGCACTCGCTCGTCTACGCCTATCGCGACCGCCGGAACAAGAAGCGGACGCTTCGCTCCCTCTGGATCGTCCGGATCAACGCGGCAGCGCGCGCGAACGACCTCTCCTACAACCAGTTCATGAACGGGCTGCGCAAGGCCGGGATCGAGCTCGACCGGAAGTCGCTCGCCGACCTCGCAGTCGCCGACCCCGGCGCCTTCGCCGTGGTCGCCGAGCAGGCGAAGGCCGCACTCGACGCGGACGCGAAGGCCGCCTGAGCTCCGGGCGCGCCCGTCGGCGCCGAGCCCGTGATCACCTCGCGCGACAACGCGACGCTGACGCTCGTCCGGAAGCTCCTCCGCGGCCGGAAGCACCGCGAGGAGACGGGCCTCTTCGCGGCGGAGGGGGAGGACCTCGTCGCCGCCGCCCGCGACGCGGGCGTCAAGCCGGTGCATCTGCTCGTCGCCGGCGAGACGGTTGACGAGGCGCTGCTCGCGCGGGTCTCGACGCTGCCGCACCCGGCACGGGAGATCGGGGTCTACCGGCGGGTCGACCTGCCGACCGGGCCGCGGGAGACGTGCCTCGCGCTCTGGCGGCTCGCCGACCCCGGAAACGTCGGCACGCTCGTGCGCACGGCCGACGCGTTCGGCGTCTCGGTCGCGCTCTCCGACGGCTGCGCCGACCCGCTGTCGCCGAAGGCGCTGCGCGCCTCCGCCGGCGCGATCTTCCGCGTGCCAATGGTGCCCTGGGACGACCTGCCGGGGACGCGGGTCGCGCTCGTCGCCCACGGCGGCGCCCCATTGTCCGAGCTCGCCCTCTCGCCGCCGCTCACGTTCCTGCTCGGAGCCGAGCGCGCAGGGCTGCCGGACGACCTTGCAACACAGTGTCACAAAGTCACGATCGAGCTCCCCGGGGCCGCCGAGTCGTTGAATGTCGCCGCCGCCGGCGCGATCGCGCTCTACGCAGCCGCACGCCGTGCTCTTGACGCGAGGTGACCGACGACTGACGATTGACCATCGGCTTCGGGGGGAGTCTGGGTGTCTGCGGCGTTCGTCTCGGTTCCACGTCACCACGTGCCACGTCCTCGACTCGTCGAGGAGCTCGGACGTCGCCGCCTCGGCCTGATCGTCGCCGCGGGCGGCTACGGCAAGACGACGCTCGCGATCGAGCATGCGCACGCACGCGGCATCGCATGGACGATCGCGAGGCTCGAGCCGGACGAGGACGACGCGGACGCGCTGATCGCGCGGATCGGAGCCTCGTTCCGCCGCGCCGGCCTCTCCGATCCGGCCGATGCGCTCGAGACGGCGGAGGGCGACGCCGACGACCGTCTGGACCGACTGCTCGGCGCGCTCGCCGAGCGGAGCGATCCGGTGCTCGTCGTCCTCGACGAGATCGGCCGCGGAACGGACGGCGCCGCCGCGGTCGTCGGCCGGCTCGCCCGTGAGCTGCCCGGGGACAGTGAGATGCTGCTCGTCGGCCGGTCGCTGCCGGCCGGCCTCGAGTCTCTGGGCGCGGAGCCGGGGGTCGTCCGGCTCGGGCAGGGGGAGCTGGCGTTCACGGTCGACGAGACGGCCGCCGTGCTCGAATCGGCGGGCGCATCTGCGGACGCGTCCGCGGCGGCGCGCGTCTTTCGCGTGACGCGGGGATGGCCGATCGCGGTGCAGCTGGCCGCTGAGCGCCTCGCGCGTGCAGACGCCCTTGACCTCGAGCTCGAGCGGATCGAGTCGTCGCCCACGCTGCTCTCGAGCCTCGTGGACGAGTCGCTGGCCGCCCTCCCTTCGGAGACGCGCGCCGCGGTCGTCCAGCTCGCCCACCTGCCGGAGCTGACAACGGCCATCGCCGATCGAGCGACGGACGTGGTGGACGTCGTCGGGCTTGCAGTCGCCGCAGGCGTGCCGTTCGACATCCGCGGCGGCCGCGTCGAGCTCGCGGATCCCGTGCGAGACGTCCTCGCGGCGCGTGGGCGGCTGACGCCTGGGGTCGCGGGGCGCGCGGCGAATGCGTACGTCGAGCGGGGGCACGGGCCCGAGGCGATCCGCGTGCTCGTGTCGGCCGGGGACGCCGACCGCGCGGCCGCGACGGCCGCCGCCCTCTCGCCGAGCGAAGTGAGCCGGCTCGACGTCCGCGATCTCCGGGCGCTGCTCGCGTCGATTCCCGACGACGTGCTCGAGCGACACCCGCGATCGCTCCTGCATCTCGCGCGTGCGTGCGAGGCGTCGGCCGAACGGGCCCTTCGGAGCGGTCTTCTCGCGCGAGCAGCGACCGTCACCGACGATCCTGCGCTCCACCGGGAGATCGACGCCGAGCGCGCTCGGGACCTCGTTCGTGACGGCCAGGTCGAGCAGGCCCGTGAGGTGGCCGAGCGGCTCCTCCTCGAGGCTCGGCCGGACGAGCTGCAGACCCGTGTCCGGGCGCTGCACGTCCTCGGTCGAACGCATGCGTGGAGCGGCGAGCCCGACGGCCTCACGGCCGCCGAGCCGCTGCTCGCGGAGGCTGCGGAGCTCTACGGCCGACTCGGGTACCAGTCGGCGCGCGCGCACGCACTGCTCGCGCTCGCGTATGACGTCTACACGCTCGGTGGCAGGTTCGAGGCGGGGGTCGAGACGCTCGAGGGCGCGCTCGCGGGGCTGCCCGCGCGCTCGCGGCTGCGAGGCGTCGTCCTCGTCTTCCTCGCAGAGGTGCTGATCGACCTCGGCCGGACGCTCGAGGCGGAGGCCCGGCTCGTGGAGGCAGAGCGACTCGGCGAGCAGTTCGGGGACACGCGGACGCTGGGCTACACGGGCTGGCTACGCGCCCGGGCGGCAGCCACGCTCGGCGACGCGGGAAAGGTGCGGGCGCAGCTCGCCGAGGCCGAACGGCACCACGGCGAGTGGTTCGTGCACCACACGGGTGCGGAGTTCCTCGCGGAGGCCGCCATGCTCGCCGGGCAGGTGGGCGACGTCGACGCGGCGCGCGGCTATCTCGGGCGGGCTCTCGCCCGAGCGTCCGAGAGCCCGAAGCACGTACAGCTCGCCGAGGGCGCATTCGAGGCGCGGCACGGGAACGGCGAAAGAGCCGACGCGCTCCTTGCAGCGCTTGCAGCCCGCCCCGACCTCGACGCCCGTGAGAGCTGGCGACCCACGCTGCTTCGCGCGTGGACGGCGCACCGGGCCGGGGACATCGGGCGCGCGCGCTCGCTCGCACACGAGGCATTCACCGTCGCGTCCCGCATGGGGACACCCGATCTCCCTCTCTGGCGGGAGCCGGAGATCACGGCCGCGCTGGCCGCGCTCCTCGACGGATCGCTCGCCGCGGAAGCGGGGTTCGTGCACTCCGCCGCGAGCATCGCGGTCCTCGGCGGGTTCCAGGCGCGGCGCGCGGGGGCGCCGATCGAGCTTCCAGCCGGGCGACCGCTGTTGCTCGTGAAGCTCCTCGCCGTCCGGGGGCCACGACGGCTCGTCGACGAGGTGATCGAAGACCTCTGGCCCGGCGTCGAGGCGACGAGCGGCCGCAAGCGGATGCGGAACGTCCTCAACCGGCTTCGCGAAGCGGCCGGCGACCTCGTCGTGCGGGACGGTGCGACCCTGTCGCTCGTCGAGGGGACCACCGTCGACGCAGCACTCTTCGAGGAACGTGCGCTCGAGGCGTTCGCCGAGCCCGCCGAGCGCACGAGCCTGGATCGTGCGCGCGCCGCCCTGGCCCTGTACGCCGGAGAGGCGCTCCCCGACGAGCGGTACGAGGACTGGGCGGCCGAGCCGAGAGAGCGCCTCAGGGCCCACGCGCTCGGGCTGCTCGATCTGCTCGCTGCCGGAGCTGAGCGCGAGGGTGATCTCGACGAGGCTCTCCGGCTGCTCGACCGCGGGATCGAGATCGATCGCCTCGACGAGACCCGCTACGTGCGCTCCGCCGGCCTCTTGCTGCGCCAGGGACGGCGGGGACGCGCGCTCGAGGTGCTCCGGGCGAGCGCGGCCGCTCTGCGGCAGCTGGGCCTCGAGCCCTCGGCCGAGCACCGCTCGCTCGTCCGTCTCGCCCGCGACTGACACGGAGCGCGCCGTGGGACGGCGGTGGGACGGGGTGTTCCTAGCCTCACCGCATGACGATCTCGGTCGTCCTGCGGCTTGCGGACGCGGCGCTCGACGCCGGTCGGCTCGCGGGTGAGGCCGAGCTCGTGGCGACCGGGGAGCGGGTGACGGTGCGCGACGCCGACGAGCTGCTGGCGTTCGTCCGACGGGAAACGCCCTCGCCCCGTCGAGAGGAGAGCGCCGACCACGTCGGCGACGAGCGCTGAACGCAAAGGGAGGAGTCGAGCATGCGGCGGTTGGAACGGCTCGGATGGCGGAGATCAGGACGGACACACCGAGCTGCGCGACTCGCACCGGTGCTGTTCGCCGCGTTGTTTGCGCTGGCCGTCGCGTTCCCCGGCGGGCCGGGGACCGCATCTGCCGCCGAGCCGGTCGGCAACCTCGGCCCGGACGCGGTCCCGTTCTGCCCCGGAGGCGTCTACCCGGAGCCGCTCTTCACGCCGAACTGCCGCATCGCGGAGACGAGCGGCCCGCTATCCCTCGGAGGAAACGACTTCGTGGACGGGCAGGCCCTCGCCCCGCAGATCAGCGGTGTCGACGCGATCCCGTGCTACCGCGCCCCCGCCAACACGCCGGTCTGCTCGAACCTCGTCCTCCAGAACATCCGGTTCTACAACCCGAACAGCGCGCCGACCGCCCGCTCGACGGGGCTCAGTGCCTGGCAAGCGATCTCGCTCGACCCCAAGCCGGTCCCCGGCCCGTTGACGCACGGCTGGAACGACTGTCTCGACGCGTGCAGCGTGACGGCGCGCTACTGGTTCATCGACAACAACCTGCCGGGGGACTGCAGGGCCAAGCCCGCCGCCGAATGCACCGACCCGGCAGTGAAGTTCGGCCCGGTGCTGATGATCGGCCAGTGGGTGCTCCGCCTGCTCACCCCGGCCGGCCAGGTGACCCAGCAATGGATCTGGGAGGACGTCTACCGCCTCTCGAATGGCATCACCGGCCCGTCGGTCGACCGACCGCCCGCGGCCTCGTTCACGTGGCACGCCGCCGACGACGACCCGCTCACGGTGGCGTTCGACGGCTCGGGGTCGACGGACGACCATGGCATCGCGAGCTACGCGTGGGAGATCGACGGCGCGAGCGCGACGGGAGTGACACCGCCCGCGCACACGTTCCCGGCCTCCGGCACGTACCCCGTGAAGCTGACCGTGACCGACGGCGCCGGCCAGACCGGCAGCACGACCCTCGCTGTGAAAGTCCCCGACTGCCCGCCAGGCGAGAACTGCGATCTCCAACTGGATGCCGCCGGGCAGGCCCCGAGGGCCGCGGGGGCACGCCGGGGCGAGCAGATCCGGTACGCGATCGACGCACGGGTGCTTGCCGCGGGGGCCGTCGGGCAGCTCACGGTGTCGGCCACGGTCCCGACCGCGCTCGTCGACGTCGACCCGTCGTCGATCTCAGCGGGGGGCACGCTCTCCACGGACGGCAGCACCGTCTCGTGGACGCTCACGGGGCTGAAGCGGACGGTGCCCCCGCTGGCGTTCTCGGTCACCGTGCGCTCGGACATCCCCGTCACGACGCTGTTCGTCTCGACCGACGTTCACGCGCACGCCCGGCTGACCTCGGGTGCGGAGCTGGACGCGTCGCAGCTGGTCCAGACCCCGGTGCTCCAGACGAGGCTCTCGCTCGGTGGGGAGATCGTCGCGGCCGACGGAGCCGTTCGGATCGATCCCGGCGACACCGGCAGCGTGCGGGTGCAGGCGGACGCCGGTGCGACGGTCGACGAGCTCGTGCTCGAGGCCGTCGTCCCCGTGGGCTCGAAGCTCGTGGCGGGGTCCGTCACGGGGGGCGGCGCCGTCGACGGGACGACGGTCCGCTGGCGGTTCGCGAACGTCGGCCAGACCCCGATCGTCTCGTTCGACGTGAAGGTCGACCCGGTCGACGACCTCCCAACCGACCAGCGAAGGCTGGAGAGCAAGGCAACGGCGCGGGCGACGGACGACGGCGTCGAGGACGCCGTCGAGGCGACGCTCTCGATCGACCTGCGCCGTCAGGAGGGTCTCGTCGTCAACTCGACCGCGGACGGCGCCGACGAGGCGTCGGCCGACGAGATCTGCTTCACCGGCTCGAACGTCTCGAGAAACGGCTCCGAGGAGCCCGAATGCACGCTCCGCGCCGCCATCCAGCAGGCACGCTCCGGCGACACGATCCGGTTCGACATCCCCGGCGGACCTCCGACGATCGTGCCCCGCAGCCAGCTTCCGTGGCTCGAAGGCGGCGTCACGATCGAGGGGACGTCGCAGCCGGGCGGCTGGGTCGGTCTCGGGGACTTCGGGCTCCTGCTCGAAGGCACTGCGAACACCGTGCACGGGATCGCGTTCACCGGAGACGGGATGCTCGTCCGCGGTTCCGGGCACGTGATCTCCGGAAACCGCTTCGGCGTGACCGTGACCGGCGAGACCGGGCTGCTCACATCGGGGATCCTCGTGCAGGACGCCAGCGAGGTGACGATCGGCGGCGTGAGCGCGACCCCCGGGTCGGCGCCGGGCAACGTGTTCCGAATCACGGGCCAGGCTCTGTCGATCTCGGGCGGGCGAAACGTCCGCGTCCAGGGAAATCTCGTCGAGGGACGGGGCGACTCCGAGCCGGTCCAGACGGGGATAGGGGTCGACGGCGTCGCCGGCGCGGAGATCGGCGGCCCGACGAGCGACGCGGGGAACACGATCCGGGCGTCCACGGGC
Source organism: Gaiella sp. (assembly GCA_036406535.1). Lineage (GTDB taxonomy): Bacteria > Actinomycetota > Thermoleophilia > Gaiellales > Gaiellaceae > Gaiella. The sequence continues at coordinate 14,217 of DASXAW010000018.1, forward strand.
ATCGACGTCGTGACGACGGACCCGGACGGGCCGGTCCGCATCAGGGGCAACAGGATCACGGCGGCCAGGGGGGTCGACCTCCAGGAGGCGGCGCACGGCGTGACCGTCGGGGGCGAGACGGCCGTCCCGGGCTCGGGCGCCGGCAACCGCATCCAGGTCACGTCCTCCGGCGGCGGCTGGGGCGTCGTCGACTCGGGCGACGGGAACACGGTCGCGGGGAACGAGATCACCGCGGTCGGAGCCGTGTTGGGTCAGGGGATCGTGGTCGGGCAGGGCGTGAGCGGCGCCGTCATCGGCGGCGGCACCGCTGCTGCGGGGAACCGCGTCGGCGGGTTCTCCGCCCACGTGTCGACGGGCATCCTCGTCGACCAGGCGCACGGCGTCCACGTGGAGCACAACGTCGTCGGGATCGCCCCGGACGGGCGCACGGCCGACCCGAACTCGACGGGGATCGAGATCCGGTCGGCAGAGGGGACGTTCGTCGACGACAACGTCGTATCCGGCAACAGGGTCGGGCTCGTGGTCGAGGACCCGAGCGCCGTCGTCCGCGGGAACCGCGTCGGCACCGACGCGACCGGCAGACTGGCGATTCCAAACGAGAGCGGTGTCTTCGTCGGCAAGGCCGCAACCGTCGGCGGGCCCCACTCGGGGCCGTGCCAGTCTCCCTGCAATCTCATCTCCGGGAACACCGACTACGGGATCACGTTCAGCGGGAGCGCCCCCGGCCCGGGGTTTGTCGGCAACGTCGTCGGAGCCGCCGCAGACGGGACGACGCCGCTCGGGAACGGCGACGGCATCCGGTTGAGCGGCTCGGCGAGGGTCGGTGGCGCCGAGGCAGGCGAGGCCAACCTCGTCGCGTTCAACCGCGGCACGGGGGTGCTCGTCCAAGCATCGAGTGTGTCCGCGATCCGCGGGAATCGGATCCACTCGAACGGCGGGCTCGGGATCGACCTCGTCGCAGGTGGAGGGGCAAAGGCCGACGGCGTCACGCCGAACGACACGGGCGACGGCGACGCCGGGCCGAACGGGTTGCTGAACTTCCCGGTGATCCAGAGCGTGAGCCCGTCGGGAACGCAGCTGCAGATCTCCGGCGTCGCGCCGGGAGCGCTCGCGTCGTCGACCGTCGAGCTCTTCCTCGACCGCGAGTGCGACGGGTCCGAGCACGGCGAGGGCGAGCTGCCGGTCGGCGCGACCACGACCTCCCTGCTCACGGGCGCCTTCTCCCGCTCGATCGCCCCGGTCGCCGGGTACCGGTACCTGACGGCGACCGCAACGAGCTCGGAGGGCACGTCGGAGTTCTCGCAGTGCTTCGACCTGCAGGCGGCCGCGGGAAGCACGAGCCTGACGACTGGCGTGCCGGCGGGCGCCACGGTGCTCCAGGTGGGGTCGACGGACGGATTCCTCGGGAAGGTCGTGCGGGTCGGGAGCGGTGCGACGGCCGAGGTGGACTACGTCGCCGCCATCGCGTCGCTCCACCTGGCCCGTCCGCTGCGGTTCGCGCATGCCGCCGGCGAGTCGGTCGCGGTGCTCGACGACACGCTGTTCGTCTCGGTCGACAAGGCCGTGATCACACGCTCGTCGAAGCTGCCCGACCTCGCCGTCTTGAGCGGCCGCCTACGGGCGACGCTGGGCCGCGCCGTCGCCTGCGGGGAGGACGTGACCCTGACGCTCGGCGGCGCCACCGTGGCGCAGAAGGTGCCGGGAACGAAGTTCGCGCGTCAGTCGGGCAACCGATGCGTGTTCGTCGCGAAGACCGAGAACGGGATCGGTCGGCTCGAGCTCGACCTCGGGAAGGGCACGTGGAACGCGCAGGTGATCCGGCGCGATCTCGAGCGGCTCACGAATCCGGTCGAGGTCGCGCTCAGGATCGGCGACGACGCGGGTGTGGAGTCGCTGAAGCTCCGTGCCATGGGAGCGATCTGGACGTACGCGCGCTGACGCTGGTTGCCCGACCGGTGCGGCTTTCCGGCGGTGGGGCCCTACCAGGCCCCGCCGCCTCCGCCGCCCCCGCCTCCACCGCCACCGCCCGAGAAGCCGCCGCCGAACCCGCCCGAGCCCGAGGACGGCGGCGCCAGCGCCGACCCGAACCCCGAGGCGAGGTCGCCGATCGCGAGCGACGTCGGCCCGGAGCCGAGGTTGCCGCCGCCGGAGATCCAGTAGATCGAGGAGGCCTGGGCCATCGCCTCGGGCATCGCCATGTGCGCGGCCTGGAGCACGCGCTCCGCGATCCCGAACGCGATCCCGTACACGAGGAGCCGCTCCCAGAGCGCCAGCGTCGCGGGCGGCGCCTCCTGGAGCCGCGGGAAGTCCGTGAGGTAGCGGCGGAACGCCTCCCAGCGCTCGGCCTCCTGCTCGCCGGCGAGGGAGCGTCGGCGCCAGAGCCGGCGCTGCGTCAGCGCCCCGAACACGACCGCCGCGTCGATGAACGCCGCGACGCCCAGCCCGAGCAGGACGATGTCGCTCCAGCGCGGGTACACCGAGCGCCACCCCGAGATCGCGAGGTAGAAGAGGAGCGCGCCGATCGCGGCGAACACGACGAGCGCGAGCGCGAGTGGAACGACGCCGAGCGACAGGAACCACTCCCTGTTCCCGACTGCGGTCGACACGTTCGCCTTGAACGACGTGAAGTGCTTGCTCATCGACGTGCGGTCGTCCTCGATGTCCTCGCGGAACTTCGAAAGCCGCTGCGGGCCGTCCGCGATGACGCCGTCCACGACGTCGGCGACGGCGTTCTCCCACGACGTCATCTCGTCGCGCGTCCCGTCCCCGATCTCCAGGTCGGCGACCTGCTCGTGCCGTAGGCCGCCCCAGGTCGAGCGCTCGGTCGTGACGGGCTTCGCCGTGTAGGCGCCTCGGCGGATCAGGTCGAAGAGCGTCGCGGTGAACTCGTACGAGCCGGCCTCGCCGCCCTGGCGGAGCAGCGTCGGGACGAGCGCCGGCTCGGTGTCGGTCGGCGGCTCCTGCTCGTACTCGCGGTCGTACCCCGTGCGCCGCTCGCGCCCGTAGACCCAGAAGACGGCCGCGACGACCGCAAGGCTCGGCAGGGTCCCGAGGAGCAGCACGTAGAGCGCATAGCGCCAGGGATGCCGCTTCGCGGCCTCGATCTTCTCGTGGTCGCGCTCGAACGCAGCGGCGTCGGCCTGCTCTTCGGCGACGATCCTCTCGAGGCCGTTGCCCGACCGCACCTTCATCCCGGCGGTCGAGGTGAACGCGCCCCGCGGAATCACCGTCCGCAACTCGACGAACTGGTGCGCGGGCACGTCCAGCGCGCGGAGCACGGCTGTCGAGCCGGAGAGCTGGACGTCGCCGCGCACGTAGACCGGGTGGCCCCAGCCACGGAGGATCTTCCCCGGCGCGTTCTCGGTCGCCGTCAGCCGTCCGAGCGACACGTCCCATTCGTCGCCCCACACCTTCAGGTTCACGTCGACGACGTCGTCGTAGGCGACCGCGATGCCGGAGAGCCGGTAGCGGATGTGGAACGTCCGCAGCTCGTCGCTCGCCTCGTAGTGCCAGACGATCCGCTCGACGTCCCCGACGCGCGTCGTGCCGAAGGTCCCGGAGGCGTCCGAGCAGCCGAGCTCGGCGCACGCGCCCGGCCGATATGCCTGGCCGCCCTCGCTGACCGCGATCTGGTCGATCGACTCGCCCGAGCGCAGCGGGATGTCGCGGTACGCGCCGCTGAACGGCCCGCTGAAGGCGAACGTGATGTCCTCGTCGACGAGGAGCGAGCCGTCCTTCGCGACGCGGACGGCGACGTTCGCCTGCGGGAGGTCGAACGACTTCGCCTGTGCGACCCCGGTGAGGATGAGCGCGGCGACCGCGGCCGCCGCGAGGGCGAGCGCCCTAGGTGCTCGTGCCACCGGAGGCGCCGCCCGCGCCCTCTGCGGGCTCGGCGGGCGGTGCCGGGGGAGCCGGCGCCTGAGGCGGCGCGCCCGTCGCGGTCCCGAAGTCGACACGCGGTGCGCCTCGCTCCGTCTCGTCGGTCTCGAAGAACTCCCGCGCCGAGAAGCCGAACGGGCCCGCGATGACGACGCCGGGGAACGTCTGGATCGCGTTGTTGAACGTGAGGACGGTGTCGTTGTAGACCTGGCGTGAGACCGCGATCCGGTTCTCCGTCTCGGCGAGCTCGCTCTGCAGCTGCCGGAAGTTCTCGTCCGCCTGCAGCTCCGGGTACGCCTCGGCGACCGCGAACAGCCGACCGAGCGCCTGGCTGAGGATGCCTTCCGCCTGCGCGGCCTCGGCGGGCGTCCGGGCGCCCTGCGCGGCGGCGCGCGCCTGGGTGACCGCCTCGAACGTACCGCGCTCGTGCGCGGCGTAGCCCTTGACCGTCTCGACGAGGTTCGGGATCAGGTCGTGCCGCCGCTTGAGCTGGACCTCGATCTGCGCCCACGCGTTGTCGACGCGGTTCCGCAGCCGGACGAACCGGTTGTAGAGCGTGATCAGCGCGATCACGAGGAGCGCGACGACCACCACGATCACGATCACGGCGATCACGAGCGGCCACCCTAGCGGCCGCGGGAACCCCCGTCCAATGCGACGGCTACGATCGCCGGCGGATGGCCGACGCACGTGTCGCACGGATCAACGTGACGCCGGTCAAGAGCCTCAGGCTCAACCATCCCGAGGAGATCGAGCTCGTCCCCGACGGCGCGAGGGACGATCGGCGCTTCCTCCTCGTCGACGCCGAGCGGCGCCTCTACAACGGCAAGCGCGACACGACGCTCTGCCGCACGAGCGCGTCGTGGGACGCGGTCTCGCGTCGGCTCGAGCTGACGCTGCCGGACGGCACCACGCTGAGTGGGGAAGTGGAGTCCGGCGCGCCGACCGTCGTCGAGGTGTACCGGCGACCGCTCCACGGCCGCATCGTCGACGGACCGTGGCCGGACGCGCTCTCGGACCTGGTCGGACGCTCCCTGACCCTCTTCGAGCGCGACGACGGGGGCTGGGCGACCGACGACCGGCCGGCGTCGCTCGTCTCGCAAGCCTCGCTCGCGACGATCGACGGCGACGGGCGCCGCTTCCGGATGCTGCTCGAGCTCGAGGGCGTCACGGCCCACCAGGAGGACACCTGGCGCAATCGACGTGTCCGCGTGGGGGAGGCGACGCTCCTCGTCGGCGACCCGACCCCGCGGTGCGCGGTCCCGTCGGCGAGCCCCGACACGGGTGTCCGCGACCGCGACGTCCTCCGCGAGCTGCTGGACAAGCGCGGCCCCGTCGAGGGCGAGCCGTGCATGGGCGTCTACGCAGAGGTGCTCGAGCCGGGCGTCGTCCGGGTCGGGGACGAGCTCGAGCTCGTCTAGCCCGCAGGGGCGCAGACCCAGAGCATGTCCTCGCCGCCCTCGAAGGGCCGGCCGTCGAACCAGCCGTAGAGCGCCTCGACGCGGAGCCCGGCGTCCTCGATCACCGCGTTCCACTCGGGCGCCGAGAGCCAGTGCAGCTCCATGGTCGCGGCCGTCTTGTCGTCGCTCCGCACGGTCAGCACGAGCGAGCGGCCGTGGAGGTCCCAGTCGGCCCGCTCGAAGATCCCGGGCTCGCGCTCGATCCAGAGCCCGTCGGTCTCCTCGATGTCCTCGCGGCTCGGGGCGAAGACGTCGAACACGAGCAGCCCGTCAGGCTCGAGCAGCTCCCGTGCGGCCGAGAGGGCGCGCACCTTCTCCGCGTCGTTCGGCATGTGCAGCAGCGAGCGGAACGGGATCGTGACGAGCGGGACGCGCTCGGTGACCGGCGGCTCGCGCAGATCGCCGACACGGAGGTCGAGCCGGGCCGAGACCCCTTCCCGCTCGGCGTACCCGCGTGCCACCGCGAGCATCCCCGACGACTCGTCCACCCCGATCACGTCGATGCCCGCCTTCGCGGTGGGCACGGCGATGCGGCCGGTGCCGACGGCGAGCTCCACGACCGGGCCACCCGAGGCGAGCGCCTCGTCGACGTAGAAGACGACGTCCTCGCGCACCGAGACCGACCACGGGTCGTAGATCCGGGCGATCGCGTCGTAGAGCGCCGCGTCGACTCCGTGAGACGCGTCGGGGGCGCTCATCGCCCCCGATTCAAGCAGCCTTGTGACACAGTGTCACTTGCTAGCCTCGGACGTCCCATGGACGTCGAGGCGCTCGAGCGTGCGGCCCTCGCGGCGGTCGCCGCCGCGGCGTCGAGCAACGAGATCGAAGCCGTCCGCCTCGAGTACCTGGGTCGGAAGAGCGCGCTCCCGCTCGCGCTGCGGGAGGTGCGGGACGCCGAGACCGGCCGGACGCTGAACGCCGCGAAGCGGCGCATCGAGACGGCCGTCGCCGAACGCGCCGACGTGCTCGAGCGCGAGGAGCTCGACCTGCGCCTCGCCGAGGAGCGCGTCGACGTCACGCTCCCCGTCGGGGGCTACGAGCGCGGCCGGCTCCATCTCGTCACGCAGATCCGCCGCGAGGTGGAGGACGTCTTCCTCGGGCTCGGCTACCGCGTCGTCGACGGCCGCGAGGTCGAGTCCACGCACTACAACTTCGACGGCCTCAACTTTCCGCCGGGACATCCTGCACGGTCACCCCTAGCGACGTTCTTCCTCGACGAGCAGACGGTTCTGCGTACGGAGACGTCGCCCTCGCAGATCCGCACGATGGAGGCGCAGCCGCCGCCGGTCTACGTCGTGTCGCTCGGCCGCTGCTACCGGCGCGACACCCCGGACGCGACGCACACGCCGATCTTCCACCAGGTCGAGGGCCTCGCCGTCGACGAGGGGATCACGCTCGCAGACCTCACGGGGACGCTCGACTTCCTGCTCAAGGCGCTGTTCGGCCAGAGCAGGCGCACGGAGTTCCGCACCCACTACTTCCCGTTCACCGAGCCGTCGATCGAGGCGTACGTCTCCTGCCACGTCTGCGACGGCGCAGGCTGCCCCGTGTGCCGCCACTCGGGCTGGATCGAGGTCGGCGGGGCGGGCATGGTCGACCCGGCGCTGTTCGAGTTCGTCGGCTACGACGCCGAGCGGTACACCGGCTTCGCGTTCGGCTGGGGGCTCGAGCGGATCGCGATGCTGCGGCACGAGTTCCCCGACCTGCGCGAGCTCTGGCGCAACGACCTTCGCTTCTCGGAGCAGTTCTAGCGTGCGCGTTCCCCTTTCCTGGCTCCGCGAGTACGTCGCGACCGACGCGAGCGACGCGGAGATCGCGCGCCGGCTGACGATCTCGTCGCTCGAGGTCGACCGGCTGATCGACGTCGGCGTCGCGGACGACGGCGACAACCTCGCGCGCTTCGTCGTCGGCCGCGTGGTCTCCGCCGACGCGCACCCGAACGCCGACCGGCTGCAGCTCTGCCAGGTCGACGTGGGCAACGCGGAGCCGCAGCAGATCGTCTGTGGGGCGTGGAACTTCGGCGCCGGCGCAACCGTCGCCGTCGGACTGCCCGGCGCGCTCCTCCCGGGATTCCCGGGGCCGCTCGAAGAGCGGCCACTCCGCGGCGAGGTGTCACGCGGGATGATCCTCGCCGAGGACGAGATCGGCCTCGGCGCCGACCACTCGGGGATCATGCTGCTTCCCGACGGCATCGAGCCCGGCACGCCGCTCGTGGAGGTCCTGCCGCTCGTCGACCGTGTGCTCGACGTCACCCCGACGATGAACCGGCCCGATCTGCTCTCTCTGGTCGGGATCGCGCGCGAGGTCGCGGCGCTCTGCGCCGGCGAGCTCCGCCCGCCCGATCCCGACGACCCGCCGCTCGTCGCGGACGAGCCGCCCGACATCCGGGTCGACGACTTCGGCGGCTGCCCGCGCTACGTGGGCCGCGCCTTCCGGAACGTCCGCGTCGGCCCCTCGCCGCAGTGGCTCCGCTCGCGGCTGCACCTGGCGGGGATGCGCTCCATCTCGAACGTCGTGGACGTGACGAACTACGTGATGCACGTCTGGGGGAGCCCGCTCCACGCCTTCGACCGGGCGCTGCTCGCAGGCGGCCGCATCGTCGTCCGGCGGGCTCGCGAGGGCGAGACGCTGCGGACGCTCGACGGCACGCTCCGCGAGCTCGGCACCGGCGACCTGCTGATCACCGACGGCGAGCGGCCCGTCGCGCTCGCGGCGATCATGGGCGGGCTCGAGTCAGAGGTCTCCGAGACGACGAGCGAGGTGCTGCTCGAAGCGGCGAACTTCGAGCCGATCGGCGTGCTCAAGACGTCGGAGCGGCTCGGCCTGCGCACGGAGGGATCGAACAAGTGGGAGAAGGGGGTCGACCCGTACGCCGCGGAGCCGGCGGCGGTGCTCGCGAGCCGGCTTCTCGTCGACCTCGCGGGCGCGGAGCCGATCGGCGCCGTCGACGTCAACGAGGGGCTCCCCGAGCGGCCGCGGGTGACGCTTCGCCCCGAACGCGCGACCCGCCTCATCGGGCTCGACGTCGCCGACGAGGAGCAGCGCTCGATCCTCGAACGGCTCGGCTTCGAGGTCGACGGCCGGTGGACCGTCACCGCGCCCACGTGGCGCGCCCGCGACGTCACGCGCGAGGTCGACGTCATCGAGGAGGTCGCCCGCGCGGTGCTCGACCGCGTGCCGCACACCATGCCGCTCCGGCGCGCCGTCGCGGGGCATCTGTCCGCGGCGCAGCGGTTCCGTCGCATGCTGGAGGACGTTCTCGTCGGCGCGGGCTTCTCGGAGGCATACACGTGGAGTCTCACGGCGTCGGATCCCGACCCCGCCGCGCTCCGTCTGCCCGAGCCGATGAGCGGCGACCAGGCGGTGCTGCGCACGACGCTGCTCCACGGGCTCGTCGAGGCCGCGCGCGTCAACGTCGACGCCGGAAACGAGGCGATCCGGCTGTTCGAGCTGGCACGCGTCTATCTCCCGTCCGGCGAGCAGCTCCCCGACGAGCGCTGGCACGTCGGTGGCATCGCGCAGGGTGGGTTCGAGGCCGCCCGTGGCGCCGTCGAGGCGATCTACGAGGCGTTCCATCTCCCGCTCGAGGCGCGCCGCTCGTCCGTGCCGCAGCTCCATCCCGGCAAGGCCGCCGAGACCGACGCGGGGTGGCTGGGCGAGCTGCACCCGACCCGTCTCGAGGGCCGGTGGGGCGTCTTCGAGCTCGACGTCGAGCGCCTGATGGAGCCCCTGCCGGAGAGGATCCTCTACGAGGACGTGATCACGTACCCCGCCGCGCGGCAGGACATCGCGGTCGGCGTGCCCGAGGACGTCGACGCGGGCGCGCTCCTCGCGGCGGTGCGCGAGGCCGGAGGAGACGAGCTCCGCGACGTGCGCATCTTCGACGTCTACCGCGGCGCGCAGGTGGGGGAGGGGCGGAAGTCCGTCGCGCTCCATCTCGCCTTCCAGGCGCCCGACCGGACGCTCACGGACGAGGAGGCGGCAGCCCTTCGCGAGCGGATCGTCGGCGCGCTCGCCGAGCGCTTCGGGGCCGAGCTGCGGGGAGGCTAGAGGACCTTGCCGCCGACGTACCAGACGGCGCCCTGCGTGGCGACGTTCTGGGTGCCCGAGAGCGCGCGCAGCACCGAGACCCGTCCGCCGATCCCTTCCGAGTCGAGCTCCTCGAAGCAGCGCCGCGCCATCCCCGGCGACACGCCGTAACCGGTCGTGCGGGCGCACCGGAACGTGAACCCCACGTGGTCGTGGTCGCGCGTGGGGTTGATCGGCGCGCAGATGAGCGCGGCGCGGGTGAGGAGCGCGCTCGAGTCGAGCTCCAGCAGGCAGAGGAGGTCGCTCCAGCCCGGCGGCAGAGCGTCGAGCTCCGCGTCCCACGACTCCGCGACCGAGCGGCGCGCGCGCACGGGCTCGTCGAGCCGAGGCGCGGCTTCACCGATCTCGCGCTGCTCGAGCAGGCACCAGATACGCGCCTCGTCGAGGCGACCGAACAGGCGTCTCGCCGCCTCGGGGCCCGAGGCTCCACCGGCCCGGCGAACGGTGAACGCCAGCTCGTCGCCGACGAAGCCCACGTTCATCGGACCGAGGATCCTCGCCGCCTCCGAGCGCTCGCCGGGCTGCTCGGTGCGAAGCCGGAGCTGGACCGTCTCCCAGTCCGCTGGCAGGCGGCGTTCGACCGCGGCCCACTGGTCAACGAGCTTCACGCGGTCAGCATAATGGCGCTTGTGGCACGGGCTGCCGCAGAGCCGGAGAACGCTTCCGCCGCCCGCGCGCGCGTCCTGGGACGCCGCTCGCGGTGCGGGGCCGGAGGGCGCGGTATGGGTGATACCGGCCCGGAGTGCACCGCGTGAGCACCGAGGTCAAGCTCCCGAGTCTGGGGCAGGGGATGGAGTCCGGCATCGTCGTCCGTTGGCTCAAGAAGGAGGGCGACGCCGTCTCGAAGGGCGATCCGCTCTACGAGCTCGACACCGAGAAGGTGACGCAGGAGATCGAGGCGGAGACCGACGGCGTCCTCCGCCAGATCGTCGTCCCCGAAGGCGAGGTCGCGGTCGGGACGACGCTCGCGGTGATCGAGACGGACGGCGCGGGAGACGGCGCCGCGCCTGCGGCGGAAGCTCGCAAGGAGCCCGACGCCGACCAGGAACCGGCACGGGAGCCCGAGCCCGAGCGGGAGCCCGAGCCGGAGCAGACGGTCGCCCCCGCGCCCGAGGCGGCGACGGTCCGCGAGCCCACGGCCGAGACCGCGCCCTCCGCCTCCGGGGAGCGGGAGCGCCCGACGCCGCTCAAGGCCTCGCCGCTCGCGCGCCGCATCGCGCGCGAGCGAGGCGTGGATCTCGCCGGCATCCGCGGCACCGGCCCGGACGGGAGGATCCTCGCGGAGGACGTCGAGAAGGCGCCCACCGGCGCCCCTGCAGCCGCACCGGGCGCGCCGGCCGCGCCTGCGGAGGAGGCGGAGGTCGTCCAGCTCACCTCGGTCCGCAAGACGATCGCCCGGCGCCTGACCGAGGCGTGGGCCGCGCCCGTCTTCCAGCTCGGGGTCTCCGCGGACATGGCGGAGGCGCTCGCGCTGCGCGAGCGCCTCGTCGAACGGCTCGAGGAGGGCGATGTCAAGCCGACGGTCAACGACGTGCTCGTGAAGCTCGCCGCCGTCGCCCTCTCGCGGCACGCGCCGATCAACGCGACGTTCTCCGGGGAGGAGATCCACCGGCATCCGACCCCGCACGTCGGGATCGCCGTCGCCGCGCCGCAGGGGCTGATCGTCCCGGTGGTCCGCGACGCCGCCCGCCTCACGGTGCAGGAGATCGCGAGCGCCCGTGCCGACCTGGTCGGGCGCGCGAGGGACGGCAAGCTGACCCTCGCCGACCTCGAGGGCGGCACGTTCACGATCTCGAACCTCGGGATGTTCGGCGTCGAGCAGTTCACCGCCGTGCTCAACCCGCCGCAGGTCGCGATCCTCGCCGTCGGAGCGGTGAAGGAAGAGGCGGTCGTCCGGGACGGCGACCTTGATGTCGCGCCGATCGTGCACCTCGTCCTCAGCTGCGACCACCGCGCGATCGACGGCGCGGACGGCGCCTCGTTCCTCCAGACGCTCGTCGCGCTGGTCGAGCAGCCGACGCTCGCGCTGTGAGCGCCGCGCAGACGGGCGTCGTCGTCCGCCGGGGCGGCGCGCAAGACGTGCGCTTCCTTCGCGACATGCTCCACCACGCCTACTACTGGAAAGAGCGGGCGCCCGAGGACACGGGCGCGGGCCCGGTCGCGCTCTACGTGAAGGCCTGGGGCCGCCCGGGCGACGCGGCGATGATCGCGATCGACGGCGGCTTCCCCGTCGGCGCGGCGTGGTACCGCCTCTTCGCGCGCGACCGGCGCGGCTACGGGTTCGTCGACGAGCGGACGCCGGAGCTCGCGATCGCGGTCGTCCCGAACGCGCGCGGCAAGGGCGTCGGCGCGAAGCTGCTCGGGGCGCTGCTGGATCGCGCGCGCACGGAGGGCTACGACGCGATCTCGCTCAGCGTCGACCGCAACAACGCCGGTGCGATCGGCCTCTACGAGCGTCACGGCTTCGAGCGCGTCGGCGAGGAGGACGATTCCGTCACGATGCTCGCTCATCTCCAGCAGCCACCGACGAACGAAAGGGACTGATACCGCATGAATGTCGACGTCGCCGTCCTCGGAGGCGGCCCGGCCGGGTACACCGCCGCGATCCGCGCCGCCCAGCTCGGCGGCAAGGTCGCGTGCATCGAGCAGGAGCCCGCGCTGGGCGGCACGTGCCTGCGCGTCGGCTGCATCCCGACAAAGGCGTGGGTGCAGACGGCGCACGCGATCCACGATGCGCGCGAGACGTTCGCGAAGCTCGGCGTGGCCGTCGGCGAGCCGTCCCTCGACTTCGGCGCGGCGGTGCAGTGGAAGGACGCGGTCGTCGGCCAGATGACGGGCGGAGTCGCGTCGCTCTTCAAGGCAAACGGCGTCGAGTGGGTGCGCGGGAAGGGTCGCTTCACCGGACCGAAGGCGATCGCGGTGGAAGGAGCCGAGGAGGTCGCCTTCGAGAGCGCGATCGTGGCGACCGGGTCGTTCCCGATCCGGCCGCCGATCCCCGGGCTCGATTCGCCCCGCTGCGTCGACTCGACCGGCCTCCTCGCCCAGAGCGAGGTTCCGCGCCGGCTCGTCGTCCTCGGCGGCGGGATCATCGGCTCCGAGTTCGCGTCGATCTTCAACCGCTTCGGGACCGAGGTGACGATCGTCGAGATGCTTCCGACGCTGATCCCGCTCGAGGACGCGGATGCCGGCAAGGAGCTCGCGAAAGCGTTCGGCAAGCGCGGGATCGCCCTGCACCTCGAGAAGCAGTGCACGCAGGTCGACGACCACGGCGACCACCTCACCGTCCACTTCGGCGAGGGCGAGACCGTCGACTGCGACCTGATGCTCGTCTCCGTCGGGCGCGCGGCGCTCGTCGACGGGATCGGTCTCGAGGAGGCCGGCGTCGAGTTCGACCGCAGCCGGATCGCGACCGACGACCACCGTCGCACGAACGTCCCGCACATCTACGCCGCGGGGGACGTCGCCGGCTACTGGCAGCTCGCGCACACCGGGTTCCGGGAGGGCGAGATCGCGGCCGAGAACGCGATGGGCCACGAGGCGGCGATGGGCGAGCCGGCGGTGCCGCGCCCGATCTACACCGATCCGGAGGTCGCCGGGGTGGGGCTCACCGAGGCCCAGGCGCGCGAGCTCCACGGCGACGCAGTCGTGGTGGGGCGCTGCCCCTGGATCGCGATCGCGCGGGCGGTGATGTCCGGCGACACGACGGGCTGGGTCAAGACGATCCACGAGTCGCAGTACGGCCAGCTGCTCGGGGTCGTGATCGTCGGCCCGCACGCGACCGATCTCATCGGCGAGGCCGTCGTGGCGCTCGACGCCGAGTCGACGATCGAGACGATCGCCGACGGGGTCGCCCCGCACCCCACGTTCGCGGAGGGGATCAAGGAAGCGGGCCTCGTCGCGCTCGGCCGGGCGATCCATCTGCCGCCTCGGCGACGGTAGTACGCTCCCGTCATGGCCGGGATGACCGACCGCAAGAACGCGCTCATGTGGGCGCTCGGCTGGTGGCTGTTCCGCCGCTGGCTGCGGCGTCGCACGGCCCTCGCGGTGGCAGGCGTCGCCGCGGGCGCGGAAGCCTCGGCACGCCGGGGCGGCGTCCGCGCGGTGGTCGGCGCCCTCGCGCTCGTCGCCGTCCTCGCAGCGGCATTCGTCGCCTGGCGGCGTCTCTCGGGCGGCTCGGAGGACGACGGCTGGCAGCCGCCGTCCGACGAGCCCTTCCCGCCCGCGCCGAGCCCGGAGCCGGAGGCCGTCGCGGCTTGAGCCTCGAGGGCCCGGGGCCGGAGCTCTTCCGGTCGGCGCTCGGGAGCCTCGTCCCGTACGAGCCCGGGAAGCCGGCGGAGCTCGTGCAGCGCGAGCTCGGCCTGGACCGCGTCGTCAAGCTCGCGTCGAACGAGGGGCCGTTCGGCCCGTTCCCCGAGGCGCTGGAGGCGATCGGGCGCTCGCTCGCAGAGGCGAACCGCTACCCGGACGGGGGCGCGTACCGCCTGCGCGCTGCGCTCGCCGAGCGGCACGGCGTGGCGTTCGAGGAGACGGTCGTCGCGGCAGGGGCCGACGCGGTGATCGGCTACGTCTGCCAGGCGACGCTCGAGCCCGGCGACGAGGTGGTGACCCCGTGGCCGTCGTTCCCGAGCTACGTCCTCGATCCGTTGAAGCTCGCCGCGACGCCCGTCAGGGTTCCCCTTCGCGAGGGCCGGGTGGACGTCGACGGCCTGCTCGCCGCCGTCACCCCGCGGACGAAGCTCGCGTACGTGCCGACCGTGAACAACCCGACGGGGACGATGACGCCGCGTGCAGACCTGCTGCGCTTCCTCGACGCGCTGCCGCCCGGGGTGCTGACGGTGGTGGACGAGGCGTACTTCGAGTACGTCGACGACCCGGAGTTCCCCGACGCGATCGAGGAGGCGGCGAAGCAGGGTCGCCACGTGCTCGCGCTGCGCACGTTCTCGAAGATCTACGGGCTTGCCGGGTTGCGGGTGGGGTACGGCGTCGGTCCCGCCGACGTCGTCGCGGCGATCCGGAAGGTGCAGCGCGCGTTCGACGTGACGACCCCGGCGCAGGAGGCGGCGCTCGCGAGCCTCGACGGCGCGCTCGAGCTCGCCCGCCGCCGCTCGGTCAACCGCGAGGCGATGACGGCGCTCGAGAGCGTCCTGCGGTCGCACGGCTTCGACCCGATGGGCCCGGCCGCCGGGAACTTCCTCTTCGTCGACGTCGGGACGGACGCGGACGCGCTCAACGACGCGCTGCTGCGGCGCGGGGTGATCGTCCGGCCGATGGGGTCGTTCGGAGCGCCGTCCGCGCTCCGGATCAGCACGGGAACGCCGGAGGACATCGCGTTCCTGGGCGAGCAGCTCGCGTCGGTCTTCGCGACCACCTAGGGCATCTCCGGCCTGTTGGCTACCGTTACGCCTTCGGGCGCGGGCGCGCCCCGCCACCCATGCGAACGACGCTGAAGAGAGGAGTCGGCCGCGGCGCGACGTCGAACGGCTCGAACCGCTCGGCCTTGCCCCCCGGCCCGCTCGGCCCGGTAACGGTCTACCGCCAGCCGCCGCCACCGCCTCGGCGGAAAGGCCGGCTCGTCCTCCAGATCTTCGGCTGGGCGGCGCTCGTCCTCTGCGTGCTGGTCGGCGGCACCGCCGCGGGCGCGTACCTCTACCTCCACGAGTCGGTCGCGGCCGTCGCGCCCAAGTCGAAGGAGGTCAAGGAGGCGCTGAAGTCGCTGGACGTCGCGCTTCCCGGCCAGCCGGCGATCGCGCTCGTGATCGGCTACGACCACCGGGCGGACGAGGGGAAGAACACGCCCTCGCGCTCGGACACCCTGATGCTCGTCCGCGCCGACCCCGGCACCAAGGCGATCTCGCTCCTCTCGTTCCCACGCGACCTGAGCGCGGAGATCGACTGTCCCGGTCACTCGCCGTTCGTCTCGAAGATCAACGCCGCGTACGCGACCTGCGGCCCGAAGGGCGCCCTCCGCACGGTCCGCAAGCTCACGGGTGTGCCGATCAACTACATCATCACGGTCAACTTCCGCGGCTTCCGGCAGCTCGTCGACAAGCTGGGGGGCGTCTGGATGGACATCGACCGGCGGTACTACAACAACCAGGGGGGACCGGGCGGCTACGCGAAGATCAACCTCCAGCCCGGCTACCAGCAGCTGACGGGGCTGAAGGCGCTCGACTTCGTGCGGTTCCGGCACACGGACTCCGACATCTACCGGACAGCCCGCCAACAGCTCTTCGTGAAGGCGCTCAAGGACCGGGTCGAGTCCTCGTTCTCCATCACGAAGCTGCCCCAGCTGATCAAGGTGATCACGTCCAACGTCGAGGTCGGCCAGGGCGGCGGCAAGGACGTTCCCGCGCACACGGTGCTGCAGTACGCCGCGCTCGCGTATTCGCTGCCGGCCGGGCACGTCTTCCAGGAGCGGATCGAGGGGCTCGAGGGCTTCGCCGACCTGACGACCTCCCAGGACAACATCGATCGCGCCGTGCGCGACTTCACGAACCCGGACGTGGACTCGCCGCAGAAGGCCAATGCGGTCGCGCTCGGGGAGAAGGTCAAGCGGCATGCGCCGGCGCCGCGCGACACGTCGGTGATCGTGCTCAACGGGAACGGGCTCGAGGGCTCGGCGTCGACGGCGAACTACCTCCTCTCGCAGCGCGGCTACCGGATGGTGCTCCCGCCGAACGGGCTCGCAGCGAACGCACCGAACTTCGATTTCTTCCGGACGACGGTGTACTTCGACCCGCGCGCAGCGGGGGCGAAGGCCGCAGCGCAGAAGCTCGCGAACCTGTTCGGCTCGGCCGACGTCAAGAAGGTCTCGAAGCCGGTCAGGCGCCTCGCCAACGGTGCGATGCTCGCGGCGGTCGTCGGACAGACGTTCCACGGCAGGCTGGCCTCCGCGCCGGTCGACCAGACGCCCCAGCGGCAGCCCGCGTCGGTGACGACGTACGGCGCGACCGACGTCGTCGACCTTCTACGCGACTGGCGCCGCCGGATCGACTTCCCGATGATGGTGCCGACGAAGATCGCGGACGGGTCGGTGCTCGACTCCGAGCGTCCGATCCGCGTCTACCGGATCGACCCCGACCGCAAGCACAAGGCAATCCGTCTGATCTATCGCCTCGCCGGTGGGAACGAGTACTGGGGCGTCCAGATGACCGACTGGGACGACGCACCCGTCCTCGGCGACCGCAGCTTCGTTCGCCGGATCGGCGGGCGCCGCTACGAGCTCTACTACAACGGCCCGCACCTGCACATGGTCGTCCTGCGCACCGACGGCGCCTCGTACTGGGTCGTGAACTCGCTCCTCGACCGGCTGTCGAACGAGACGATGATCGCGATCGCGAAGGGCATGCGCCCGCTCGCGAAGGTGCACAAGCCCACCTAGGACTATCCTCCGCCGGCCATGAGCGAGAGCGGGAAGCGGGTTGCGGTCTTCGGCGCGGGCTACGTCGGCCTCGTCACGGGCGCCTGCTTCGCGGACCTCGGCCACCAGGTCGTCGTCCGCGACGTCCTCGCCGAGAAGATCGAGACGCTCCGTCGCGGCGACGTGCCGATCTACGAGCCGGGGCTCGACGAGCTCCTCGCCCGGAACCGCGAGCGCCTCACCTTCACGACCGACGTCGACGAGGCGATCGACGGGGCGGAGTTCGTGTACGTCGCGGTCGGCACCCCGCCGACCTACTCGGGCGACGCCGACCTCTCCGCGGTCTGGACGGTGATCGACGAGCTCCCGGCGGTCGATCATCGGATCGTCGTCTGCATGAAGAGCACCGTCCCCGTCGGCACGGGCGAGAAGGTGCGCCACCGGCTCGACGGGCGGGGCCTCGCCCACGTCGGCTACGTCTCCAACCCGGAGTTCACGGCCGAGGGCACCGCGGTCCGCGACTTCATGGAGCCGGACCGGATCGTCGTCGGGGCGTTCGACGAGTCAGACGGCGACGCGGTCGCGGCGCTCCACGAGGGCATCGACGCGCCTGTCGTGCGCGCCGACGTCGCCTCCGCCGAGATGATCAAGCTCGCCGCGAACGCGGCGCTGATGGCGCGCATCTCGTTCATCAACGAGATCGCGAACGTGTGCGAGGCGACCGGCGCCGACGTGGTCAAGGTCGCCGAGGGGATCGGCTGGGACAGGCGCATCGGCAAGAGCTTCCTGCAGGCGGGGATCGGCTTCGGGGGCAGCTGTTTCCCGAAAGACTCGCTCGCGTTGAAACAGCTCGCGGCGAGCTCCGGGTATCACTTTCAGGTGCTGAACGCCGTCATCGAGGTGAACGAGCTCCAGAAACGGCGCGTGATCGGCAAGCTCAAGCAGCTCGTCGGCCCGCTGCGGGGCAAGCGCGTGGCGCTCCTCGGGCTCGCGTTCAAGCCGAACACCGACGACACGCGCGAGTCCCCCGCGTTCGTGCTCGCGGGCCGCCTGCTCGCAGAGGGCGCGGACGTGCTGGCGTGGGACCCCGTCGCGGGCGCGGACGGCCTACACGGGGTCGTGCAGACGCGCACCGTCGAGGAGGCCCTCGAAGGCGCCGACGCCGCCGTGCTCGTCACGGCGTGGCCCCAGCTCGCCGACGTCGACTGGGCCGGCGTCGCGGGGCGGATGCGGAGCGCGATCCTCGTCGACGGACGCAACATGCTCGATCCCGAGGCGATGCGGGCGGCCGGTTTCACCTACGACGCGATCGGCCGCGCCGCGGTGTGATGGAGGCGATCGTCCTCGCCGGCGGGAAGGCGGAGCGTCTCGGCGACGCCTCCGGCGGCCTGCCGAAGTCGCTCGTGCCGGTCGGCGGCCGGCCGCTGCTCGCGTGGCAGATCGGACGGCTCCGCCAGGCCGGGGTGGAGCGGGTGATCGTCAGCTGCTTCGGCGGTCAGGAGCACGAGTTCGACGCCCGGCTCGGCGACCTGGGGATCGAGGTCGTCTGCGCCGGCGAGCCCGAGCGGCTCGGACGCGGCGGCGGCATCCGCTTCGCCGCGCAGTCTCGGCGCGAGACGGGCGACGTGCTCGCGATGAACGGCGACGAGCTCGTCGCCGCCGACTTCGACGGCCTGCTCGAGCGCCACCGCTCGACCGGCGCGGCCGCCACGATCACCGTCGCGCAGCCGCCGTCGCAGTTCGGGCAGGTCGACCTCGACGACGACGACGTCGTGACCGGGTTCCACGAGGTCGCACAGGTGCCGTATTGGGTCAACTGCGGGATCTACGCGCTCTCCGAGGAGGCGCTCGAGCGCTTCCCGGAGAAGGGCGACCACGAGACGACGGCGTTGCCCGAACTCGTCGCCGAGGGGAGGGTGCGCGCGTATCGCCACACGGGCCTCTGGCTGACGGTGAACACGCCGAAGGAGCTTCGCCGCGCCGACCGATACGTGGCCGAGAACCCCGGGTGGCTCGCGTGAAGAGCCGGTATGCCGTCGAGCCACGCCGCGTCGAGAAGCCCTGGGGCTGGGAGCTCGTCTGGGCGGAGGCCGAGGCCTACGTCGGCAAGCTCCTCTTCGTCCGCGCCGGTCAGGCGCTGAGCCTCCAGTACCACGAGGTGAAGGACGAGGCGTGGCTCGTCCAGGAGGGGCGCGCGGCGCTCGACCTCGGCGAGGTCGGCGGCAACCTCGAGACGATCGAGATCACCGCCGGCGACGCGCTCCGCTACCGGCCGGGCACCGTCCACCGCGTCACGGCGCTCGAGGACACGTTGATCGTCGAGGTGTCGACGCCCCACCTGGACGACGTCGTGCGGCTCGAGGACCGCTACGGGCGCGAGGGGACGAACGCCCCCTAGAAGTAGAACGTCCTCCAGGCCTCCCACCAGGTGTCGGCGCGCACGGAGATCGTCCGGTCGTCGACCCGCTCGACACCGGCCCGGAAGCGGAGCGCGTCCGGCGCGAGCGTGTGCTTGAACTCGACCGTGATCTCGCACGGGCTGCCGGGGCTCCACGGCTCGACCGCGCCGACGTCTGACAACGCCCGCCTCGCGCCCTCCTCGATCATCGTCCTGGCCCGCACGGGTGGGATCTGGCGCGCGGAGGACGAGCCCAGCCCGGTCTTCACGGCGACGGTGGTGAGGCCGTCGCCGAGCAGCTCGCGGCCTTCGGCGCAGGCTGCGTCGTCGCCCGTGACGAGGAGCACGGGGCAGTCCCAGGTGCCGCACAGCGCGGCGTGAATGCCCGTCTCGCCGACGAGGAGGCCGTTGAAGCGAAGGTTGAAGTAGTCGCGGCCCGAGACGGTGTGGTTCAGCACGCCGGCCCGCGTCCCGGCCCGCGCGTGCATCCCGACCAGGAGGGCCGCGTCGCAGCCCTCCTCGAGGAACGTCGTGTACTCGGTCCAGTTCTCCTGGACGACGAACTCGCAGTCCGGGTCGAGCAGCTCCGGGACGAGCGAGTTGAACGACCACTCCTTGCCGGCGCCGTGGCAGTCCATCACCACGATCTCCGTCGCGCCGGCAGCCTTGGCACCGCGCACCGCGGCGTTGATCTCCTCGGTGTAGAGCCGCCGCGCCTCCTCGAACATCGGCTCGCCGCCGCTCGTCTGACCGCCTTTCACGATCC
>DASXAW010000019.1:0-6768 GCA_036406535.1 Gaiella sp.
CGAGAGGCTCGTCCCGTCCGGCAGGACGAGCGGCGCGTAGCCGAGGTCGATCGAGATCCCCCGGGCCCGCTCCTCGGGCAGCCTGTCCGTGTCCTTCCCGGTCAGCGCGCGGACGAGCGTCGTCTTCCCGTGGTCGACGTGCCCCGCGGTGCCGACCGTCAGTGCCATGCCGCGGCCCGCCGCGCGTGCAGGACGGCGCGGGCGGCCTCGTCCACCTCGGAGTCCGTGAGCGTCCGTGCGTCGAGGAGCAGCCGGCCGTCGCGGACGATCCCGAGGACGGGCGGATCGCCGAGCCGGAGAGCCGTTGCGATCGACTCCTCGATCGCACACGCGGCGCTCGGAAGCTCGGCGAGCGGGAGCGCACCGCCGCCGACGCGCGCGACGGTCTCCTCGACCTCCCCGCCGACGAGCCCCGCAAGCCGCTCTGCCCGCTCGCGGACGCGCTCGACCGGTTCGTCGAGCATCCGCAGGACCGGGATCTCGGCGCGGGCCCGCTCGGGATCCTCGTGCAGCGAGAGCGTTCCCTCGAGCGCCGCCAGCGTGAGCTTGTCCGCGCGGAGCGCCCGCTGGAGAGGATGGCGACGGAGGCGCTCGACGAGCTCCGCGCGGCCGACCACGATGCCGGCCTGCGGACCGCCGAACAGCTTGTCGCCGGAGAAGCAGACGAGGTCGGCTCCCGCGGCGAGGCTCGACGCCGCGGTCGGCTCGTCGCCGACGTCTGCGAGCGAGCCCGAGCCGAGGTCGTCCACGAGCCGGAGGCCGGCGTCGTGCGCGACGACGGCGAGCTCCTCCGTCGTCGCGCTCTCGGTGAAGCCGACGATCCGGAAGTTCGACTGGTGCACTCGCAGCAGGAGGGCGGTGTCGGGCCCGATGGCGCGCTCGTAGTCGACCGCGCGCGTCCGGTTCGTCGTTCCCACCTCCACCATGCGCGCGCCCGAGCGTGAGAGAACGTCGGGGATCCGGAACCCGTCGCCGATCTCGAGGAGCTCGCCGCGCGAGACCACGACCTCGCGGCCGTCCGCGAGGGCGGCGAGCGCGAGGAGGACCGCGGCGGCGTTGTTGTTGACGACGAGCGCCGCCTCGGCCCCCGTGAGCCGCCGGAGCGCCTCCGCGACGTGGTCCTGACGCGAGCCTCGGCTGCCCGAGGCGAGGTCGAGCTCGAGGTTCGAGTACGAGCCACCAACGTCGACGGCCCGCGCAAGTGCCGCGGGCGGCAGCGGGGCGCGACCGAGGTTCGTGTGGACGATCACCCCCGTCGCATTGAGCACGCGGCGCAGTGCCGGGGCCGCGAGCCGGTCGAGCTCTGCGCGCGCGGCCTCGACGAGATCGCCGGGCTCGCCGCCGTCCCGGATCGTCTCGCGAGCCCGTTCGAGCACCGCCCGCGCGGCCTCGGTCGCGAGGGGGCGCGGCGCGGCCGCGAGAACGTCGTCGGCGAGAAGCCGATCGACCGACGGGAGGTCGCGGAGGTGCATTACGCGAAGTCTAAGAACGCCCGAGCGCGGGAAGCACCTCCCGCAGCAGGGCGACGAGATCGCCCGCCGCCCGCGCACCGACCTCGAGCACCCGCTCGTGGTCGATCGGCTCGGGCAGGACGCCCGCCGCCGCGTTCGTCACGCAGGAGAGCGCGAGGCAGCGGATGCCCATGTGCCGCGCCGCGAGCACCTCGGGGACGGTCGACATTCCGACGAGGTCGGCCCCGAGAGCGCGCAGCATGCGGATCTCCGCCGGCGTCTCGAACGCAGGGCCGAGCCAGGCCGCGTACACGCCCTCGCCGAGCGGGATCCCGAGCCGGCCGGCCGCCTCGAGCGCGAGGGCACGGTACGCGGGGTCGTAGGCGTCGGTCAGGTCCGGGAAGCGAGGCCCCAGCGACTCGTCGTTCGGGCCGACGAGCGGCGAGGTGCCCTGGAGGTTGAGGTGGTCGGAGACCGCGACGAGCGTTCCCGGGCGAAGCGCCGTGTCGATCGCGCCGCACGCGTTCGTGAGCACAAGGCTCTCGATCCCGAGCCGCCCGAGGACGCGCACGCCGAAGACGACCTTCGCCGGGGGAACGCCTTCGTACAGATGGGCACGACCCTTCATCACCGCAACGGGGACGTCGCCGAACGCCCCGAGGACGAGCGTGCCGGCGTGTCCGACCGCTGTCGACGCCGGCCAGCCGGGAATCTCCGCGTACGGCAGTTCGGCGGCGTCCTCGACGGCGTCGGCGAACCCACCGAGGCCGCTGCCCAGCACGACGCCGACGCGCGGCTGCAGCGCGCTCCGGGCTCGGATCGCCTCGACCGCGTCGTCGAGCTCGCTCAGGCCGTGCCCTCTGCGCGGCGCGTGCCGAGCATCGACGTGACCCACGCCACGGCCTCCTCCGGCTCGTCGGTCAGGCGCAGCAGATCGAGGTCGTCCTGGGAGACGAGCCCGTCCGCGAGCATCTCGGCGCGAATCCAGTCGAGCATCTCTCGCCAGTAGTCGGTGTCGAACAAGACGACGGGGAAGGTGCCGATCTTCTCCGTCTGGATGAGCGTGAGAGCCTCGAAGAGCTCGTCCATCGTCCCAAAGCCGCCCGGGAAGATCACGAAGCCCTCCGCCGACTTCACGAACATCACCTTGCGGGCGTAGAAATGCTTGAACGTCACCGCGATGTCGCAGTAGGGGTTCAGCCCCTGCTCGTGCGGGAGGCGGATGTTGAACCCGACCGAGAGGCCGCCCGCGTCCTTCGCCCCCCGGTTCGCCGCCTCCATCACGCCCGGGCCGCCGCCCGTTACGACCGCGAGACCCGCCTCGGCGAACCGGCGTGCAGTCTCCCGGGCGGCCTCGTACGTCGCCGAGTTCTCGGCGACACGCGCCGAGCCGAAGATCGTCACCGCGGGACGGTCGATCCTGGCCACGGCCTGGAAGCCGGAGAGGAACTCGGAGGCGATCAACGCTACGTCGCTCGCGAAGGTCTCCTGGGTCCGCTCGAGGAGGCGGCGGTCGAGCTCGCCCCCGTCGCTCACAGGCGGTCCTGGGGGACGTGGGCCAGGACCATGCCCGCGACGAGCGCGACGGCGGTGAGGATCGACGCGATCGCGACGAGGTTCGCGCGGTGCCGCGCGGCGGCCGGCGTGGGCGCACCGGCCCCGGCGCGAAGGACGCGCCACGAGCGCAGCACGTGCCCGCCGTCCAGGATCCCGATCGGCGCGAGGTTGATCAGGTTGAGCAGGAAGCCGGTGTAGGCGAGCGCGCGCAGCAGGTCGGAGTCGAGGCTCTCCGCGGCCGCGAGGCATGCGAAAGCGCCGACGCCGCCCGTGACCGGGCCTGCGAGCGAGACCTTTGCGTTCACCCACGGGTCGAACCGCATGTTCCGGAGTGCGACGTACGCCCCGAGGAACGGGAGGAACACCGGGAGCTGCGGGTCGAGCCCTTCGCGTCGCGCCTCGATGTAGTGGCCGAGCTCGTGGACGAGGATCAGCAGCACGAAGCCGACGGCGAACCACCAGCCCCAGATCAGCGCATACCCGCCGACGGCGAGGAAGATCCCGAAGAACTTGAAGACGGCGACGCCGAACTTCGCGAGCGCGGTGATCACGACGACGAGCGGCGCGAGGATCCTCCCGAGGAGCGACCGGCGGCTGCGGTCGTGCTCGCTCGGCAGCGTTCCCGGCTCGGGGGCGGTGACGGGCTCGAGGTCGCGGTCGCGCGGGGTGCTCATGGGCCGCTCAGGATCCCTGGCCGATCCAGGCCTCGCCGCCGACGTACAGCTCCTTCTTCCAGAGCGGCACGGTCTGCTTGAGGGTGTCGATCGCCTCCTTGCAGGCGGCGAACGCGGCCTGGCGGTGCTGCGCCGAGACCGCGATGACGACGCTCGTCTCGCCGATCTCGACCGGGCCCACACGATGGTGGATCGCGATCTCGACGAGGTCGTGGCGCGTCTTCAGCTCGGCCGCGATGCGCTCCATCTCCGCCTCCGCCATGCCGGCGTACGCCTCGTACTCGAGCCGCACGACCTCGCGGCCGCGCGAGTGCGCGCGTGTCGTGCCGACGAACGTCGCGACCGCGCCCGCATCGTCGGAGGCGACCTCCGAGACGACATCCTCGAGTGACAGCGGCTCGTCCGAGAGCCGAAACGCCCCACCCGACACCGGGGGGATCAGCGCGACCTCGTCGCCCTCCGCGAGCGGCGCATTGCGGTCCACGTACGAGCGGTTGACCGCGTATACGAGGCCGACAGGCTCGTCGCCGAGACCGAGCGCTGCCCATACGGCGTCGACCCGCGAGCCGTCCGCGAGCTCGACCTCCACCTCGCGCGCGCCCCGCTGCTCGCGCAGGGCGGCGAACAGCTTCACGGCGACCCTCACGTGACCAGCGTAACCCCGGTTGCCGGACCGGGGGCGTGTCATGTTACATCTGACCCGTGGCCATGGTCCTCCCGCGCGCGAACCTCAACGAGCAGGTCTACGCGACCCTCCGAACCCGCATCCTCGCTCGCGAGCACGGCCCCGGCGAGAAACTCAGCCTGCACGAGCTGGCGGCGGAGCTCGGCGTCTCGCGGAGCCCGGTCCACCATGCGCTGACCCGTCTCGTCTCGGAGGGCCTCCTCACGGTGAAGGCACGCCGGGGCTACTTCGTCAGCCCCATCACCACGCGCGTGCTCGTCGAGGGGTACGAGGTCAGGCTCGCGCTCGAGCTGCACGCCGCGGACGTCACGGTCGAGACGGCGGAGGACGAGCGGATCGAGGAGCTCGGCGCGCGGCTCGAATCGACGGCGGCCGCGATCTCCCACGAGGAGTGGGACACTGCCAACGCCGCCTTCCACGAGACCCAGGTCGACCTCGCCGGCAACCAGCTCCTCTCGCGCTTCTACCGCGAGCTCTCCGTGAACCTGATGATGCAGGTGATCCGCGGAGGGCACCTCGAACGCGGCGAGTACCTCGTCACGGAGCACCGCGCGATCTACGACGCGCTCGTCGCCCGCGACCGCGACGCGGCACGTGCGGCGATCACGCGCCACGTCGAGACGGGCCGCCGCATCGCCCTCGACGCGATCGAGCGGGCGGGCGGTTCGCTGTAGCGCGGGACGTGGGCTCTGCCCGCGTCCGGCATAGGATCGGGGCGTGGCCGCGACGCCTGAACGACGGGTGACGGACTCCGGCGTCGAGGTGAAGCCCGTCTACGGCCCGGCCGACGCGACCGGTCCCGGCGAGCCGCCGGGCGACTTCCCGTTCACGCGCGGCCCGTATCCGGACATGTACCGCGGGCGGCCCTGGACGATCCGGCAGTATGCGGGGTTCGGGTCGGCGGAGGAGACGAACCAGCGCTTTCGGACGCTGCTCGCGCACGGGCAGACCGGGCTGTCCGTCGCGTTCGACCTCCCGACGCAGCTCGGCTACGACTCGGACGACCCGCTTGCGGAGGGCGAGGTGGGCCGGACCGGGGTCGCGATCGACTCGGTCGACGACATGGCCCGCCTGCTCGACGGGATCCCGCTCGACGAGGTCTCCACCTCGATGACGATCAACGCGCCGGCCGCGCTCCTCCTCCTCTGCTACGAGCTCGTTGCGGCCGAGCGCGGCGTGCCGGGTGACGCGCTGCGCGGGACGGTGCAGAACGACGTGCTCAAGGAGTACGTCGCGCGGGGCAACTACATCTTCCCGCCGCGACCCTCGATGCGTCTCGCGACCGACCTGTTCGCGTACTGCGCCGAGCGGATTCCCCGCTGGAACACGATCTCGATCTCCGGGTACCACATCCGCGAGGCCGGCTCGAGCGCCGCCCAGGAGCTCGCGTTCACGCTCGCGAACGGGATTGCCTACTGCGAGGCGGCGGTCGCCGCGGGCCTCTCGCCGGATGCGTTCGGCGCGCGCCTATCCTTCTTCTTCAACGCGCACAACGACCTCTTGCAGGAGGTTGCGAAGTTCCGTGCCGCGCGCCGGATGTGGGCGAAGATCATGCGCGACCGCTTCGGCGCGACGACGGGGGCCGCGCAGGCACTCCGCTTCCACGCGCAGACGGGCGGCTCGACGCTGACGGCACAGCAGCCGGAGAACAACCTCGTGCGTGTCGCCGCACAGGCCCTCTCCGCCGTCTACGGCGGGGCCCAGTCGCTCCACACGAACGCGTTCGACGAGGCGCTCGCGCTCCCGACCGAGCGCTCGGCGATGCTCGCGCTCCGCACGCAGCAGATCCTCATGCACGAGGCCGGCACGACGAGCACCGCCGATCCGCTGGGCGGCTCGTGGTACGTCGAGGCGTCGACCGACGAGCTCGAGGCGCTCGCCACGGAGCTGATCGCCCGCATCGACGAGCTCGGCGGCGCGGTCGCGGCGATCGAGGCCGGCTGGGTGCAGCAGCAGATCGAGGAGTCGGCGTTCCGGTGGCAGCGCGAGGTGGAGCAGGGCGAGCGCGTGATTGTCGGCGTCAACCGTTACGAGCAGCACGAGCCGGAGCGGATCGAGCTCCACCGGCTCGATGCCGCGATCGAGCGCGCCCAGCGGGAGAGGACGGAGGCCTTGCGCGCGCGCCGGGACGGCACGGCGGCCGAGTCGGCCGTCGCCGAGGTGCGCCGCGTCGCGGAATCCTCCGCGAACCTCCTTCCCGCGTTGCGCGAGGCGCTGCGCGTGCGCGCCACGGTCGGCGAGCTGTGCGGCGCTCTGCGCGACCTCTGGGGCACGTACGACGCCCGCTGAGCGGGACGGTGTCAGACACCGGATTTCGTCAAGGGCGCGTGCTGCACCAACCTGGTGTCAATCACTCCACAAGGGCACGCACCGATGCGGCGCTGTGGAGCAATCGGCACGA